>JAKFVC010000228.1 GCA_021732415.1 Planctomycetaceae bacterium
CCGCTGCTGCGGCATCCTTCGCATTCGGTGGTGGCGGGCGGCGTGACATCAACGTGCATTGTGACGACGTCGTGGCCGAAGCGCAACCTTACAACTTCGTTATGGAAAATCCCGGACAGTATTGGGCAGAGCCAGTGGCACCCGGACTTTTGGCTTTATTGAAGCGCGCGAACATCGCAATGGAAATTGTGCCGTGCGCTGCGCGAAGCTCGCGAGGGATGAACACTGGTTACGGGCTCGGACGGGCCAGGAGACCCGTCCCACGAAGATTACGACGACTGCGGCTCACGCCGTTGCCGCTAACTCCGGAATTGCCTTGCCATCGGTCACGATCGGCGTCGGCCGACCTGCCAGATCGGGCAGCGTGACTCGTTCGTAGTCGATCCCGAGGTGTCGATAAATCGTCGCGAGGAAATCCTGGGGACCGACTCGTCGATCGACAGGCTCTTCGCCGTGACGGTTCGTCGCCCCGATGACTTGCCCTGTTCGAATTCCCCCTCCGGCCCAGATCATGGAATTGGCCTGAGGCCAATGGTCGCGTCCGGGCTGCACGACTCCCGCGGGCGCACTGGCGACTCCGCCGCCGCTGCTCGCCACGTGAGAAATCCGTGGTGTCCGGCCGAATTCGCCCGTCACGACCACCAGCACGCGCTTGTCGAGACCACGTTCGTAGATGTCCTCAATCAGCGCTGTGACTGCCTGATCCACGGTCGGCATGCGGAACTGCAGGGCTTCGAAGATGTGCTGATTGACGGCGTGATCATCCCAGTTCTGCACGCGTCCGCACAGCGGACCGTCGAAGGTGGTCGTGACGATCTCGACGCCCGCCTCGACAAGCCGGCGAGCCATCAGACATTGCTGCCCCCACTGGTTGCGGCCGTAACGGTCGCGCACCTGAGGATCTTCCTGTTTCAAATCAAACGCCTTGGCGGCTTCGGTACTCGTCAGCAGATTGAGGGCCTGAGTCTCAAACTGATCCATCGCCGCCATCACGCCCGACTGATCGGCCTCACGCCGGAAGTCGTCAAACGACTTGCGCAGCCGAATTCGCTCTTGTAACCGTCCCGCTTGATCGGGATTGGACAGGCCAATGTTGGGCACAGAAAAGTTGGGCTGACTCGGATCGCCCAGCACCGCGAATGGCTCGTACCCCGGCCCGAGGTAGGTCGATCCCGCAATCGTAAAGCTGTCATAGCGAGTGATGGGGTTCACGCCGACATAGTTCGGTAGATTTCTCGGCTGGCCACTCCGCAAAAAATTGGCGACCGACATGAAGTCGGGGTAAAACGGCGTGACCTTATCTTGGGCAGCCGGATCACCACCCAGCATTTGCAACGAGCCGGCAGGGTGACCACCGCCGGTATGGGCCATCGACCGTAAGACGGCGAACTTATCCGAGATCTGGGCCTGCCGAGGCAGCAATTCAGAGAACCGCAATCCGGGTGTTTTAGTATCGATCGTCGAAAAGGGACCGCGGTAATCGGTGGAAATTCCCGGCTTGGGATCGTAGGTATCGAGGTGACTGCAGCCCCCACGCAGCCAGACGATAATCACGGCTGTCCGCTCACGAGCAGCGGCAGTCGCGGCCTCGGCGCGGAGACGCAATAGACCGGGCAGAGACAGAGTCCCAAAACCAGCCAGACCAACTCGCAAGAATTCGCGTCGGGCCCCCAAGCGGGGCGACGTTGAGTTACCCATTGATTTCTTCCGCACAAACACCGTCGAAACGAAGCATCACCACATGTTGATTCTAACCAGATAATTGGGTTGGAGCGACCCGAGTTCCCCAGATATTTTATTTAGTTGAACAGGACTGGAAGCACAGATGCTGCCTGGCATCTGTAACCCGGTGCGAAGAGTTCGGGCACGCCGTGATCAGTTAAACCACAGGGCAAAACCCAAAAACTCGCCACCGAACACGCGTTGTAGGCGCCGCCAAACCTCTGGATCCGTGAGGGGACCTTTCTGCAAATAAGGTGCCGCGCCCGTTCCCTGAATCCACATTACCAGATCGAACGGAGCCGGTTCCATGAAGACCAATCTCAAGTTAATCCCACGGCCGGGAGTTCCGCGCCAGAACGGGATCAGTTTCTCGCCCTTCAGAATGGTCTTCGCTTCTGCCAGGAAATGGCGCCAGCTTTCGACCATTGCTTCGGTCACGATTACGTTGGGGATCACGCCAGTCTGTTTCGGATTGGGGATCCACTCCTGATCGTTATCCGCCTCATTCAAGATAAAGTCCCAGGACCGGCTGCTTACGGTGACCATCGATTCCAGGTGTCCCAGAGCCGCGTGCATTCTTTCCGGTTCTTTGACTTGAAAATTGATCAGATGAATGTAGGCGATCAAATCCAAGAGCCGGCTAATCGACCAGATGTTGTTGGTATCACCGGGAGTCGCCTCGGTCAGGAATGGATAAGGAGAATTCGTATTGGGAAACAGGAGATGGCCGACCCGTTTAAAAAGTTCCTGCCAGTCGTGAGCCAGAGCCGTTTCGCCAAACGCCATCAGCAGGTGGCAATAACCTCGCAACCAATAAACATCCCCGATGTCGAATGCGATCACAAATTCCTGTGCCAGTTCCTCCGACACACCGGCTCGGCGATTGTATCGTGAATAGATCCGCCAGAAAGACTCATGAGAATCGGCCTTGCCGTCGCCATTGAGATCCAGGCGAATCAGGCCGAAATGGAGGGGGAGCTTCACGTCTTCAGCGTCGATGAGTGCGAGCGTGGCCTCGGCCTTGGCCAGATCGGTGACGAACTGCTGGATGATCGCCCGGGCTTGTTCGTAAGTGATCTTCTCCGGCAACGGATTGACTGGGAGGGGAAGTTCGATCCCAAATCCGCCGATGAGGGTTCTCTGCGTCTGGAGCACCCCGTGGCGATACAGGTTTTTCGAGAGACGTTCGACTGCTGACAGGAACTGAAGTGTTCCCAATCCAAATCGCGCGTCCGGATCCTTGGGATTCTTCTCGAGTTCGGACGCCAGCAACTCCTGTCCGGCTGACAATGTCCCGGCCTGCAGGTGCTGTTCCAGCACTGCCACAGTCTTAGGTCCGGCAAACGCGAGCTGTGCCGACGTAACGACGATGCAGACGAATAACATTGAGCGGCGCATAGGAGTATTCCTGGGGGAGCGGTTTGGCGTCGATTGTGTCAGGCGATCTGCCACTCGACTCCTGATCCGCAAGTAGTACCCGCTGCCGCCAACTTCCGTTTCTATTTCTTCAAAACATCATCAAACAATTGGTAACCCAACTCCCGCATTTCTTTGGGAAAATCGTGATCACAATCGGGATGTTCGACTCGCAAATGCTTTGGCTCGCCGTAGAGTTTGTAGACCTCGCTGGCGGCCGTGGCGATGCGGTCGACGCTGTCGTGGCGGAAATTGCTATCCCGTAACGGAGCGATGATCAGCACATTTCGCGGAGCCAGAGCCCCGATCAGCTCGTAAAAGTCGAATGGGATGTCGGCCAGCTTGCCTCGATAGTCGCGCAGCTTGGGCATGTAGCGAGTCTGCGTCCAGCCCTTCTCCGGCATCCAGACGGCCTCTTTGCCCTCGTAGTAATCGAGATACGAATCGAGCCCGCAGCTGGAGACGACCGCCTGAATGCGATCATCGAAGACCGCGGTATAGACGGAGTTGTGGCCCCCCAGGGAATGTCCGATGGCACCGTAGCGCCCCGGCTTCACATAGGGCAAGGAATCCAGCAAGTCGAGGCCGCGGATGTTGTCCCACACGGCCTTCAAGGTCCCACTTTCCCAGCCCAGAGCCTTGATATCAGGTTGATACTTGGCGAGTAACGGATAGTTCGGCGCGAGGGTGACGTAACCCCGTTCGGCAAGTTCGCTGGCATATTGCCGGTTCGCTTTGCCTCCCAAACCAACAACGACACCATGCCCGACCACATTGTCCGTCCCATGTAAGCACAGCACGGCGGGTGTCGCTTTGGACTTGGATTCCAATGCCGCCTTCGGAATGCACAGGTAGGCCGGGACTCGCGATCCCGGTTCGGAGGCATATGTGATCAGACGGCGGATATAAGTTCCGCAGTCCGCTTCGTTCTCCACCTTCACATCCAGGTCGCATTTCTTTTCTTTGCCGGGCAACTTGCCCATGACGGCCTCGACGCCGAGCATGATCTCTGCGCGGCGGAGTTGCCAATCGGCAATTGTCTTGACGGGCACTTCCTGATTCTTGGTATCGCGATAGACCAATAAGCGGTCGCGAGGTAATCGCGGTTGGGGTAATGCGACCTTTTTTGTTGCGGCGTCTTCGGCCTGAAGACGCGGAATTCGGCCGGGGAGGGCGGAATTCCATACGGTGACGATGAGTAGCCCTAAGATCCAACTGCCGGTGATTCTGAATCGCATGCTCATTTGCTTTTCCCCTGATGTGAGTTGACGCCGCCTTATGATCGAGTTCGTGGGATTGGCAATCAAGCGTGGGCTGGATTTTGTTGCTTTATTCCGCGCTCCACGTTTTTTGCTTCTGCGGCCTGGACGGCCGTAGAAGCTCCCGACTCTGGAGAGTCAGGCTACATTGGGAGTCAGGCTACAGTTGGGTTGCCGGGATAGCTCTCGGAGGTGATTCCGCTATATAATGCCTAGACTTTCAAAACTCCGCCTGGAACTCCCGCCGATGTCGCTTTGTCGTATTGCCCTGATTGCTCTTATGCTGTGCTGCTGGAATCTCCGCGATGCTGTCGCTGAGGAGGCCCCCACGCCCGCGGCCCTGGAATTCTTCGAGAAGAAGGTCCGGCCGCTGCTCGTTGACCATTGCTATGAATGTCACGGCGAGAAGAAGCAACGAGGTGGCTTACGGGTCGACACGCGCGAGTTCCTGCTGAAGGGGACTGACAACGGGCCAGGCATCATTCCCGGGCGTCCCGATGACAGCCGGTTGATGCACGCCGTCCGCTACGAAGACGAACTCAAGATGCCTCCCAAGGCCAAGTTGCCTCAAGAGTCCATTGATATTCTCGCCGAATGGATCAAGCAAGGAGCAGCGTGGCCCGCGGCGGCTCCCACCGCCGGTACGAAGTCGGGCGATCCACTAGCCTGGAAGAGCCATTGGTCGCTGCAACCCGTACGCAAGCCGGCTCTACCTGCTGTTAAGAACTCCGGCTGGGTGCGGAATGATGTCGACTATTTCATCCTAGGTAAGCTTGAAGAACAGGGCCTGACGCCTTCACCGGCGGCAGACCGTCGCACTTTGCTGAGGCGCGCGTATTTCGATGTCACTGGTTTGCCGCCTTCGTTTGCTGAAGTTCAGGCGTTTGAACAAGACACCCGTCCCGACGCGTATGAACTCGTGATTGATCGACTGTTGGCTTCGCCACATTATGGGGAACGGTGGGCTCGGCATTGGTTGGATGTGGCCCGGTATGCCGACACGAAGGGCTATGTTTTTCAAGAGGATCGGAACTACACGCAAGCCTTCACCTACCGCGATTGGGTCGTGAAATCGTTGAATAACGATCTCCCCTACGATCAATTTCTGATGAAGCAGATTGCAGCCGATCAACTGGTTACCGACGGCGATCAAAGTGATTTGGCGGCGATGGGATTCCTGACGCTCGGCCGTCGGTTCCTCAATAACATCAACGACATTATTGATGATCGAATCGACGTCGTGATGCGCGGGACGATGGGCATGACGGTGAATTGTGCCCGCTGTCACGATCACAAGTATGATCCGATTCCGACTCAGGATTACTATTCGTTGTATGGCGTGTTTGCCAGTTCCGATGAACCCAAGGACGGCAACTTCCCGCTCCGTCTGGTAGACTCGCCCAAACCCCACAACGTGCAGATCTTCGTCCGTGGTAACTCGGGAAATCGAGGCGCGGAAGCACCGCGGCGCTTCATCCTGGCAGTTGCAGGTGAGCAACGGAAGAACTTCGAAAAGGGAAGCGGCCGGCTGGAGCTCGCGCAGGCGATTACGAACGCGGACAATCCGCTGACCGCCCGAGTCTTCGCCAATCGCGTCTGGGGACATTATTTCGGTGCAGGCCTGGTCAATACTCCGAGCGATTTTGGGCTGCGAAGTTCGCCGCCGACGCATCCGGAATTGCTCGACGAGTTGGCCCGCGAGTTCATGGATTCAAAGTGGTCGATTAAGCAATTGCATCGCCGCATTCTGCTGTCGGCGACCTACCAGCAAGCGAGCTTTTCACGACCCGAAGCGGAAAAGGTCGATTCAGAAAACCGCCTGGTGTGGAAGATGAATCGCCGCCGCCTCGAGTTCGAAGGACTGCGTGATAACTTGCTCGCGGTATCCGGGCAACTGGATCCGACAATCGGTGGTCCCGCGGTCCAATTGGAAGCGACTCCGTTCCCCAAGCGGCGGACTTTGTATGGCTTCATCGATCGCCAGAATCTCCCTGGCCTGTTCCGAACATTCGACCTGGCCAGTCCCGACACTCATACGCCACAGCGATTCACAACAACGGTGCCGCAACAGGCACTCTTCATGTTGAACAGCCCGTTTCTGATGGAGACGCTCACTCAACTTGTGCATCGCCCAGATGTCGTGGCCCTGAGTGACATCAACGAGCGAATTCGTTTGATCTATCAACTAATCTACTCGCGCCAGCCGAGTTCGCGTGAATTGGAGCTGGGTGCGGCCTACATTCAGGCGGCCCAAGACGTACCGCCCGCTGAGCTGGCAGCCGCATCACCGTGGCAGTACGGGTATGGTGAGTTTGATACCGCAGCCAGTCGGCTGAAAGACTTTCACCCCATCCCCAAATGGACGGGAAAATCCTGGCAGGGGCAGGATCAGCTCCCCGACCCGCAGATTGGTTGGGTCTCATTGAACGCCAACGGTGGGCATCCCGGTAATGACCTGCAGCATGCTGTCATCCGCCGCTGGATCGCACCGCGCGACGGTACATTGAACGTCCGAGGACGGTTGAAACATCCCGCGGGCGAAGGAGACGGCGTGCTGAGTCGTGTGATCTCCAGCCGCAGCGGAGTGGCCGGTGAATGGACCGCACAGAAGTCGGAGGCCTCGACGAAAGTGGAGGGTATAGTAGTTCAAGCGGGGGATCAGCTCGACTTTTATACCGATTGCCGGACGAGTCCCAGTCATGACTCCTTCGAATGGACCTTCAAATTGCGTTTGGAGCCCTCAGCGCCCAATCAACAAAGCGAGTGGAGCTCACAAGCCGATTTCCAGGGACCGCCGCCGAGCCCGCTGCCGGTGTGGGAACGCTACGCCCAAGTGCTGCTGATGGCGAATGAGTTTGTCTTCGTCGACTAGAAAATTTGGTTCGTCAGCAAAATGTGTGGGTTGATTTGGGCTCAGGAAGGTGCCCAAGGTTGTGTAATAGCGCGAGTTTCGCGACGTTTGCAGTGCGAAAGCCATAGCTTCTTCTGGTAACCACTTTCACTTTG
>JAKFVC010000172.1 GCA_021732415.1 Planctomycetaceae bacterium
CCGCTGCTGCGGCATCCTTCGCATTCGGTGGTGGCGGGCGGCGTGACATCAACGTGCATTGTGACGACGTCGTGGCCGAAGCGCAACCTTACAACTTCGTTATGGAAAATCCCGGACAGTATTGGGCAGAGCCAGTGGCACCCGGAAGGATACAGCTTATTGAAGCGAATCAGGCCTGGTTGAACAAAGCAGGCTGGCGCTGCGCGAAGCTCGCAGGGCTTTTGGGTGTTCGACGTTGACAGGTTACGGGCTCAGACGGGTCTGGAGACCCATCCCACATTATCTTCGTAGCCTCCCGGCTGTTATCCTATAAAAAATCCTATTTTGTAGAACGCGGATTATTCGGACTAGTTCCTACTGATGTCTCAACTTTTCGCCTTGTTTCGAGCTGTCCCGGTGACGTGGCTGATGCTGTTCGCGGCCGGGTTGCTGTTGGGGGCAGACAATGCCCTGGCTTGGAAATACCAGATCAAGTTCGAGGATGCAGGGGTCTTGCTCGGTGCCGAGAGTCAATTCGGGCTGTGGGACGGCGCCTGGTGGACTGTCCTGACGACCGGCTTCCATCACGGTGGCATGGTCCATCTGCTCTGCAATGCCTCGGCTCTGTGGTTCTTGGGTCGATTATTGGAAACCCGACTGGGGAGTTGGCGCTATGCTCTCTTCTGCCTGGGGGGACTGGCGGTGTCCGGAGCCACGCAGTCGCTGTGGAGTCAGTATGTGGGTCTGTCCGGGATGCTGTGTGCGCAGTTCGGACTGGTCTGGGCGTGGCGGCGAACTGATACCTGGTTTCAGACCTATGTGACCGCCGAACAGATTCAATGGGGCTTTGGGGGTATCCTGATCTGCCTGCCGCTGACCTGGCTGCAGATCCTGCCAGTGGGCAATGCCTGTCATTTTTCAGGGCTGATTTACGGCATCGTGGCCGGTGTTATCTATGTTGGAAGTCCCTGCGCCCGGATCTGGAAGCTGGTCTTCCTGCTGACACATGCCATCCTGATTCCGTGGTTCTATCTGCTGGTCCACCCCGTCTGGAACGGCAACTATCACTGGCACCGCGGCGATGTGGCCACGACTGCTGAGGCACGCCTGGGACACTACCGCAGCGCGATCCGCTGTGACCCGAATCTGGACGGCCCCTGGCTGAACGTGTCGCTGGCCTCGGAAGAACTCGGGGACCTACGAGCGGCCTGGAACTACATTCTGCAAGGTTTACGGCTGCATCCGGGATTTCAAAAGGCGATCGAGCAGGCTCGCAAATTGTGGGACGAATTTCCTAACCGCCGTGAAAAACTGGCCGCACGGCAACGCCTCCGAGAAATCTTCGGTGACGATGCCCCCCAATGGGAGCAAACCTTGAAGATCGAGGAACTCGATCAACGCCCGGCCAAGCGAGTCACCATCAAGACGCCTGTCGCACCCGAAGCCGACGAGCCTATCGAAGTCCCGATTCCTCCGTTCACGCTGCCGCGCCGGGCACTGGATGAGATTCCGCGCCCTGCCGAAAAGCTCCCTGCGCCGAATCCGAATGCGCCTGGCAGCGCCGAAGAGGGACGCGCAGCGTAAGGAATCTACCTCACGCCGCCACGTCGAATTATCGGGCAAAAGGCTTCTTGACATGCGACGCCGACAAATCCATACTCGTCTATGTAACTAATATCGGATATGGTCAACCGATCCAGTCTGGCAGCACATCATCTCGACCGCCATTTTTCGTTATTACTGACGTTCTTTCGACGATTGTCCGACTTTTCCTTGGGCCATTTGCCTGTTTTTGTTTCTTTAAGGAGGTCCAGACATGCGCTGTGTTAGAAGGCGAGCGTTTACGCTCATTGAATTGCTGGTGGTGATTGCGATCATCGCCGTGTTGATTGCGCTGCTGCTCCCAGCAGTCCAGCAGGCTCGCGAGTCTGCCCGTCGCTCGCAATGCAAGAACAACTTGAAGCAGTTGGGTCTGGCAATGCACAACTATCACGATAACTTTACGACCTTCCCGCCAGGTCAATTCAATTATTTCGGACTGGACCTATCTCCTGCTGGCGGAACAGCCCGGGCTTGCTGGGTGCAGCCGTTGTTCCCCTATGTGGATCAAGCCCCCCTCTCCAATCAGTATTCGGCCAGCGTTGCCGTGGGAACGCCGGGCTACAGCTTTGCGGGCAAAGAAACCAAGCTGCCTGGCTTTATGTGTCCGACCGATCCTGCCGCCGGAAAAATCATCACAGCAGGAGCCACCACTCCCGCGGCATCTCAGGGATTTCACGGCAATTATGTGATGTGTGCACACGATAACGTGTACCCAGCAAACGGAACTAACAGTGGAACGACACTCATGAACGGCATGTTCTTTCCGCTGTCCAAGGTCGCTCTCAGAGATGTCATTGACGGCTCATCCAATACTGTCATGGGCAGTGAGATCATCATTACCAATGACACGGGTTCCCACGATCTGCGCGGGCGGTACTACAACACTTGGGAAGGAAATAATCTGTTCAGTACGCTGCTGCCTCCCAATACCACCACGGGTGACAGGTCGGCCTACTGCATCGTCGGACCCTTTACTCCCTGTGCGAGTGCTGGAGGCAACGTACAGTATGCACGCAGTTTGCATACGGGCGGAGCCCACGCGCTGATGGGCGACGGGTCTGTCCGTTTTGTGTCTTCGAATATCAACACGCAGACTTGGAATTGGCTCGGAACGCGTGGCGGCAATGAAGTGATCGGCGAGTTTTAAGCGTCGTGTCGACCAAGCGTTTGTGTTCTATCGTTCGAAGTCAACACTCACTGCTCATAGAAAGACGCGGGCTTGATCCATGCGCCGAATGGTTTCGATTAGTTTTGTGGGGCTGCTGACAATGATTGTCGGCTGCCCGGCCGGCAGCGGCGGCCCCGCCACATATTCCGTCTCGGGAACCGTCAAATTTGATGGCCAGCCAGTAAAAACGGGGGACATCCAGTTCGAACCCGAAACTCCTGGTCAGGCACCCGATGCGGGCCAGATTGTGAATGGCAGCTATACCCTCAAAGCCAAAGCCGGCAAGAAGAAGGTCAAGATCACGGCCTCGCGAGACATCCCCGGCAAGACGACAAAAGGGGCGATGGGTGAGGACATCGTCGCGAAGGAAGACTTCATCCCCGCCAACTACAATTCCAAGACGGAGCTGACTGCGGAAGTGAAAGCGTCCGGGACCAACTCGTTTAACTTCGAATTGAAAGGGACGGGAGCACCAGCCGCGAAATAATCGCTCGCTGCAGGTGAGGATCCCTGCGAAATCTCCTATCAAAATGAGCCTCCAGTCGAGTACTCGACTGGGGGCTCATTTGTTTGCGCTGCAACTCAAATCAATTCCGGCATCGGCTTGTGGGCATCCACTAGATTCTGCGGCCGTCCCGCCAAATCGTGAACGGGGGCCGTGTTGGGATCGAGACCCAAGTTGCGATACAGCGTCGCGAAGACTTCTCCGAAGTGGACCGGGCGATTGATGGCTCGTGCGCCGAGACGATCGGTTTCGCCGATGACCTGGCCGGTTCGCATCCCGCCGCCGGCCAACAGACCGCCACCAACCTGCGGCCAGTGATCGCGTCCGGCTTCCGGGTTGATCTGCGGAGTCCGACCAAACTCGCCCCAGGCCACGACCGAAACGTCCTTATCCATTCCGCGCTGATGCAGGTCTTCAATCAGGGCCGACAAGCCTTGATCGAATTGCGGCAGATGGGTCTGCTTCAGGCCGTTGAAGTTGTCGCTGTGAAAATCCCAGCGGCCGAAATTCAGCGTCACGACTCGGCAACCCGCTTCCACCAGCCGGCGAGCCAGCAGGAAGTGCTCGAGGTTCCGCGGGGCACCATCCCCAAAGTTCTTGGTGTCTCCCTTGCCGTAGCGTTCCCTCACGGCGGGGTCTTCCTTGCTGAGATCCAGCGCCTCGGCGAGTTTGCTGGAGGTCAGGATATCCATCGCCTGGCGGTTGATCGTGTCGAGGCCCCGCATCATGCCGCTCGCATCGACTTCCCGACGGAAGCGATCAAAGTGACCGAGGAGTTCCTTGCGCTGACCGAGGCGTTCCAGACTCACACCGTTCAATAGCATATCAGCCCGAGATTCGCCCGACGGCCGGAACGCGGCGTGGCCGATCCCGAGAAAACCCGGCAGACCAGGAGATCCATAGGGCGGATGCCCGGCATTCGGCGACAAGCCCACGAACGGCGGCACGGCCGGATTGACCGGTCCCTGCAGCTTCGAGATCACCGAGCCCATCGAGGGCCAGCCCCCGGTGGGCTGAATTCGCTTGTGCCGGCCGGTGTAGCAGATGAAAGAATCGTGATCCCCATCCGGCGACCCGTAAACCGACCGCAGCGGAACCAGCTTATCCATAATCCGCGCAAGACGCGGCAGGTGCTCACAGATCTGGATCCCCGGCACCGCCGTGTCGATCGGCTTGAATTCGCCGCGGATCTCGGCCGGAGCATCCATTTTCAAATCATACATGTCCTGGTGCGACGGGGCACCGCACATGTAGATCATGATGACCGCTTTGTGCGAGTTGCTCACCCCAGCCAGAGCTTCCGCTTGCAGCAACGAAGCCAGCGACAAACCACCCATTCCCAAAGCGCCCAGCCGCAACGCATCACGGCGAGTGACTCCGTCACACAAACGAAATGATTGTCCAGGGAAACTCAGCATGGGCAGGCACTTTCAGTATTCCAGGCAGGCCGGGGCAAAAATCAGCCCTGATGTCATCGACTGGCGGACCTCTAGTTTAACACATTTCCGCCTGTTGATGGAAGGAAATTCTGGAGTTTGGAGAATGACGAATGACAAAATCCCAATGACGATGAACGACGAATGTCTTAAACCATTTGTCGCCCGAAACTCTCTTTCCTATTCGTGTATTTCGTGTGATTCGTGGTCGTTCTGCTTCGGAAATTCTTGACCACGAATCACACGAAATACACGAATAGGAGCTGTCGCCAGCCAGTCATTGCAATCCAATCGATTTACAGTATTTTGGTGGAGATTCTTCGTCATTGTGGAATCCGTCATTCCAGCCCCAAGTCCTCATAGATAGCCGAATTAATCAGCCGGATCCGCTTGCCATGGCGGGCTTCCCCCGGTGTTCCATTCACGACTACGGCGACGACCAGTTGCTGCTGCGGGTCGGCCATCCCGCAGGATGATTGAAATCCGCCGTGCCCGAATGTGTCGTCTGACGCGTGGACGCCAAAACTGTAGGGGACCGTCTGTGGGCCATATTTCGATGAATTGACGATGAAGCCCAGGCCCCAGTCGATCTTGTGCTGGAACGTTTCGTCGAACATTCCTACGCGGTGGCGTCGCGTCAACAACGCCACCGTTTCTGGCTGCAGAATGAGGCCGTGGTCGTTGGCTCCGCCCGCCAGCAGAGCCTCGTAGAATCGCCCCAGTTCCCGGATCGGTCCGCAACCGCCGCCCCCCGGCGAGACCCACGTACAGAATTCGGCCGTGTGCCAGGGGCGAGGAACGCAGGCTCCCTTCTCGGTCAGATACATCCGGCCGATCAATGTGCCATAGGCTTCGAACTGCGCTAGCGGCATTCCGACCCAAGTGTTTTGCAATCCGAGGGGCAGGCAGATTTCATCGCGAACGTAGTCTGAATAGCCGCGACCATCAATGCGCCGGATGACTTCCCCCAGAATGAACCAACTGGTCGCCACATGGTACCCCGCCTTTTCGCCCGGTACCCAACCCGCCTCAAGCGGCAGCGCACACATGTCGGCGATGATCTTATCCCACGGAGTCCCCGGGATTTCCCGCCCTTTCCCGCGGAAACCACACGTGTGCGTCAGAATGTGGCGCAGCGTGATCGGCCCTTTGCCCTGTTGAGCAAACTCGGGAATGAACCGTGCCACCGGGTCATCCAACTGCAATCGCCCCCGCTCCATCAACTGAGCGATGGCCACCGCTGCCAGAGGCTTGCTGGCCGACATCCACGGATGCAGCATCTCGGTGGTGACGGGCACATCGGGCTGCGAATTGCCGAACGCAAAATCCGCCAAGACTTCGCGCGCCCGGGACACGTAGACCTGTCCCCCCAGATGCAGACCCAATGTGATGCCGGCTTCCAGTTCGGCAGCCAGGCGGGGAAATGTCGCAGGATAAGCAGAAATGATTTCGATCACCTTGATGGTTAAAACAAAGCCACCCGCTCCCGTGGCAGACGCTGCCAGCGTCTGCGATCCGACGCTGGAAGCGTCGGCCACGGGGACACCACAGGCAGCAAAAAACCCGGCCGCCTTGCGGAGCCGGGTTCTTTGGCAAACCTGTTTTCACATCGCTAATTATTCCTTGGCGAGTTCTTCTTCGATCGCCTTGATGACGACGTCACTGTTCGGGCTGACCTTGGGTTCGAACCGAGCCACGACTTCACCCTTGCGATTCAGCAGGAACTTTTCGAAGTTCCACTTGATGTCGCCGGCGAACTTGGGGTTCGTGTCCTTCGAGGTCAGGAACTTGTAGAGGTCACACTGACCTTCGCCCTTGACGACGACCTTCGAGAACATTGGGAAATCGACGCCATAGTTCTTCTGGCAGAACTCGGCGATTTCCTTGTTCGTGCCCGGTTCCTGCTTCCCGAACTCATTGGCGGGGAAACCGAGGATCGTCAGGCCCTTCTCGGTGTACTTCTTGTTGACTTCTTCCAGGTCTTCGTACTGGGGAGTCAGGCCGCACTTGCTGGCGACGTTGACGATCAGGACAACCTTGCCCTGGTACTGCGACAACTTGACGGGCTTCCCCTCCAGGCTGTCCATGGTGAAATTCAGAGCGGGTGCCACTTTTGCGTCCCCCTTCTTTTCGGGCTTCTCAGCAAATGAACCGCTCACCAGTGTCAGGCAAACGACCGACGCCGCTAAAACTGCAACGAACCGCTTCATATTGGAGTCTCCTCAGACCACAGAACAGCAATTGAGCCAACGACTAGCCACTGATTGTGCATCGGCGCGATTCGGAAGGCAAGTCGTGGGATGTATCGTGGGACGGGTCTCCAGGCCCGTCAGAGCCCGTAACAACCCGCTTCAACCACCCCTGACGCCTCGCGAACTTCGCGCAGCGCACGGCTTTCAACTCATGAAAGCGGTTGGAGAAATCAATACGGCAAATCCCGTCAATCAACTTCGCCCGGGTGCCACTGGCTCTGCCCAATACTGTCCGGGATTTTCCATAACGAAGTTGTAAGGTTGCGCTTCGGCCACGACGTCGTCACAATGCACGTTGATGTCACGCCGCCCGCCACCACCGAATGCGAAGGATGCCGCAGCAGCGG
>JAKFVC010000326.1 GCA_021732415.1 Planctomycetaceae bacterium
CCCAAACCTGACACCCGAGTGCAGAATGAAACCGTTCACAGGATCTAGCGCAACAGAAACTCCCGATTTCCACAACCCCAGCTCAATTCAAAAACGCTGGGCTATTTGACGAGAGGCATCATCCCAGGGCGAGGCTCCCGCCGAGCCTAACACGAGCCTTAGCTCGGCGTCCGCCGGAGGCATCGAACGGAGGCCTCCGGCGGACGCCGACCTGCGGTCGCTTTAGGATCGGCGGGAGCCTCGCCCTCCCATCACGCTGATAGATCGCGGCCGTATGTCATTTGGCCTACATCTGGCCAAAACCTGGCAGCTTCCATCGCTGAAACGCCCGACTTTCCGTGAAAACACAACTCATCTTGTGGGATTTTCTCGCGGCACCGGATTTGCTGTTACTGTTTAGTACCGTAGAGAGTTGTTGTGTTCTCCTGATCCATCGCGCTCGGCAATTGGTCAGGATGCGAGTTATAGGTAGCGACATGGTACTCAAGCAAGCACTCTGGAACTGGTTCCTGGGAGCTGACCCTCGACTCCCACAAACCACACATGTGGAACTGGCAACTGTCCATTCCAGTCCCCATACGACTGGTCTCGACTGTCTGTTCGAACGCCCGATTTCCTTGTCCGAAGCGGTGGAGGATTTCAATTCACGTGCCACCCAGGATGATGTGGGGAAAGCTCAGGCGCCGCTGACCAGCGACGAAGTCGTCACCGCGATTCGGAGCGCCGGCCGGCACCAATTGCCGTTGATCGAATACCAACGGCGACTCGTCCATGCCGTCGCCGAAACTCAACAATTACCGGCCTACGCGGGATTGAGATTTACTACGACGTGGTTTGCACCGAGTGGTTACCGCTGCGAAGTCTGGTGGGTCGACTTGGTTCTCTCTTCCCAGGCTCAAGACCAAGACGAACGCTTAGCGGCAGCTTGCAGCCTGCGAATTCGCGACCACCGGCTGCGGTCCTGGCGAGATTCGTCAGTCACCGTCCCGCGTGAGATCCAACGCCTGCAGGCAGATCAACGCTGGTTCACAACCCAACCCGCGCGAGCCGAGGTGCCCACTACGGATGCCACTGATGAGCCGCTCGATCGCATGTTGCGGATGTAATTTCGAGGCCGCGAAGCATCGTAGCATCCGTAGGACGGGTCTCCTGGCCCGTCCGAGCCCGTAGCCAGCGACACGACACACCATCGTCTCTCGTGAGCTTCGCGCAGCGCACGGCGCGTTTTCGTGAAAAGGGTCCGAATCACTTAACGATTCTATGCAACGCAAGTCGTGCGCTGCGCGAAGCTCGCGCGGGACGGTCGTTGCTCGCGTCGAATGTTACAGGCTCAGACGGGCCTGGAGACCCGTCCCACGATCGCTTAATCATCGATCGAGCGTTGATCCCAGGGAATACGGAACGATGGTGCATGCCGCTGGAATGACTTCCGCACGTCTTTGGGTCGCGGCTGGAAGTAGTTCACGTAGCCGCATAACTGCTTCACTGCCTCGACGTAGGCCCGCTCACCCTTCTCCTTGGTCGCCTTGGCCGCATCTCCCAGCACGCCGCTATCAGAATAGCTGCTGGTCCAGGAGATGACCGTCGCGGGACCCGCTCCGAACAGGTCCACCCAGTTGTAGACGCTGTCCTCGTTATTGAAACTGATCGTCCCGCTCTTGATCAGGTCCTTCCGGACGTTGTCCTCATCCAGGTACAAATAGAGCGACGTCTCCAGCTCACACGCGTGAGAACAACCGCCGGGGAACTTGCTCTCACGCCAGCTCGGCAGGAAGGTCTTGTCGACCGTCAGCAGATTCCACCAGGCGATCACCGTGCATTCGGCATCGGTCTCCAGATTGGTGCGTCGCGCGGCCAGATCGAGATTCGGCATGTTCGATCCATGACCATTCAACAGGATGATCTTCTTGAAACCGTGATAGGCCAACGACTGGGTGACATCAATCACCTGGCGTATGAATGTCTCATAGTGCGTATTGATAGTTCCCGGAAAATCCATCACATGTCCGGTGTAGCCATACTGCAGTGTCGGCAGGACCAGGATCTTACTGGGCAACTCGCGACCGGCTCCATAAGCGATCCCACCCGGACACACGAGGTCCACATCCAACGGCAGATGCGGTCCGTGCTG
Source organism: Planctomycetaceae bacterium (assembly GCA_021732415.1). Classification (GTDB taxonomy): domain Bacteria; phylum Planctomycetota; class Planctomycetia; order Planctomycetales; family Planctomycetaceae; genus JAKFVC01. Next base: position 2,132 of record JAKFVC010000326.1, read on the forward strand.
TTCGACGGCTCCGCACGGAATGATGCAGACTTTCTGGAGATCGACCGCGTCATTGATCTCGGGCCAGGTCAACTTCTCATACCGATATTCCGTGGCAGCGCGACTTGTCATCTGCAAACTCCAGGGTGGTCATCTGGTCCATGAGGCTGAAAGCAATTCGAACGTTGAGTATGATCATAATCGAGACGTTCATCAACGAGACGTCCCGATTGACCTTCTCTGACAAACCGACTCTGCTGCCGACATCCTTGCGAGAAATGGGCCCTCACACCATGGAAATCATCACTGGACTGACACCGGCGACCATCGTTGCATTCACCGAGGGCCCTGCCGCCGCAGCGGACGGTGCCGTCTATTTCACCGACATCGTCAACAACCGCATCGTCCGTCTGCCACGCCCTGGCGCTCCGATCGAAGTCTGGCGGGCAGACAGTGGCCGATCGAACGGCTTGCTGTTTGATCTCCAGGGTCGATTGCTCGCATGTGAAGGAAACGAATTCGGCACCGGCGGTCGGCGGCGGATCACTCGCACCGATATGCAGACTGGGCAGATCGAGGTGCTGACGGAGCGATTTGATGGAGTCCAATACAACGCCCCGAACGATATCGCCGCCCGCAGTAACGGACAGATATTCTTCACCGACCCCTGCTACGGAGATCGCTCCACGATGCAGATGAGCCACGAATCGGTCTATCGGATCGATCTCGATGGCCAAGTCACCCGTCTTATCACGCAGCCGCAGATCGATCGACCCAACGGCATTGCGCTGAGTCCCGACGAACGGACGCTGTACGTCGTCGATAGTTGTCCTGTCCTGGGCAAGAATCGCAAGATCTGGGCGTTTGATCTCGCGGAAAACGGGACGGTCAGCCATCAGCGGCTGGTCTATGACTTCGGCGGCGGACGTGGCGGCGACGGGATGGCCGTGGACCAGAACGGTACCCTCTACATCGCCGCCGGGATCTTCGCACCCCGCGGCCCGCACGAATCGAGCGAAGTCTCCACCGGGATCTACGTCGTGACGCCGGCTGGTGAGTTGCGAGCTCGAATTCCGGTCACGGAAGATGTCATCACCAACTGCACCTTCGGCGGCGACGACCTCCGGACACTCTACATCACTGCCGGAAAAACCCTGTTCCAAGTTCGAGTAGAAACTCCCGGCTGGGTCGTCCATCGCCAACCGAGCAAGTAATCTTTTAAAGTCAATCAACCACCACAATTGACGAGGCAATTCGGTAACCCTTTAGCGACTGGCACGAGATCGCCAATTCGCACTTATCCCGGAGGGATTAAAGAGAGTAGCCGGTGGTTGAGCGCAGTGACACCACCGGTTAGTGGTATTCAGTTTTCGACCCTGGAGGGTCGCAGAGCAATGTTTCTGCGACCCCTCCGGGGTCAACCAATGCGTCTCAACCCCTGATCAAATCAATGATAGTGAACGAGCGAGTTGACGTGTCATCACAAACGGCTAAAAACATACAAAATTCGCTGTCTCCATTAATTCGCTGCCCAATCCGATGACTACTATGAGAATCCAACAACCCACTCGCGCGGTATTGGCAGTCGTGTGCGGATTCTGGATACCGCACTTCGCTTGGGCGCAGCCTGCCACTCCCTCTGTCGACTTCAAAGGCCAGATCCAGCCAATACTGGAAACGCACTGCCATCGCTGTCACGGTCCCTCCATGCGCAGCGGAGGAGTGCGACTCGATCGCCGCGACGATGTCATCGCGAAGGGTTATTCGCAGTCACCGCTGGTGGGTGGTACGTTGCAAACGAATGAAATCTACCGCCGCGTCGCGTCGAAAGATGTCGCCTACCGCATGCCCAAAGGTGAGCCTCCTCTCAGCGATCAGCAGATCGGCCTCATTCGCCAATGGGTCGAGGCCGGAGCTCAATGGCCCGAAGATAGTGCTGTCCTCGCCAAAAGCGCCGCCGAAAGTTGGTTCAGTCAAGAAGCCTGGTTGATGTATGGCGAACGCTGGGTCAACGAGGTCCCCGGATTCATCCCCTGGCTCTGCGTGATGCTGGTCCTGCAGCTGGGCTTGCTAATGGTCGAACGTTACAAGCAAGCCGTCCGCAGCGCACGTCCCTGGACTGACGGCCCACGAGCTCGCTGGCTCAGACCATTCAGACACTTCAACGTCTGGCACTTCGTGTTGATCGATTTGCTGATGGCTGTGGTCTTGCTGTTAGAGGTGCAAGCTGGGCTGCAGGCCAAAACTCGTCAGCTAGAGCAAACTGTCGTTCAACTCAATCAGGCCATCGTCCCGCCTGGCCCGCCCACGACCTTGAGTATCTACGGCAATCCTCCCATTCCGATTCGTCCGAATCATCCCCCGCGATTGTCCGGGACTTACTATCGCGGCAACTGCGAACGCAACGAGAAGTTGTTCAATGGGGGCAATTATCGCACGGCGACACTGCGGGTCTCATTGATTGATGCCCAGGGGCACGAAGTCAAATATGGCGATCGTGTCGCGGCCAACAGTCTGGCGATTCGTTTCGAACTGGAACGCGCTCTCGGAACCACCGATGCCCTCTATGGCGAATCAATCTCCAAAGGGGTCTTTCTGACCAGGCAACCGCTCACCGAGAAATTCGCGAAGATCACCGAGCCCATCGCATCGGTGCGAGTCATCAAGCCCGGCTGGAAGTGGGAGGCGGTCGTGCCGCTCAAAGGGCCCTCTGATGAGTATGTATCAATCATGTCAGGCATGATCTACATGTATCAGGGCACGGTCGAACAAGAGCGAGCCCGAGGCACCGTCCATTACGGCATCAAATATGACCTGCACCTCAATAAGCTAGCCATGGAACCGAATTCTGAAGTCTGGGTCGGCAATCTCTTCTGGACTCCGACACTGGAACATCCCCATCGAGGCCAGGTGCCCCTCAAGCAATGGTTCGATTACGAACCGATTCCCGAAGTCACCGGTCCCAACTCGACCGATCCGAAGCTCCTGGGAATCCCGCAGAAATAATAGATGGGAGGCCGAGGCTCCCGCCGAGCCTAAGACGACCGCAGGTCGGCGTCCTCCGGAGGCATTACATCCAGCCTCCGGCGGACGCCGAGCTAAAGCTCGTGTTAGGCTCGGCGGGAGCCTCGCCCTCCCATCACGTCGAAATATCCTTGCCGAATTGATAAGACTACCGTTGCTTGACCAACTCTTCGAGCCGCTTTAACTGGGCATCAATGTCCTTGATTCGAATAGAATCGAGGTTTCGGGGACTCGCAAACTGCGCGGGTGCTTCCGGAGGTTGTGGGAACTTCAACCGGTCGCGCAATGTCTCCAATGTCGCGAGAAGTTCCAGGTCGGTCCCTGCCGGGATCTTCAGCCGATCAGACTGGCCCTCAGCCTGCAAGCGGCCCTGGTACAACGCAACCGTACCCAGATAGACCTGCGCCGCCGAATCCCAGTCGCGACTCGATAGCTTCTGACCATCTTGAGTCACCCGCTGCAGCAGTTGCCGGATACGATCGGCCGTGAGTGATGTCGGCGTGGTGTGCTTCGCCAATTCTACGGCGATGAGTTCTCGAGCCCACCTCGCCTGCGGCAGGACTTCACTGACCGCCGGTGCGGGGTGCCCCATGGTCAGCTGGAGTTTCTTCAATGCCTGTATCAACGGCGACTCAGCCGGCTCCAGTACGTCCAGCATTGGGAAATTCCACGATCCCCAAGGATAACTGCCGGGTTTACGACCATCTGTGGACCTCGCCTGACGCCAACTGGGGGACTGCAAATCGTGATGACAGGCAAAGCACCCATATTCGGCAAACTCGGGCCACGCAACCGGAGTGGCATCCGCTGCACCATCGGAATCACGTACCGCCTCAGCCCGCACCGTCAACAGGTTGAGCGCGGCATCGGCTGTCGTCAGTTGACCGACCATCCACAGCTTCGCGTCCAGGATTGACCCGCGCGGCTCCTCCGGAGCGGGAAAGGCTCGGCGATCATCTGCTTGACTCCAGTGAGCCGGCATGTTGACGTGATAGGCCGACAATTCAAAATTCAACCGCGGATGTCCGGCGGCGATCAAATCATGATTGACGTCGCGTCCCGGTCCTCCCACGTGACACTTCACGCACGTTTCCGCCCGCTTCACCAGATCAACCCGTAGGTCGACGAACCCCAAGGCAGCGCGCGCCTCGGGCGATTTGCGGTCGCGCCAGGTGTGCTCAGTGTGCGGAACCAACCACTTTTCGGCCGACCCGTGACACGCTTCACAACTGACCCCGTCTTGCAGGACTTCAGTCTGAGCCAGCCACTTCGGAACAGTATGATCGGCCGTCGCGGTGGCTGGTTCCAAGCTCGAATGACAGACGAGACAGCGACTCTCCTCATGGGCCGCATGCCAGCCCTTTCCAAGCTGCCGGACCATATTCTTCGAGCGTTCCGTCCGCAGCACATCATAAGCCCGAGCATGCGGATCACGCTGAATCCACACGCTGTAGGCCGAGTTCGAATAATCAAACGTTCCGTCCAGTTTCTTCTTCGATCCATCGCCTCCATGACAACCCGCAGCCGCACACGAGCCAACTCCGGTCATCTGAAACGTCGAGGTGACTGGCGGGTGGGCACCAGGAATTAACGGCCCCGCATCTTGAGCTCCCGCAGTACTGACCGCCAGCCAGCCCCAAACCGCAAGCGGGCACATCCACCGCAGACCTCGGAATTGTCGCCATCTGCATAACATGAAAGGTCAACCCGAGCTTGTGGTTTGCGAATTGGGACGCCGAACATTCATTCACAAGTGGAAATCGCGGCGATGCCGACGATAACTGCTGGAAATATGACAAGCCGCTCCAGTGTAGTATAATCATCGACCAGCAATCCTGCTTGCCAAGACTTACCCGCCTGCTGATAAAACTGTAACGACTGACACGGTCAACCTAACAACGTAAACCTTGCAGATCAATCCGCGTGTCACGCGACCGTGGCCGGCGCTAGAACAAGCGGCACCCCTCGCCCTGGTACTCCGGGGAGAGGGGCTGGGGGGTGAGGGGCACGATTCACTTGCGACTCGCGGTTCTGAAATGACAACAACACCACAAATACCTGAAAATACCATGTCGAACAACGCTCGGATTGCCCCTCACCCCCGACCCCTCTCCCCG
>JAKFVC010000147.1 GCA_021732415.1 Planctomycetaceae bacterium
CGTAGGACAACGGCCGTAGCGACCCGCGGAAGCGAAGACGATCCCAACCGCTGAGAACTCCCTTGACTTGCGACTGATGACGTGCGAGAAACTGTGACATGGCGTGACTCCAGAGGATTGAGTGTTGGTGTGGTAACTCACACTCTAATCTTCAGAGTCACGCCTGTCTTCTTTCTGGAATCTAACTTGGGTTGTGGGCGAAGCCCGCGCTGGGTTTCAATTTTCAAAGATTGGCACTTGGATTGAAGAATCCGGGCGCTTACGCCGCCCGGCTCGCCTGGGCAATTCATTTTGAGTGTTCACTCAGGATCACGATTCACTCAATCGCTCACGCCGTCTGCGATCCCACCGATTTCCCCGACAACCAGGCCAGAATCCCCTTCGACAAATGCAACCGATTCTCGGCCTGCTCGAAGGCAATGCTGTGCGATCCGTCCATCACCCCGTCGGTCACTTCCAGCCCGCGTCGAGCCGGCAGGCAATGCATGAACTTGGAATGGGCGGGGGCTCCCTGCAGCAGCTTTTCATTCACCTGATACGGCGCGAAGATCGACTTCCGCTTCTCGGTTTCTGCTTCCTGCCCCATGCTCACCCATACGTCGGTGTAGATGATATCCGCATGAGCCACCGCCTTCCGCGGATCGGGCTCCTGGATGATTTGCACGTGCGGAAACTGCTCGTGCAGCCGCTTCAAGAACTGCGAGTGAAACTCGTAACCGGGAGGGGCCGACATCACGAACGGCATTTCCAGATGAGCCGCCGCCACGGCCAGCGACCGCGCCACGTTGTTGCCGTCGCCAACAAACGCGATTCGCCGCCCGGCACATTCGCCGAACTGTTCCTGCACCGTGAAGACATCCGCCAGCGCCTGACACGGATGACTGCGGTCTGACAACCCGTTGATGATGGGACACTTCGAATACTTGATCATCTCTTCAATCAAGGTCTGCGAGAACGCACGAATGACGATGAAATCGCTGTACGAACTGAGGACTCGAGCGACATCCGGCAGCGATTCGCGACCATGCAGGCCGGCATCGGCGGCGTTCAGGAACAGGCTGTTGCCGCCCAGATGAGCGATCGCGGTTTCGAAACTGATCCGCGTGCGTAGCGACGGCTTTTCGAAGAGGAGGGTCAGCGTGTGTCCGGCGAGAATCGCGGGCCGCTCACCAGCTCTCAATCCGGCCTTCAGCGTGGCGGCTGTCTGCAGGATGTCTCGGATTTCTTGAGTGGTAATACGTAGCAGGCTGTCAAAATGCTTCATGAGCCGGATCCTGTCCAAGTCGTACGGAAACCATACGGCTAATCTGGTGCAGTTACGGGAAACGGAGCCGCGACGGAAGTCATCGCGACCCGAACGAATTGTGACCGCAAGGTAACCCCGCGGTTGATTTGAGTTCCTATTTTTACCGATTGCGGTACTTTTCGCACGGAGAAATACGCGGATTGCGGCGTTTTCTCGTCAAGCCGTTTTGTCTTGAGTCTCGTTAGTCGCCCCCCTCGCCCTGGTACTCCGGGGAGAGGGGAGCCAGAGATCCATGGGCTACGTCACGCTGTCATCGCTAATTGCCGCAACACTTCGGCCACCACGGCACAGCCTTCATCAACCTGTTCCGAAGTAATATTCAACGCCGGCAGCAGACGAATGACGGTATCGTGCGTTGAATTGATCAGCACGCCCCGCTCCAAAGCCATGCCCACCGCCGGTCCCCCGGAGATCTTCAGATCGATGCCGATCATCATGCCGCGGATTCGCAGTTCCTTGATGATCGACAATTCCGAGGCCAGATTGGTGAGATGCCGTTTAAAGCGGTCGGAGTTCTCTTTGCACTTTTCCAGCAATTTGTCCTGTTCGATCGTGTCGATCGTGGCCAGTCCCGCAGCCATCGCGATCGGATTGCCGCCAAACGTGCTGGCATGCATACCGGGCCGCAGATCACCCGCCAGTTCGCTTTTTGCGATCATCACACCGCACGCGACTCCACCCGCCACCCCCTTGGCCATCGTCAAAATGTCAGGTTGAACGTTCCACTGTTGATAGCCGAACCAGGTTCCCGTACGGCCCATGCAGGTCTGGACTTCGTCGAAAATCAACAAGGCACCGTACTTGTCGGCGAGCGCCCGCATCTCAGAGAAATATTGGTCACCCGGAATGTTGATGCCACCTTCACCCTGGATGGGCTCGATCATGATGGCACAGGTCTGGTTGCTGACCAGTTTCTTCAGCGCATCGAGATCGTTGTGCGGGCAATAAATAAAGCCCGGCATCATCGGCCCCAGACCGGCGTGGTACTTGGGCTGAGCCGTGGCGGTCACCGTGGCAAACGTTCGCCCGTGAAAACCATTCTGAAACGTGATGATCTGGTAGCGGTCGCCTTTGAAATGCAGGCGAGCCAGCTTGATCGCCGCCTCGTTCGCTTCGGCCCCGCTGTTGGCAAAAAACGCCTTGCCGAACGACCGCGTACACAGGGCTTCCGCAAAGTTCCCCTGGGCTTCGGTGTACCAAGTATTGGGGATGTGAATCAGATGCGCGGCTTGTTCCTGGAGTGCCTTGACCACTCGCGGGGGGGCATGTCCCAGGATGTCGCAACCCCAGCCGGGGAACAAATCGAGATAACGCTTGCCCTCAGCGTCCCAGACGTACGAACCCTCACCATGCACCAGGCTGATGGGGTAGCGCGTGTAGTTGGGGATGACGTAGCGTTGGAATTTCTCGATCGTCTGCTGGCTCGTTTGAGTCGCTGCGGGATGCACGTTAGTAGTCTCCTGGTTCGATCAGTCGCAAGTTCCGCAAAGCAGTTTAGACAGGCTTTGGTGATATCAGGTTCGTCGGTGTTGGCAGCAAACGCCATCCCGTCGCGGTCTTACGATACGATTTCGGTTCCAATTCCGGTGTCGGAATATATCTCCATCAGCAGTGAATGCGGCTCGCGTCCGTCGATGATATGGACCTTCTTGACCCCGGCCGTCAACGCCTCGATGGCCGCTTCCACCTTGGGAATCATACCGCTGTCGATGGTCCCGTCGGCGATCAAGTCGCGGCATTGCTGGCTGGTCAGATTCGACAACAGCGTCGACGGATCATGGCGATCGCGGAAAATCCCCGGGACATCACTCAGAAAAATCAGCTTTTCGGCATTCAGCAACCGCGCGACGGCGGCGGCGGCCGTGTCGGCATTCACGTTGTATTTCTGTCCGAGGGCATCCACGGCCACCGACGGAATCACGGGAATCACGCCGACCGCACAGGTTTGCTCAATCAAGGCCCGATCGATATCGACCACCTGTCCGACAAATCCCAGATCGAGCGGTGCGCCGTTTTCCACGGGCAGCAACAACTTCTCACCGACCAGGCAATTGCAGCTCAGGTAGCTCAGCGGCATCGCCCGGCCACCCAGGTCCCGGATCATCCTGACCAACGAAACGGTGATTTCCCCGGCGAGCACCTTGGCGACGATCTCAAGTGTCGCCTCATCGGTATAACGGCGGCCCTGGACCCAGTGGGGTTCAATTCCGGCCGATTTCATGGCTGCATTGATCGACTTGCCACCCCCATGAATCAGCACGGGGTGCATTCCCACGGCTTCCATGAAGATGACATCTTTGAGCAATCGCCGAACTGTCTCATCATCTTCGAGGGCACTTCCCCCCAGCTTAATGACGACGGACCGGTCCTTGAACTGGCGGATCCAGCTCAGGGCTTCCACCAGAATTTCGGCCTTCTGATACGCTTCGTTCACACCGCGTCTCCGGACACTCGTCAAACTGCGTCGCAGGGATTTTTTCGAGAGATTCCGAAATCCGGAATCGATAGGACGACGATTTGACGAGAAAACTTCTATTGTAGAACGCGAACCAAGGCTGTCAATTCAGCACGCAACCATTTACCGCTAAATGACTTACCGTCGTCCAAACAAGTCTTGAATGATCGATTTCAGGGAGATTGTGACGTTCCCTAAGTCCTCACCCAACAGAATTTGCCGACCCACCTCGTCCAGAGAGCTATAATTCCTGCAGTCGTCGCCGAGACATCACGTCAGTGGTGGTTTGGCAATTCCCGTGGCATCAGTTTGGGGAATTCGGTCGATAGGAAATTGAGGATCGATGTGGGCGTGCTCATCAGAAATGCTCGCCGGTCTCGATCCCAACTGTGAAGCGGGCCGGATGGTTACTGACGTTGACCTGACTACTGCATCTTCATAGAGTTCTAAAGTTCCGGCGTCGCACATCTTTGATACGCAAAACTCAGGCTGATGTGCGTCCTAGAACGCGTTGATTCCCGTCGCTCAGACACTCCATCAGAGCCCTCGGCGACGGGGCTGAATTGAATCGATATTGAGGACTCCTGATCGCCATTTTTCGGCGCGGGAATCTTCTGGACAAATCCTTTATTGATTGGCGCGAATGTCGAATCCTGAAGACTCACCCGTTCCTCCTCCGCCCCCGCCTGGTACGCCCCCTGGACGTGGCTCGAAGAACGACCGCCCGGGCTTGGGCGTGTTGCCGTTCGTATTGCTGGGTGTGTTGATTCTGGGCTTCCTGTTCAACGGAATGCCCGACTGGAATGGCATGTCCGGTAAAGAGAAGCCGGTCAGCGAATTCTTTGCCGGGATCGAAAGTGGCGAGCTCGGCCCGCATAACATCTTCAAAGCCCGCTTTGGCCGGGGCATGCTGAAGTATCAGGACCGGGATGACGCCAAGACCGACTGGATGGGTATCTGGTCCGTCCCGCCGGCCGCAACCAAGGAGCCCGCCGGCAAAGTCGAAGTGGCCGCCAAGGATGCTTCAAAAACCGCTAAGACGGGGACCGAAGTGAAGCCGGCTGTGAATCTGCCGCAACATTACTATGTGCCGCTGGTCTCGTTGAATGAGGACATGCCCGTCCTGACGAAGTTGCTGCGCGAGCACAAAGTCCAGTACACCACCGAAAAACCCGATAGCGACCTGGCGGTCATCATGATGCTGTGGATCCCGCCGTTGCTGTTGCTGGTAGTCGTCTTCTTCCTGTTCCGGCGCATGTCGGGTGCGGGCGCTGCCATGTCCTTCAGTCGCAGCCGCGGCAAGGTGTTCGCCCAGGAAGATCTGGGCATCACGTTTGATGATGTCGCCGGAATTGACGAAGCGAAAGAAGAACTGCGAGAAATCGTCGGCTTCCTGCGGAGCCCTGGCAAGTATCAAGCACTCGGCGGTCGCATTCCGCGTGGCGTCTTGCTGGTCGGTCCTCCTGGTACCGGCAAGACCTTGCTGGCGAAAGCTGTCGCCGGTGAAGCGGGTGTGCCGTTCTTCAGTCTGTCTGGTTCCGACTTCGTCGAACTGTACGTCGGTGTCGGTGCGGCCCGCGTTCGCGACATGTTCGTGCAGGCGGGTACCAAGTCGCCCAGCATCATCTTCATCGACGAACTCGATGCCTTGGGTAAGGTCCGCGGCAGCGGTGCCCCCGGTGGCCACGACGAACGCGATCAGACGTTGAACGCATTGCTCGTGGAGATGGACGGCTTCTCATCCGATCAAAGTGTCATCGTCATGGGCGCCACCAACCGCCCCGAGACCCTGGATCCCGCCTTGTTGCGTCCCGGCCGTTTCGACCGCCATGTGCTGGTCGACCGCCCCGACGTCGTGGGACGCGAAGCGATCCTGAAGGTCCACATGAAGAAGATCAAGATGGCCGAGGAAGTCGATATCCGACATCTCGCCAAACAGACCGCGGGCTTCGTTGGTGCCGATCTGGCGAACCTCGTCAATGAAGCCGCGTTGCTGGCTGCTCGTAAAGACAAAAGTGTCGTCGGCATGCTCGACTTCGAAGAAGGGGTCGAACGGGTCGTCGTCGGTCTGGAGAAATCGACGCGAATCATTCCGCCGGAAGAAAAGCTGCGTGTCGCGTATCACGAATGCGGTCACGCGCTCGTGGGTTGCTCGCTGCCACACACCGATCCTGTGGTCAAGATCTCGATCATCCCGCGTGGACTGTCGGCCTTGGGCTACACACGCCATTGCCCGGATGAAGACCGCCATCTGATTACGCAGACCGAACTGCAGAACAAGATCTGCGTCTACTTCGGCGGTATCGTCGCGGAAGAACTGATCTACCATGAGACCTCCACCGGCGCCAGCGACGACCTGAAGCGGGCGACTGACATTGCCCGGCGGATGGTGACCGAATTCGGCATGAGCTCCAAGCTGGGCCGCATCAACTATTCGCCCCAGTCGCGATCATCGTTCTTAGGAACGACATCGTCGACCGGCAATGAATTCTGGCACAGTGAAGAGACCATCCGCGAGATCGATCTGGAAGTCAAACGGCTGATCGACGAAGCCAATACGACGGTGCGTGAGATCCTCACTCAACGCCGCGCTGTGCTTGAACAGATGACGCGAGAACTGGTCGACGTAGAAATCATGGATGGCAGCCACTTGAAACGGATTCTCGACGAACATGTCACGACGCCGCACATCAAGCCCGGCACGCACGCCAAGCTGGCACGGGAAACCGAATCGGATCAAACCTCCGGAAACGCCAATCGAAAGCCGATGGAGGGAGCCTGATCAACGATGGTGACGGATCACCGCGAACGATGTAATTTGTTCAAACAGAGATCGTGGGCCACTTGCTCTGGCGGTGGCTCACGTCTTCGTGACATCGGCAAGACGATTGCCCTCCTGGCCGCACTCATACTCTGCCAGGCAGGTTGTCGATCGGTCGTCGATCCAGGCCGCTCGATCCAAGGCGGACCGCCTCCACAAACACCCGTCATCGTGGCACCGCCGAGTACGGGGCCGCAGTTGGTACCACAGCCCTCGACCAATCAATCGGGCGTCATTCGGCAACCCGCAGCCTCGGTCATCAAATTACCGCAAGCCGCTGCCGGAGAATCCAAGTATCACACCGTCGTGGCAGGGGATAACTGGACGAGTATTGCCCGGAAATATCAACTGACCGTCCAGGAACTGACCGACGCCAACGGCATCGACCCCGCAACCAAGTTGCAGCCGGGCCAATTGGTGTATATTCCAGAGAAGTGAGTGCGGCCCCTTGGTGTCACGACCATTTGACTGTCCATAAATCTCGGAGCGCTGCGACAGTTGCTCCCCTCGCCCTGGTACTCCGGGGAGAGGGGTTGGGGGTGAGG
>JAKFVC010000088.1 GCA_021732415.1 Planctomycetaceae bacterium
GAGGGTTTGGTACAGGTCCAAGTCGAACAGAAGATTCCCACCGGTCATTTTACAGAAGCGGAAGAACGCCGGGTTCCATTGGATCCGCCAGCAGCGGTCGTTGTCCACCCGCTCCCCTGTTCCGACGGTTGGAAGGAACATGCTGAGAAACTGGAAGGCAACATATTCGTGTTCCTGCGTTTCGGGGTTATAGAATCCGGTGTTCTGATAGCTCGTGGTTGCGAGGCGAAGCAGTGATCCGCGCAACTCCCCATACTGGTATCCGCCCGTCGCGAGCCCGAGTCTCCGCAGTATCCAGTACGGTGTGGCCAGCAAGAGCGAGTCTGCCTCCGGCTTCTCGATCCGATGACCGGTTCCGGAACGTGCGCGGATGTTTGCCGAGAACTCGGAATCGAGTGTCTCAGTTTCGATATCCGCGATGGCAAAGACGCGACCAGCCGCCAGTCTTATGTCGGACTCGGTGAATTCGATTTCGTGTGGCTACATCCGCCGTACTGGCGGCAGAAGGTTTACACCGACGATCCGATGGACCTGAGCAATGCAGCGAGTCTTCGAGATTTTCTGCTGCGGTACACGAGCTTAATTGCGGTCGTTAGGTGGCGCATGGCAGCGGGCGGCAAGTTAGCAATTTTGATGGGAGATTACAGCGACCGCGAGGCTGGGTATTGTCCGCTGATTTATCACACACAGAGACTGTGCTTTGAATTCGGCTTGGTGCAGAAACATACGCAAATTATTCGATTCAGCCACGGAGCAAGTAGCTCCGGAAGGGTCTACAAATCGAGCTTTATCCCCGGACTGCACGATGTGTGCACCATCATGGAGAGGCCAGTTTCTTAATTTCATTCACCCTTTTCCTACCGATCAAATGATCAAGAACTCAACATCACCGGCATGCCCGAAATGCGGCACGACTGAAAAGCACGGTTCCTATTTCCTCACGTGCAAACGATGTGACGAGGAACTCGAAATTGTCAAAGCGGCCGCTCCCGATCTGCTGGATGCGTGCAAGAAACTCATCTCGTTGCTTAGGGACATCGGGGACGGAGATCGCGAAGTCTATGAACACGACGTGCAACGGATTCTCTCAGATGCCGAACAGGCTGTAGCAAATGCAGAAGGAAAGCCCACGCCTGACTCGGAAGAGTGAGGGACTTGGCAGGCCGGCCCGAATGACATCGAAGTCCTGGTTGCCAACGTGGAAAAAAAACACAGCCCCCTCCCAATTCCAAGCGAGGGGGCAGGAGAAAAATACAGGGGAGTCTAATCGCACGCAAACGGCTTGATTCGGATTGCGTCCAGATTCTCGCAGCAGCGGAGTCTCTCGGGCATATCAAAACGTCAGCATGTTGACTGAATAGAAATCGAGGAGCAGCCTATGGCCATGTCAGAAAGTGAATTCAAACACGACCTGCAGCAGATCGCGGATCTCGAAGACGAGATAAACCGGGTCCATCCCGGTCAGATGGGGCAGCAGTGGGTGCGGGACAGAATTGTGGGTTTGCAACATCTCTACCGGCACCTCGCGGAGGTCTGGTGGCCCATCGTGCCAGGGCGTGGCACGGAGTTCGAAGGAGAATGCTGTGGTGACGATCAAGGCGAAGAGTGACAAGAGGTGCTTCATCTGCAACTCGGCGGAAAAGACGGCTGATGTCCAGTTTTCGGACAAGTCATTCCGCGGCGTGCTGTGCCTGTCGCACATTTACGAAAAGCTGACGGTTGAAAAGGAAGTGACGAAGCCCAAGCCCTAATTCGAAACGACGCAGGAGCGGGGAGTGTTTCTGCCAAGAAAGTGTTTCCCCGCCCCTGTCTTCGTTCCCCTGAGCTTACTGGAGAGACCGTATGTCAAGCGAGAGCGACCATGAATTACTGATCCCGGCCGACCGAGTGGCGCTAATGATGAACATCTCAACGCGCACGCTCTGGCGACTGGTGAGTGCGAAGAAAATTGTCGAACCGGTGCGTATCGGCGGGAGCGTCCGCTGGAACATCGCGGACGTCCATCGTTGGGTCGCAGAGGGTTGCCCGGAGCAGTCGGCCCGCGAAAATGACGTCAGGAGGAAATGCTAAATGGCGACGATTTACAAACGCAACAAGAAAAAGAACACGGTCTGGGAAATCCAGTACAAGGACCACGAAGGCAACCGCCGGGCTTGCAAAGGCTTCACAGACAAGGGACTCACCGAGCAGCTCGCGGCGAAGCTGGAGGCCGACGCCAGAATGCGGCGGACCGGGATGATCGACCCGGATCAGGAACGATTCTTGTCGCACAAGCAGTCGCCACTCCAGACGCACCTCGACGCATTCAAGATTAGCCTCGGGGACAACTCGCCGAAGCACGTAAAACTGACGATGACGCGGGTGAACCGGATCGTTGATGACTGCGAGTTCGAGAAGCTGGCGGATATCACGACCGAACTGGTCCAGGAATGCTTGCGTGACGCACGCGACGAAGATGGGTTTGGCCATCGCACCTATAACCACTACATCCAAGCGTTCGACAGTTTCATGAACTGGTGCGTGCTGACGAAAAAGCTGCTCGTGAATCCGATCCTCGGCATGGAACGGCTGAATGTGGAAACCGACATTCGCCATCCTCGGCGGGCACTCACACCTGATGAAATCCAGCAGTTGATTGCGTCGGCCCGACAAAGCAACGTGTTGATCCAATGTTTCACGGGGGAGCAGCGAGCCAGAATTTACATCTTGTCTTACATGACCGGGCTGCGGCGGAATGAAATCGCAAGCCTCACGCCGCGAAGCTTTGATCTGAAGAGTAAGCAGCCCACGCTGACGGTCGATGCCCAATCCTCCAAGCACAAAAAGAAAGATGTCCTCCCGCTCCACCACGACTTCGTGGTGACGGTAGGGGAGTGGCTCAAGGGGTTGCAGCCTGGGGAGAAACTGTTTCCGAAGCTGGGAAACCGCCGCACCTGGCTGATGGTCAAGAAGGATCTGGAACGGGTCGGCATCCCGTACGAGACCGAAGAGGGGATTGCCGACTTCCATGCAGCCGGTCGTCACACCCACATTACCGAGCTGCTGCGGAACGGTGCCTCGCTCCCGGAAGCCCAGAAACTCGCCCGGCATTCCGACATCAAGATGACGATGAAATACACCCACATCGGGATGGACGACCAAGCCCGGGCGTTGGGAAATTTGCCAACCGGCTTGCTGCACCGGTGCTGCATTTCTGGCGTCTCTGAGGGTCATTCGGTGGCAACGACTGTCGCAACCGCCAGTCTCAAAGAAAGCGAAAACCCTTGCGACTGCAAGGGTTTAGGCGTCGATTGTCAGTCTATGGCATCGGCTGACAATTTGGAGGCGGCGGGAATTGAACCCGCGTTTCGTTATGACCTAACCGCTTGTCAGTTATGCGACTGCGGTTCCCGCTCAGAGTGCTGCGCTGTTGTGGCGATGGAGAGTGGTGGCACGGACTGTCCCCGCGTGTCGCAGCTTGACTCTCATTTGCAAAGTGTCGTGTTCGGTTGGGGTTTGGCTTACTGTTTCAGTGGCCTGCGGCCTTTTCGGCATGAAATGTCCTGGCGAGCTCAATCGCAGGCGAATTCATCAATGCGAGCTCCAATTGCTTCCGACGAGTTTCTGGCCGAGTATGCGTGTATTGAGTTGTCATACCCAAACCGAACCCGCCACTGGATGCCTCTGGGGCATGTCCCATTAATTCGTTCCGAATGAGAGGATCGACGTTCGCGTCTTGGAGAGCAGTCGCGAATAAATGCCGAAGCACTTTCGGAGCTGTCTGATGTGGCTGCCCGATATTTTGATTGAGTCGGATGAATTCCAGTCGGATCCGATCTGTCTCGATCGCTCCTGCCTCCCGCCAGATGGATCCTGCGATTGCCAGCCGTTGCGCCCGCGACAGCTCACTCCCTTCGGATTGTTCGCGCTGCGTGACCCGTTGTTCCAAGTTCCGTTCAAGGCCCAACTCGCCGAGGTCGGCCAGCAGTGACGATTGCTTTCCAGAAGCAAACTGCTTCCGCAAGAATACTGGTCCGGTATGTCTGGAACCAACCATCAGGCGTAAGACATCCGCTAACGGCTTGACTAAGGGAATTTCACGTTCGTTTCGCGTCTTGACCTGCCACCCCAGCTTTGGCTTGTTTCGCACTCTTAAGATTCCAGATTCAAGGTTGAGGTCATGGGGCAGCAACAGATGAGTGAGCTCTCCTGGGCGTAGGCCAGTCAGGATCAATGTCAGAAACACCGGAAACTGCCAGTCGTCGCAAGCTAAGAGAAACGACCGCTCCAGATCAGCGCCAAAAAGCACGATTGGACGAATTCGTTCAACCGGCATACGGTCGAGTTCCAACGCCGCAAATGGGTTCTCAGCATATGGGGAAAGATGCCTGCGTCTCTGGGCAAAGTGAAACATGGCTCGGCAGGTCTCAAGGATGAATTTGAGCCCTTTATCCATGAGCTGCCGCTTACGGGTTTTTTCGTGGCCGTTTGGAGACACTTGGATCTTTCGCAAGTAAACCACAAACTCTTCCGCATGAGCAGCACGAAACCGAGCTGTGACCTGGGGCACGCGCGCTCCCGACGCAAACGTGATGAAGTGGTTGGTCGCGGCGCGATACCGACGAATCGTATGAACGGACGAACGCCGTACCTGCTCATGGTTCGCGAGCCATCGCGATTGGAGTTCGACCAATGAGATTGGCTCAAAGCTCAATCCCGCGGGCGCCCCTGACTCCAGCTGAGAGTTGATCTCTGCTGCCTGCTGACGGGCGAGCGCGCGATCTGGACCAACACGTGGTCGTCGCCGTTGGCCCTCTTCGTGATAGCACAAGTACCAGACATTTCCCCGCTGGTAAACTTGCACCTTTCCAACGCTAAACGTCTTCGATGCACTGCTCATTTCGGAACTCCTCAGAGAATTCCCCCGCTACAAAACGCCACAAATGACGCCACAAACGGGAAAACCTGAGAAGTTCTCAGAAATGCAAATGCCCCTGTACCAATGACTTATGGCACAGGGGCAGTCAGATAAGCGGAGAGGGGGGGATTCGAACCCCCGGTACGATTTCTCGCACACAGCATTTCCAGTGCTGCACAATCGGCCGCTCTGCCACCTCTCCTGAATTGTCTTGATTGTCAGAATATGTGCCGGATTTCTGGGACATATTCTCGGCTGCGTCTGCTGGGCCGCGTCTTGGGCGAGCGGGGTGGAAAACAACTCCTGACTCGACTGCAGACGCTGGCCTGGACGGGCCTGGAGACCCGTCCTACGACGTGTTCTCACTTAGCCTGCGGCGGCTTCTCGTTCGGCTTTCAGGCGGGCGACTTCGACGTTGTTCGCTTCGACTTCGCTGATTTTCCGCAGGCGAGCTCGGATCTGGCGCGAATCGCCTTCCAGCTTGCGCCATTTGGCGTCGTCTTTGAAAGACTCGGCGGTTTTGCCGGCGGCGGTCAACTTGGCCGTGTGTTGATCCAATGCCACCTTGAGGCGGGCCAATTGCAATTCGGTCGTCTGTCGCGGGGTTCCCATGCCTACACTATCTCTCCAACCGCGAGGGACGCGTCGCCCCTGCGAAACTCGACAAACACTCTACAAAAAAAGTTCGCCCCGAACGCTCCGGGGCGGATTCTGAACCGATATGGTACAAAAATTGGCTCATCGACCGCAAGTCGGTTACTGGCTGGGGCTGGTGATTGATCGCAGATTGTGGGTTTGATCGGCGATTTGAGGCAACCACAGTGACGTTAAGCCATACATTTGAATGAGTTACGGAGCCATACGACTGTATCGACCAGTCTTGCGGCTGGGCTCAAAGTTATCTGAGGGATTGCGGCAAAAGCGGCTGCGACTCCTTCAGGCTACGCCGTGAAGGATATTTCAGCGTCATGGGAGGGTGAGGGACCCAGAGGGTACCCCGCCGAACCGCAAGCGTTATTCGGGTCTCGAAAAACTATCCGGTTCGGCGGGGTACCCTCTGGGTCCCTCACCCTCCCATCGACTCGAATTCCAAATTCGATCGAACTTCTTTGAAAACTGGGGACACGGACGCTGGCAGCGTCCGCCACGGGGGCCGGCATACTTCCTACGGTTTTGCTGCTGATCTTTGGCGGATTAGTTCTTCTAGTTCTTCGACGACCTCGTGGACGTTGCGGTGGGAGGTGTCGATTTGGATCGCGTCGGTGGCTGGTTTTAGGGGGGAGACGGCTCGCTGTTCGTCGCGGCGGTCTCGTTCGTGCTGATGGGCTAGGATCTCTTCGATGGAGAGGTGCTCGCCGCGGCGGCGGAGGTCGTGCTGGCGGCGGCGGGCTCGTTCTTCGGGGGAGGCTGTCAGGAAGAATTTGCACTCGGCGTCGGGGAAGGCGACCGTGCCCTGGTCGCGGCCCTCGGTGACGATGTCCAGGCCGGCGGCGGCTTGTCGCTGGAGGGTGGTCAGGAGGCCTCGGACCTTGGAGTTGACCGCGACGATGCTGGTGCCCTGAGTTACCTGGACCGTACGGATGGCGTCGGTGACTTCTTCGTCGTTGGCGAAGACGCGGTGACCGTCGAACCGGATGGTGATGATGGCGGCTCGGTCGCTGACGGCGGGTTCGTTGTGGAGGTCGATTTGCTCGCGGAGGCAGACCAGGGTCACCACGCGGTACATGGCTCCGGTGTCCAGGAATTGGAAGCCTAACCGCTCGGCGAGGGCGCGCGCGGCTGTGCTTTTTCCGGATCCTGCGGGGCCGTCGATGGTGATGATCATTGCTGGTCTACGTTACGTCGATTTCGAGCGTGGACTGTGGGGATAAATGCATTTTGAAACCCAGCGCGGGCTTCGCCCACAACCCAAGTTAGATTCCAGAAAGAAGACAGGCGTGACTCTGAAGATTAGAGTGTGAGTTACCACACCAACACTCAATCCTCTGGAGTCACGCCATGTCACAGTTTCTCGCACGTCATCAGTCGCAAGTCAAGGGAGTTCTCAGCGGTTGGGATCGTCTTCGCTTCCGCGGGTCGCTACGGCCGTTGTCCTACG
>JAKFVC010000273.1 GCA_021732415.1 Planctomycetaceae bacterium
AGCCCCTCTCCCCGGAGTACCAGGGCGAGGGGAGCCCGAATCAATCAATTCAGCCTCGAGTCCCGAGTCGCATCGTCACCCGGCCAACGGACTCTGTCCCACCCTCGGCCAGCATGTTACAGTAGAGATTGATAAGAATCGGTTGATCGATTGGTCTGCATCACGCAGGTAACCCCTGCCGCCGAGAGGTTTCCATGGGCCGGAAGTGCTTGACGTTCGGATGGTTGTTCTTGCTGGGCTGCTGTTTCCAGATCAGTCCCGCCTCCGCGGCGGAAACTCCAACTCCCACGCCGGCCGAAATCGAGCACTTCGAAAAGGAAGTGCGCCCGCTCCTCGCTACACATTGTTATCAATGTCACAGCGTCGGCAAGAAGCAAAAGGGAGGCTTGCTGCTCGATAGTCGCGAAGGGCTGTTGACGGGCGGTGATACCGGCCCCGCCCTCGTCCCGGGAAAATCGGCTCAGAGCCGGCTGGTGGAAGCCGTCCGCTACGACAATGTCGACTTGAAGATGCCGCCGAAGGGCAAACTTAAGGACGAAGAAATCGCTGTCCTGACCAAATGGATTGATGCCGGAGCCAAATGGCCTGCCAGTCCTGTTCCCGGAACCAAGGGAGCCGCCAAAGGCGAATTCAATCTGGCCGAACGAGCGAAGTACTGGTCCTTTCAACCGCTCGCTGACGTGAAGCCACCAGTCGTTAAACAGGCGGATTGGCCAACAGCCGATAGCGACCGCTTCATCTTGGCTGCTCTTGAGGCCAAGGGACTCCATCCCGCCCCGCAGACCGACAAACGGACATGGTTGCGGCGAGTCACCTTCGATCTGATCGGCCTGCCACCCTCAGCGGCCGAGATCGATGCGTTCCTCGCCGATGAATCTCCCCAAGCGTTCGAAAAAGTTGTCGACCGCTTACTCGACTCACCCCATTACGGCGAGCGTTGGGGACGCCACTGGCTGGATCTGGTCCGCTTCGGTGAAACCTACGGTCACGAGTTCGACTTCGAAATCGCCAATGCCTGGCGCTATCGCGACTATGTCATTCGAGCCTTCAACGCCGATCTCCCCTACAACAAATTCGTCATCGAACAGATTGCGGGCGACTTGCTCGCCAACCCCCGCCGGCATCCCACCGAGAAATTCAACGAATCGGTCATCGGCACCGGGTTTTATTGGCTCGGCGAACAGAAGCACTCACCGGTCGATATCCGCGCCGAGGAAGCGGCCCGAGTCGACAACCAGATCGACGTCCTGTGCAAGACGTTCATGGGATTGACGGTGAGTTGTGCCCGCTGCCACGACCACAAATTCGATCCCATTCCGACCAAGGATTACTACGCTCTGTTTGGGTTCCTCCAGAGCTCACGAATGCAGCAGGCATTCATCGATGATCCCGAACCGTGGGCTCGTCGATTGGAAGAACTGCAGACCCATGAAACACAGGTCTCTCAGTTGGCACGGCAGGGACTGCACGCGGTTCGCACCGAGCAAATCGAACAAGTCTGGCCCAAGCTGACCGCGGCGAAGGATATCAATCCCGGTGACGACACTGCCGTAAAAACCACCGCCGAGCAACTGGGAATCGAACGCGACATCCTTTTCCGCTATCTGACCGAGAAGAAAACGGCCACTCAGGATCCCGAGCACCCATTATATGCCTGGGCGGCGTTGTCCGCCGTGCCTGCGGAACAGTTCGCCACCGCCCAAGCTGACTTGTCCAGACGGCTGCTCGAACAGGCGGCAAAATCGAAGCAGGCGCAAGCGGACGATTACGATCTTGCGGACTTCAATCGTCCCGACTATGGCGATTGGTTCGTCAGCGGTTTTGCGTTTGGAGACCACCCCGTCGGCACGGCAGATGTCCTGCGGATGCAGGCCTTGCAACGGACTCTGCCCCCGGGATTTTCGGCAGGCGTGGCTCACAGCGGCATCCTGTCGCCTCGACTGCGGGGAGTCTTGCGATCGCCGACATTCACTCTCGACCGCGATCGCATCTGGATTCGGGCTGCTGGCAAGGATGTGAGTATTCGGTTGATCATGGATGAATTTCATCTCGTCAAGAGTCCCATCTATGGCGGACTGGCGATCAACCTGCCCAGCCCCGACAAATTCGGCTGGATCGAAATCAACGTGAAGATGTGGCCGGGGCATCGCGTGTATCTCGAGTTCCTCGACGATGGTGACGGCGTGATCGCGATCGACCGCATCGTAATGGCCAACGGCGGCCCACCGCCAGCTGCACCGAGCGCAACCTCGTTGGAATTAGCACAGGACACTCAGATCAAGTCCCCGTCCGATGTACAGACCCGCTTGCAAGAGTTGCTGAAGCAGGCGGTGACGTTCGGCGAACGTGATCAAGATGTAACAAACTTGAGCGTCGCGGAACTCGCCACTTGGCTCTATCGAGACGGCGTATTCGGTTCGGTCCCAGCGGCAATCGCGCGCCGGTCCGCCGCTGACCAAGCCGAGTTTACCAAGCAGACTGCAGCACTCGCAAAGTTCGAAACAGAAATCCCCGTACCGGCTCGAGCCATCGGCATGACCGATGGAACTCCGGAGAACGAACGCGTCTTCATCCGCGGCAGCCATAAGACCCAGGGCGAAGAGGTACCACGCCGTTTACTGGAAGTCCTCGGAGCCAATCAACCCGCGATCACGAACGGCAGCGGCCGCCTGGAATTGGCCGAGCGGATCGTCGATCCCAAGAATCCGCTCACGGCTCGGGTCATCGTGAACCGCATCTGGCAGCACCATTTCGGCGAGGGTCTCGTGCGATCCCCCGACGACTTCGGACTGATGGGGCAATTGCCGTCGCATCCGGAATTGCTCGATTTTCTAGCGAGAGAATTCATTCAAGATGGCTGGTCCATGAAGCGGATGCATCGCCGCCTGTTGCTCTCCAGCACGTACCGTATGGCAAGTCAGGGCGATCCGGCCGCTGACGCCGCCGACCCGCAAAACAGACTCTGGCACAAGATGCCGGTCATGCGTCTGGAAGCCGAGATCATCCGGGATTCGATCCTCGCCGTGTCTGGCCGATTGAGCAAAAATCAATTTGGCCCGGGAGTGTTGCCCTATCTGACGGCCTACATGAACGGTCGCGGCCGGCCGGGTTCTGGCCCTCTCGACGGAGACGGCCGCCGGAGCATCTACATCAATGTCCGCAGAAACTTTTTGACACCGATGCTGCAGGCGTTCGACTATCCCATTCCCTTCACGACGATCGGGCGCCGCACGGTTTCGAATGTTCCGGCCCAAGCTTTGTGTTTAATGAACAATCAGTTCGTAATACAGCAGGCAGAAACCTGGGCCAAGCATCTCGAAGGGCAGGCTCAGCAGGAACCGTCTGCACGTATTCAAGGGATGTATGTCACGGCATTTGCGAGACCGCCCTCTGACCAGGAATTGCTGGAAGGCCTGGACTTCGTGGCCGCCCAAGGCAAGCTCTATCCCCCAGACCAGCAATTCCGAGCATGGGCCGACTATGCCCATATTTTGTTTAATGTGAAAGAGTTCATTTTCTTGAAGTAAATGTTGTCGAACGACGAAATCAGCCTCTGGTCGCCTGTTCACTGTTCCGAATAACAACCGAGTCGATATTTCAGACGAACCGGACGCTAGCGCGTGCCGGCTGATATCGCAACTGGGAATTCCTGCAGCTTGGATTTTCGCTATGCATTGCGGACGCTTTCAACCACGACCGATGACCCGCCGGAGCATGTTAGCGCAAAGCGCCAACGGTTTCGGAGCATTGGCCCTCGCCTCGCTCTGTCAGGACCGCGCATTTGGTCTCGAGCCAGCCGTCGGGCACAGTCCGTTCGAAGCGAAGCCGTCTCACTTCCCTGCGAAGGCGAAGAGCGTGATCTTTCTGTTCATGGACGGCGGCCCGTCGCAGATGGATACCTTCGACCCCAAGCCGCGTCTGACCAAAGAAAACGGCCAACCCATCAAAGCCAAGGTTGAACCGACCCAGTTCAATAACATCGGCAACGTGCTGGGTTCGCCGTGGCAGTTCAACCAGTACGGCCAAAGCGGCATCCCGGTGAGCGACCTCTTCCCGAACGTGGCCACGTGCGTTGACGACATGGCCATTATCCGGTCGATGGTTTCCGAATTCCCCGAACACACCAACGCCAACTACTTCATGCACTCCGGCCACGGCCAGCAAGGCCGCCCCAGCATGGGAGCGTGGGCCACCTATGGTCTCGGCAGCGAATGCCAGAACCTGCCGGGATTCGTCGTTCTCAACAGTGGCATGATCCCCCCCGGTGGGATGGACTGCTTCGCCAGCGGATTTCTCCCCGCGACTTATCAAGGCTCGATGTTCCAGAAGGGGGACAGCCCAATCGCGGACTTAACCCGCCTGGAACCGACCGTCGAAATCCAAAGCCGCAAACTGGCCCTCTTAAGAAAATTGGACGGCGGTCTCATCGAGAGAATCGGCCCCGAAGACAAGGTCGAATCGGCCATCGCGAACTACGAACTCGCCTTCCGCATGCAGTCCGCCGTCCCCGACCTCATGAACATGCAGACGGAGACCGCGGCCACGCAAGCTCAATACGGCATCAACGAACCCGACACGGCGTTGTTCGGCCAGCAATGCCTGGTCGCCCGGCGTCTGGTGGAACGCGGCGTACGGTTCATCGAATTACTATGTCCCAACCTGGGCTTCGACCGCTGGGACCAGCACGCCAATCTCAAGGCCGGCCACGAGAAGAACGCCAAGGCCGTCGACAAACCGATCGCGGGCCTCATTAAAGATCTCAAAGCCCGAGGCATGCTGGAATCGACACTCATCGTCTGGGGCGGCGAATTCGGCCGCACCCCGATGGCCCAGGGAGACGGCCGCGACCACAACCCCTTCGGCTTCACGATGTGGATGTGCGGCGGAGGAATCAAAGGGGGCACCATCCACGGTGCCACCGACGAATACGGCTATCACGCCGTCGAAAACAAGTGCGAGATCCACGATCTGCACGCCACGATGCTGCATCTCATGGGCATGGATCACAAGCGACTTACCTACAGATTCAGTGGCCGTGATATGCGTTTGACTGATGTGTTTGGTGAAGTGGTTCACGACATCATTGCCTGATCTCGGCTTTCGCGGAAATGATCGAATGAGTAGCGACTCAATAGATCACATAGTCCCTGACGAGCAACACTGCGACGAAGCGGTCCCCACTTCTGGATCGTTCCTGATCGCTTTAGGGGCTATAGTTGGTACTTGTCACGTGCTCGCAATTGAATTCTGGCTCAAACAGCACATCCGGGGCGATTCATTCGTGATCACGGGAATTCTTTTTGGATCGCTAATTTCCACGAATCGCTGGCGCATCGCGAGATATGCGGGAGTGTGGACTCTCCTTGGTAGTGTTGCCTTGCTTTGCGGCATAGCGGCGGATCATGCGGAACAGCAACTCAAATGGCCGACCGCGGCGTTGGTTGCGATAGGCGGTATGAGCGGCGGTTTGATCGCAGTTCTTGCGGTTGCAATCCGCTCCTATTTGTCGAAACGAGGAGAGTTCGTTGACGACGGAACTTCTTCACAAAGTTGATTCTTTTCGCCATTTGACGAGTCAATAAATCATGTCCGAATGGCGTCGTATCGCAATCGAGTTCATTCCCGAGCGGACCAAGGAAATCTCGCTCGCCATTAATAAAACAGAGCTCTGGGACGAACTGAGATCGGCATTTATCGAAGCCTCAAAATCGAGAGAAATCCAAGTCTGCCGAGCCATCGTCAAATACTATCGCTGGTGCGTCAGCGACACGCGTGAGCGATTGCCCAATGACGTTCAGACCGCGGCTGTCATTACCTTTCTGGAGAAAATGGTTCGGAGCCCCGACCAGATCGACCAGTTGCTAAAATGGTTGTCTAAAGAAGAAGTCTTGCAATACTCCTCACACGTCGTGTATTCCGCTGGCGAGAGCACCTTGGAATACATCCGACGCCATCAGGGAGGCGACCGTTTATCCTAGGAACGCCCCATGAGCGGCAGCCCGTCGCACGTTGAACTCAACGGCAACATGTCCTACGCGTCAGCATTAGCCACGATCGCCAAATTCTGGCCTCATCTGCCTGTGTATTTCTATCGCCCGACAATCGAACATTACAAAGAGGGACTCCCCTCAGGTGAGGATCTTGAACTCGCCGCGGACGAGTCCCTCAATTCGCTCGCGGTTTCCCCGGTCATAATTCGTGGCGACATGATTGGGCAGAGATTCCATGCCGCGATCATGTCGGGATTCTCGCTGGAGACGGAACTGCGAGGCATCGGGATCCATGCCATTTGGATGACAACGCTGGATGAAGCAGATGGCGGAGTTCGTCGCGGGCATCGTGATTAATGTAGGCGATGTCTGCCGAATACAAGCTCGAAGCGAAATCCATGACGCAACGGCGATCTCAGTTGGTAGATACCAGGCTGAATTCCGAACCTGAAGGGTTCGAAGAGAGTAGCCGGTGGTTGAGGAGCGGAGCGACGACACCACCGGTCTGGTTCGTGAACATGATCGCATCCTGAAGGGATGCCAGAGGGCGGAACCTTGCGAGAGCCGAACGTATCATCTCTGCGATCCCTTCAGGATCGTGGGGGATGGGAACGCTATCCGGTGGTGTCGTCGCTCCGCTCCTCAACCCTGTCACTTATACACAACGAATTCAATTTTCTGGACCGAAAGCAATCCAGGCAGTTGCGAAGTCGGTCATTCTTCGAAGCCCGATCCAAATCGGTTGAGGTCCTGCTGGGGCTTCAGTGGCTCGGTTGTTGTAGCCCCCCAGTTGCGACAGCAACTGCATGATCTCGGATAGCTGCGGCAGTTTTTTCGGGAGAGGCCGCTTGGTGACCACT
>JAKFVC010000311.1 GCA_021732415.1 Planctomycetaceae bacterium
ATGTGGCCCGAGTTGGTGCAGGCCCCGCCCGGCAGAAGATCAACAACAATAAGACCGGCTCCACCACGACCACCGGCCCGTGCCCCTACCAGTTTAACAATTGCGGCTCGAACGACGAACCGTTCAGCTTGCACACGGGTGGCGTTCACGCGCTGCTCGGTGACGGTAGCGTCCGCTTCCTGTCAGACAGCTTGGACTTCAATACACTTCGCCGACTCTGCAATCCCAAGGATGGCGAACCCCTTGGTGAGTTCTAAGCGATCCTGATCGCGAAGAAATCAACGTCAGACACTGACACTATCGTTCGACCGCCCGGGGACAGCCAGTCTGCTCCCGGGCGGTGTCGTTTGATGCGCGCGAAAGATGCATGCTGAGATTGGACGTTCGCCTTTCAAAGGTCCGACGGGCCTGCAGTCTCGTTCCACATGGCAATCAGCTTGGCGACAGCATTCGCCGTCATCTGCGAAGGCAGCGTCAGGTAATCACCAGGCAATTCAGCGACCTGCGAAATGTCCAGCGGCACGTGGATAAAGCAGACCGGCGTGGTCAACGTCGGGTTCAATTCCAGGAAGTGATGAGCCCAATACAGGGTGGCATTGCAGAGGTACGTTCCCGCATGATACGAGACGTACGCTGGAATCCCGTGCGTCCGCAGTCTTTCAGCCCACAACGACAATGGCAACGCAGACTGATAGGCCGCCGGACCGTTGGCAACCAACCCGAACACGTCGCTCTCTGACCGACCGGGAACGGAACCGACATTTAAGCCGATTGCTTCGAGACGTATCCGAGCTGTACTCTGGGCCTGTCCCAGGTGGATCGCCAAGTCGAAGTTCTGAAGCAAGTCGGATTCCAGCAACGGTCGAGCGGCGACGAATTCGACCGGATAGATGCGCGTTGTCACGTCATAGTCTGCGGAAAGCAGCGGGAGCAGTTCTCCGAGGCACAACGCGCTGGCATTCTCTGGCCAGTTTCCGAACGGGGCGAACGCGGTAATCAAGATGCGGCGCGGCATCATGGGTCTCGTGTTTTCTCGAACAACCGGCCGCTGTCGCCTGCTTACGGTGGGCCGGCGATCAAGGACGAAAAATCCTAATGTCTAATGACTAATGTCTAAAAGGGTCATCCTAATCAGTTGGCTTCATGACGATGGCAGACGTGAAGTTCGGCTAATTGGTGTCCGCTTCACGCTTGCGTCCGTTTAGACATTAGGATTTAGTCATTAGTCATTCATTTTCATTTCACGCTTTGGCCGGTTGGGCATCGAACAGCTTGCTGATCAACTTGGGATCGGGCGGCGGAGTCATCAAGCTCACGACGACTCCGGACACCAGCGAGATACTCAAGCCCCAAACGATGGGATCGTAGCCAAACAAGTAATAGGGTCGGAGACTGGTGTCTTGCCCGAGGAGTAGCTGTTTAGGTAATCGTAATATTTCAGCCAGATTGAAGATCCCGATCGAATACAGTGTCAGCGCCGTGCCTGCACCCAGGAACATAGCCGCCAGGACACCCGCGACGGAGGCTCGTCGCCAATACGCGGCCATCAGTGCCGGGATCAGGAAGGTACACGCGGTGCCCGTTGAGCTGAAAACGACCAGCGCCTGCAGGTACTTCACCGGCTGGATGTTGGCCGCGACCGCCACCAGGCCGACGACGACCATTCCGGTGTGGGACAGAAATTTGAGTCGCGCTTCCGATGCATCCGGATCGAGAAATCGCTGGTAAATATCGCGAACCAGCCCCGACGAAATCACGACGAGATAAGAGCTCACCGTGGCCATAATGGCTCCGAAGGGGGCGGCAAGAATCAGGCCGGCCCAGAAGGAACTCAACGGCAAGCCTTCGGTTGTCACCAACGCCATGCGCGGGACGATCTCATCGGAATGCGCCCCCAGATTCGGGAACAATGTCCGTCCGCAGACACAAATGATAATCAGCGGAATGTAGATGAAGCAGTTATAGATACTCAGCAGATAGATCGAACGGCGAATGGTTTGAGTACTATCGCACGCCATGATGCGGACCATGCCCGCCGGTGAACTTAAGCCTGAGTACACCCAGAGTACGAAGAACGAAATTGCCAGAGAGAGGGGAAGAAACTGCCTGCCCACACCGGACGGATCGTATCCGGGACCGTAAATGAATCCCGGTCCCGTTTGCTGGACTGCGGTGATTGACGCCGCTTCCAGACCGCCGACGCGCCACAACGCCAGTACCAATAACAGGATGACCCCGAAGAACATCATGATGCTCTGGAACAAGTCGGTCCAGACAGCGGCCAGGAAGCCGCCCGCCATCGTGTATCCGACCACCGTCAGCGTAAAGATTCCCAAGCCGACAAAGTAGAGGACGTCAATCGGCGTGGCTGCAGTGACGATCGCACTCTTGTGAGCCTTCAGCTCGTCTTTTTCCAGCACTTCCCCCAACTTGGTTTCGAATTCGGCGACATCCTGGAACTTCTGATCTTTTAACGTCTCCAGCTTGTCGATCGTCTTTGAGTCGATGATCCCCTTTTGCCGAAAACGCTCGATCTGTTTGCCAGACAGGACGAAATTGGAAAACTCTTCGCTCATGGCGAGAGATTCCGTTCCGGGCCATGACAGCTTCATCACAATAGCGCCGGCCTTAAACTGGGCCACCATCATGATCGACATATAAAACAGAATGCAGATCGACGCGAGCAAACCCAGCGCCGGACTGCCGAACCGTTCGCGGAAGAAGTCCGGAATGGTGATGGCCCCCAGCCGCCGCGAAAGCTGGGCGAGCCGCTTGCCGAGAATTCCAAATCCCGTGATCGGGACCACCATATAGCTGCCGATCCACAGGGCCACAATCCAGCCGTGCGTGTAGACCAGCGACGGAAATCCCATGAATGTGCCGCCGCTTTGGACGGTCGCTGTCAGGGCCAGAGCCCAGGCTCCCAGGCCGCGGTTGCCCAGGAAAAAGCCCTTCATGAACGAACCGTGTGACATGGCCCGATTCGCCAGAATTCCGATCCATCCCGAAGCGAGAATGAACACGGCCAGGGCGACCAGAGTTCCAATCCCGCCGTGAGGTTTTGACGTCACGGCACCAGCGGCTGCGGCTGCAAATAGCAAACTAGACATGGGTCGCCTCCAGTGCAGCTGCGGCTTCAGGATCGAGACCCAGGTCTTCGTCACGAACGATAAACGCACCGAAAAACAGCGAGAACGCAGTGCAGATCCACCAGGGCAAAGCCACGCCCCAGAAAATCCAGGCGGGGAAACCCAGGACGAATTCGACTCGCTGCGAGCCCTTGCCGTGGTCGACCCACAATTCGGGGATGCCTCCAGGTTGAGCTGGCTGGCGAACTTCCACCTTTTGCTTATCAGAAATCAGCGAGGGATCGGTGATGTAACCGTTGAGATAACAGTACGAAACCGACCACGTCATCGCGATCGCCCAACACGCAAACACGACCAGCGCTTCACGTCGCGCGCTGATCAACACTGGATCTTCCTGGATGTGCGGCATTCAGTCCCCTGAGGTTTGTAGCAGTTCCCCTTTTGAGACGCATCAAAGGGCACTGATTATAACCGGGGAACTACCGATTGGAAACCGACTTGCAGAGAAGTCTGACATCGCAGACCGGGCCGCGATCTATTGTGCCGACAGAATGGTCACTTTTTTACCGTTGATCGGATGCAGACGGCGGACTTCGATGATCTTCCATTCTCCCGCCTCACGCTGCCAGTCGAGCTCCCAGCGCGTCGGATGATAGCCGATATCACCCGCGATCCCCACAATGGTGACGGAGATCGAAGCATTGGCACGGAAATGAGATACAGCAACTGACCCGGCGCCTGTGAAACTGACCCACACGTCCGAGATCCGTAAGTCGTCATGGACCCTTACGCCCTCTACGGCGTGCTTGATCTGATCGCGCTCAGGAGCCTGATTCGAAAAAAAACTCAGGACCTTTGGCACGTCCTGCTTCTTCACCGCTTCACTGAGATCGTAGATATTCTGAGTGACTTGTTCGCCAGGCGTGAGTACCACACTATCGAGCACGAAGCAGCCTATGGCGAGCAGCAGACAAAGGATGCCACCGACCAGGCTGGATGTTTTCCGTCTCGAATTGAAAATTCCGATAAACACAATCGCCATGCAGACCAGTACGATGGCCGCCGGCCAGGGATTTTCGGTGGGCAACATGGAATGGCTTTCACGAGGAAACAGCTCAGCAAGACGGGACGGGAAATCTCCAGCCCAAGCATAGACAATTCCTCAGTGAGAGGGAATGGAGAGTCGCTGATGTCAGAGGCTCGCCCACCTGATTTCTTTTGCACGCCTAACTAGAGCGAATTCACTTAATGTTTACACATTCGGAATGCGTTTGAGAGCATGAGGGTGCGAGAATATCGGAGTAAGAGGGCCGGAATTCAATCCGACTTTTCTCAACTCTCATACCCTCACACACTGGTACTCTCACACTTTCAGTTGGTGCAGAACTTTTGTCCAAGCGATATCGCTATGCCGCACGCGATTCGCGGCGATCCTCGGCAACTCCCAGACGCTCGAGAATCAACTTGGCGGCATTCGCTGTCGCGCCGGTCCGTACGAGTTCGTCTCGCAATTCCACCAACGGTTTTGCCGCTCGGGCCAACGTCATCGGATTGGACAGCCAACTTTGCAAATGGGCCGATATCTGCGCAATCTGCTTTTTCGGCGAGCCGATAATCAGATACTCCGGCATTAGTATTCTGCCTGCCACTAAATTGGGCAGTGACATGTACTTGCAGGTAATCAATGGGCGAACGAGGAATGCAAACAGCCGATCGCAGTGATACTGTACGATCGCGGGGACTCCGCGGGCGAGGACCTCCAGGCTGACCGACCCCGATACCATCAGGCAGCATTCGGAGACTTCCAGAATCTCCGACAATTTTCCGACGTGCAAGTCCACTGAAACTTGCGGTGCGTGGTCGCGAAGGTATTGCTCGCAGTAGGTACGCTGGGATTCCTTGAAGCTGGCCACCAGAAACCGGGCATCGGGAAACTCTTGCGACAGACTGCGCATGACCGCGACCTGGATTGGAAAATTCGAGTGAACTTCATGCGTGCGCGAGCCGGGCAGAATGGCAATGCGCCGTTCTTCGCGGGCACGCTGAGCAAGCATGAACTCCGTATCCAGTTTCTTCTCGGCAACTTCGTCGAAAAAGGGATGTCCGACACAGACAGCCGGGACACCTCGTTGCTGATACCATTCAGCCTCGAACGGCAGGCAGGCTAGGACGTGGTCCACGAATTTCTTGACCTTCTTGATCCGCCACGAGGCCCACGCCCACAATTGCGGCGGACAGTAATAAAACACGGGAATTCCCAGACTCTTGGCCGCACGTGCGATCCACCAGTTAAACCCAGGGAAATCAACGAGCACGACCGCATCGGGCCGCTCGCGTTCGAACTGCGCCTGGGCTTGTTTGACGAGTCCCCGGAATTTCTGGATGAGTGGCACAACTCGGAAGAACCCCATCACGGCCAGGTCGGTCAACTGGAAGTCGATCCGGCACCCCGCGTCCTGCATCAATGGGCCACCGAATCCCACGCATTCCACGGTGGAATCTCGCGATTGCAGTTCGGTGATCAAATGGGCCGCGTGTTGATCGCCGCTGGGTTCGCCGACTGAGAAGAAGATTTTCACGCTGGCCTCAAGTAGTCTAAAAGTAGCCACGTTCGCCAGAACGTGGGCACCGTCGCGTGTTCCCCACACTCTGGCGAGTGTGGCTACGGCCCAATCAATTTGCAGTTTGCATTACGACGGCGCGTAACTCGTCTCGCGGGTCGGGACTGCGGTCATCGCAGCCGGGGTGGTACGTCGACGTGTCCAGGCACAGCACGCCGGTACCATGGCCTGCGGATCAGCTAATGCCAATTCATGCCATTGAACGCGGGTTAATGTTTCGTACGGCAACTGAGCCAACACGGTCAAATGTCCCCAGCGAGGTTGATCTCCCAGCATCCAGTTCCAGGTGCGCCACCGTAACCAACCGTCGCCGAGAAACCGGGCTTCACAGGTCACGGAAAAATGCTGGAAGTGCCGCTGAAAGCAAGATCTCAAATGTCCGCCGGGTCGATCCTGCCAAGTCGGCTTGTGCCGGACGAGAATCGACAGCCGACCGCCAGGCTTTACGCACGACAGCAGATTCGCGGAGGTGACCAGCGATCCCGTTGTGGTGAGATCCTGCTGATAGACTTGCAGGTCCCGCGCGATGACCAGGTCGAAATATTGTTCGGGCAGCACCAGTTGTTTGTCGACGAATCGGACCGGTGCCTCGGTCGAATGATGCGCGGTCACCACGCGTTGGTTGATGGCATCCAGTCCCACCGCGTCGAATCCGCGATAAACCAGCAGTTCGGTCAGGTCGTTCGGATTTGCATCGATGACCAGGATCTTGGCCCCGCGCGTCAACCAGCGAGGCGACGCGATCGCGCGTGTGACCCACCAGCTCAGGTCACACTGCAGGGCATCGCCCGTCCATAAGCTGCAATACCATTCCCACCAGCTCACGATCGCCTCCTTGCGCGTAGCCCGACTCTCTGAGTCGGGTGCTCTTCAACAAAGCCCCCGACTCGGAGAGTCGGGCTACAGTGTCGCGGTTGAGACCGGAAGAATATCCGGAGAATCGGCTTATCGTCAAGATGGCTAAACCGCATGTCAGACCTCTTTAGAAATGTCACAGGGTCTGCCGCTTTAGAAATGTCACATTCCCTCTTGGAGTTGCGGGGCTCGCTTCGCGGAGGTGAGCGCTAGCGAACCGGAGCGAAGCGAGCCCCGCAACT
>JAKFVC010000332.1 GCA_021732415.1 Planctomycetaceae bacterium
CCCCTCTCCCCGGAGTACCAGGGCGAGGGGGGCCATCGTCACTCACGTACGGCGTGGCAAGTTTGCCTTGAAGATTCGTCGAACACGCCTTAAACGTCTCGCCGATCACTCCGCAATCAACGCTTACCGGCCCAGCACCGCCGCAAGCGCAATATGCTTGGCCTGCGCGGGATCGGTCTGCGGAAAGTCGCGTCGGAAATGCACGCCGCGGCTTTCCTTGCGATTGATCGCCCCAGCCACCATCAAACGCGATACCAGCAACAAATTTTGCAGCTCCCAGCCCGATGGCTGCGAGAACTCACAGGGCGAAACATACCGGTCCCAGAACTCCAGGTTACGGGCCGCTTCATCCAACCCCTCGTGATCGCGTTCGATCCCCACGTTACGCCCCATTTCGCTGGCCAGCGAATTGCGCACGTCGAGCAAATTCAGATCGGCTCCCGAACGACCTGCAACCAGGCAATCGCTGCTCACCGAGGGAGCGCGGAAATCGTCTGATGTCGCCAGCGCCTGCTGTAACGCACCCCGCCCACAATGTTCACCATAGACCAGGCCCTCGAGCAAACTGTTCGAAGCCAGTCGGTTCGCTCCGTGCAGACCGCTTGAAGTAACTTCCCCAGCGGCCCATAGGCCCGTCAGTGACGTGCGCCCCTGCATATCGACTTCAACGCCACCCACCATGTAATGCGCACCGGGCCGCACGGGAATGCGGTCCTTGGTGATATCAATGCCGAACTCGGCACACACGGCTCCGATGTGCGGGAACCGCTCGCGAATCATGGTCGACGGAAGATGCGATAAATCGAGATACACACACGGATGCTTGGTTTTCGCCATCTGCGACGTAATGGCCCGGCTGACGATATCACGCGGCGCCAACTCCTTCGCATCGTCGTAATCGCCCATAAATCGGTACCCGTGAACGTCGCGCAGAAAACCCCCTTCACCGCGAACGGCCTCGGAAATCAGATGTCGTGAACTACCGGCGATGTAGAGGACCGTTGGGTGAAACTGCATGAATTCCATATCCCGCAGGATGGCTCCCGCGCGGAAGGCGAGGGCGTGACCATCCCCCGTGGCGATCTTGGGGTTTGTCGTTTCCCGGAAGACCTGGCCCGCTCCACCGGTCGCCAGAATCGTTTGCTTGGCCCAAACGAATGTGCGCCCATGACTTGGATTCCACACCAGCGCGCCTCGGCAAACACCTTCATGCATCAGCAAATCGATCGTGAAAGTTTCTTCCCAGATCTGCGCTGTCGGCGATTGTTGGATGCGCGCAATGAGTGCCCGCATTACCTCTTTGCCGGTCGCGTCACCCAGGGCATGCACGATGCGGCGATGGCTGTGGCCCCCTTCTTTAGTGAGCGCAATCTGGCCGTTTTCCTCGTCGAAATGCGTGCCGAATTCGATCAGTTGCCGAATCTGCTCCGGAGCATCACCGACCACCATTTCGACCACGTCCGGATCACACAGCCCTTTGCCGGCCGCCATCGTGTCGGCGAAGTGATTGGCGATATCGTCGAGCGGATCCAGCACGCCAGCGATTCCACCCTGAGCCCACGCGCTATTCGACAGTTGCAGAACGTCCTTGGTGATGATCGTGACTTCGACCTTGGATTCGACTTCCAACCCCGCCCGCAGGCCGGCAATGCCACCCCCGATGATCAGCACATCGGTAAAAGCATGAGGAATCCGCTTGGGATGAAACCGCACCAGCGACCGCCGAGCAATCGGCATCGTCAACTGGTCGAGAGAGTCTTGGGACATGACGTTGTGTTTCTAAAATCAAATTGATCAGGCTAGCCGGGGTGCCGTGAGCTACCGGGATCCCCGTGGCCGATGCTGCCAGCGTCGGCATGTTTCCGACAGCCATCGTTGCTTTAAGTGTAACAAACTACAGCCTTCGCGAAGCGTCCCGATCCCACAAGTCCCATTTGTCCCATCGCCTCTTTGATGGGACTTATGGGACGGATGGGACCAATGGGACTTATGACATTCTGGCTATCAGATTTTCCAGGGCCAGCATTGATTCAGCATAGCCAAACTGCACCGCGCTGTGTTGCCTTAAGAACAGTTCGATCTCTGGCCGGCAACGCAAGAAGACATCCACCAGGGGGTTACTTCCCGGCACGTACGCCCCCAGGTTGATCAAGTCTTCTGATTGCTGGAACGCTGACAGCACCTGCCGCAATCGCTGAGCCGCAGCCTGCTGTGCTGGCGACGTCAATTCGGACGCCAGGCGACTCAGACTGGCCAGAACATCGACCGCCGGCCAATGCCGCTGTTCGGCCAGCTTTCGAGACAACACCACATGCCCGTCGAGGATCCCGCGGACCGCATCGGTGATCGGTTCATGCTGATCGTCCCCTTCCACGAGGACCGAATAAAACGCGGTAATGCTGCCAGTTTCCGTGCGACCGCTCCGCTCGAGCAATCGCGGCAGCAATGAAAACACGCTGGGCGGATAGCCTCGAGTCGCCGGAGGCTCACCGGCAGCCAGACCGATTTCACGCTGAGCCAAAGCACACCGCGTCACGCTGTCCATCATCAACAGAACGTTCTTGCCTGCGTCTCGAAAATGCTCGGCGATCGCCGTTCCCAGAAACGCGGCCCGCAGTCGCAGAATGGCGGCCTCATCGCTGGTCGCCACGACGACAACGCTCTTCGCTAAACCCTCCGGACCCAGATCTTTCTCGAGGAATTCTCGCACTTCACGACCGCGTTCACCCACCAGCACCACGACATTGACGTCAGCTGTACTGGAACGAGCCACCTGTCCGAGCAGGGTACTCTTACCAACGCCACTCCCCGCAAAAATCCCCAGGCGCTGTCCCTGCCCGCAAGTCAGCAGAGAGTCCAGCACCCGCACGCCGGTCGCCAAAGGTTGATTGATTCGTGGCCGTTTCAGAGGCGAAGTCGGGTCGCGATGCAGCCGGACTCGATGGGGCAAAATCGGTGTCGGCAAGTCATCCAAGAATCGGCCACGGCCGTCGATGACGCGACCGAGCAGCCCATTGCCGACTCGCACGCGCTGTTCCGAGGCCAGCAATTCCACACGATTGCCACGACGCACTCCCGACCAATCGCCATACGCCGCGATCAGCGTTTCAGTCCCTTCGAAGCTGATGACTTCACCCGTCAAAGGAGCCGCGTGCTCACGCCAGATGCAGCAGACCGAGCCCAAGGGCACTGGAAACCCCTCGACCGCAGCCGTGGTCCCAACCAGACGGCTGATCCGTCCAGAGATCCCCAGCGGTACGATCGAGCGAACTTGTTCGGCGAGTTCCAGCATGTGGTTTCCTGTAGCCTGACTCTCCAGAGTCGGGCGAATCAGCCGCTGGGCGCTAGCCCACGGTTCGGGATAACAATCGGTTCAATTTTTCAAAACATCCAGAAGCTAGCGCGTTCCGCCTTATCCAGCGCTGAGAGGTTGGGGTCGAGCCTTCAAATTTCAAAATTGGCGGTACGTCGATCTCTAATTCGAAACCAATCGGACAGCCAATTTTGAAGTTTGAACGCCCGACCCCTGACATAGCTTATGACAACTCATTCCCCATCAGTTCCGAAGCCAAGCGCGCCAACTGGGTTTCAATCCGGCCATCGATTTCTCCCTGTGGCGTCTCGACCAGACACCCGCCGCGTGTGATCTGCGGGTCCGCGATCACCTTCAACGTCGCGGATTTGGAGAGCAATTCCTGCCATTCGGCCGAATGAGCTTTGATTTCCTGCACGTCGGTCGGATGCAACCGCAGGACGATCGACGAGGCACCCGCCGCCAACTGCAAGACTTCGGCAATCAGCGCCCGGGGAGCGACCGGTTGAATCTGTAATTCTCGACGGACAATCCGTTCGGCCAACGTCAGGCTGAGTTGAATCGCGGCCGACTCCCACTGCAGGAGAATCTGTTCGCGGTCTTGAATCAATTGAGCGGTCGCCGTCTGCAGCGCGGGGACCAGGTACCGCAGTCGCTCCTGCAGACGTTGCTGAGCTTCGGCCTCAACCTGGGCTTCGAATTCCGCTTCTGCCTGCAAGGTCCCGGTGGTGTGCCCCAATTGCCAGGCTTCGTCTCGCAACTCCGCGGCTTGCGCTTCGGCCGCCAGCAGAATCTGTTCGGCCTGGGCCTGGGCCGCCTGCAATTGCGCGTCGCAGCGTTGTTCAATATCCGCGTATTGAAATGAAACCGGCAAACCTCGTTCGGAGAGGCTGTGGGCCTTGAGGACTCTGCCTGATTCGATGACTGGCATGATGGGTTGAGGTATCCGTGGGACGGGTCTCCAGGCCCGTCCGTCCAGCAATTATTGGGTTACATCGTATTCGAACCAACGGACGGGCCTGGAGACCCGTCCCACGATTCAGGCACGGCGATCATTCCGTGCTCGGCGAGATTCCAGGCCACCCCGGCAATCGCTGCTTGCGATGCCGTGATATCCATTAATCGAATCGGGCCGAGGTTCTTAAAATGCTGGCGAATCGCTGACGAAACCGACTTGGGTAGCTTTACCAGCAGCCCCTGTTTGAAGGCCTCGGATCGATCCAGCAGGGCGACCGCACAGGCTCGTAAATCCACCGACTCCAGAACCGTGGCGAGCGACCGCACATCCAGATCACCCAGGTCTTCGAACGTGATCGGGCAATACGCTTCCTCGTCGGGCGAAACGGAATTCGCTGCCCCTGATGTCCCATCGTCTGCCGCAAATGAACGCTGTTCGACCGAAGCTCGCTGCTGCATCCGCGATTTCAAACTGGCGGCCACTTCGCGGAGGACGTCAGGTGCCGCTGTTCCCATTCGACTTAATCTCTGAGTCACATCCCAGCGCAAAGATTCGGGCAATGAGTGCAGAATGTTCGCCGCATGGGCCGGTCCCAAGGCCGTCGCCACGAGGGCGATCGTCTGGGGATGCTCGCTGGCCAGCATTCGTGCCGACGCGTTCGCTGAGAGTTCATCAAAAAACGCGAACGGGTTGTCGCGTGATACGGCGTTTGTGGGGGAGCTGCGTTCCAGTTCGGCCAACTTGTCAAGCACCGCCACATGAGGTGGGGAGGGTGCCGGAATCAGATCGGCCTCTTCGGACGGCTGTAACTCAACGGCTACCAATGTTTCGCTCAGCATCGGCTGCGGTGCGACCGATGCCTGTGGGCGAGACCGGCAGACAACCCATAGCAAGCAGAGACCACAGATGGACGCGCCCGTAGCGATTTTCCAGTGCGTTCGCAACGTTTCCCAATACGTTTCGAAACCCGTTTCGCTCGTCGAAACCCGCGGTACTTCCACGGACTCTACCGCGGAATTAAGCGGTGTGTAAGTCGTGACCGACAGCGCATCGGGATCACTCCCGCGCGGCAATAATCGAATGAGTTTCTCCCGCACATCGCGTTGCGTTTCCGCTTTGATGTTGGCCAGTGCGGCACGATAGGCACTGTCGTGCACCACCGATTCTCCCGCACTGAATCCACGTGAACGGGCAATGGCCGAGTAGTAATCTTCCGGAATCGACACGGCCACCTGGACCGATTTGCGATAACCGGGACTTTCGCGGTCAGTCTCCTCATCAATAGCCTCGACGTGAAGGTCGCCCCCTGACCGACCATCGAATTCGACCTGCCGAAGAACGCGTGTTGCTGACACGGGATCGATTCGCGTCGTCAGGGGATGATTCGAGCGGGTGAATTCCGGCTTCTCGTCGCGTCGGCGATGGCGACTGACCGGGACGAAGTCGGCTCCCACGAATGGCTGTTCATGAGGATCGGATTCCGCAGTCACTGGTAGCAGTTCGACATTCACGGAAACCAGGACATCCGGGATGTACTTCAAGGCTTGCGAGATGCGGTTCGAGTAATCCTCAGCGTGTTGTTTGGAGAAATTCTCAGATCGT
Source organism: Planctomycetaceae bacterium (assembly GCA_021732415.1). GTDB lineage: Bacteria > Planctomycetota > Planctomycetia > Planctomycetales > Planctomycetaceae > JAKFVC01. Next base: position 5,874 of record JAKFVC010000332.1, read on the forward strand.
TCGCTCGCGACCGTTTGGGCCGAACGGCGGCCATAGACGCGGCTGGTGTTCATGTCGACGACAGTCACATCATCTGTCTGAGCCCCAGCCAAAGCGCCCGCGATGAACTGCTTCAACGACTGCACCAGTTCGAGCGACAGTTCGCGACCGCCACGCGGTTTGACGCTAACGTGAGCGGCCAACTGCGGGGCAGGGCGGAACAGGCTGGTCGCTTTCGGTCGGTCCCATTCGACGACTGCATCTTCGATCTCGGGAATCGCCCGCAGGATCTGGGCGAGACGCGTCTTGCGAGCTTCTTCTAACAGCTCACGGCGTTGTTCGGTGGACGTGAAGACGTTGACCTTAGATTGCATCCGATCAAACTCAGCGGCGAATTGCGCCGGCAGAGTCTGCTGGGCCAAGGCCGCCGCTGTGTAGCGATCGGCCTCGGCGGCGGGGACGGAAATCTTCTGCCCCACGACCCGAGCCTGATTTAGGCCTGCGGTCTTCAAAGCGGCTTGAGTTCGAGCCAATTCTTCTGTGGAGAAATTCTTGCCCCCCAGCAGAAATTCGTCTTTGGCGAGTACCGCTCCCCATGACAACCCGCCGATACCCGCCAGTATGCCCAACGAAACGACCAACAGGCTCACGCGCTGCGCGACGGATAAGCCGCGAAAGACGGTGCGCAATTGGTCGAAGGTGCGTTGCCAGGCATCCATGACGGTCTGCGATTGTTTATGGAGGGTGAGAAAATGCGGAGAACCGTCCACACAGGGCGGTCAGATCGCGAGGAGTTGTCTTGCTGCGGGGTGATGGGCAGATATGTACCGCGGATTGGAAAATCTGGCTAGAGCGAGTCTGCTCGTATGCGTCTCACTCGCCACTCGAACAAGAGGAGCGCAGCGACAATTACTCCCCTCGCCCTGGTACTCCGGGGAGAGG
>JAKFVC010000192.1 GCA_021732415.1 Planctomycetaceae bacterium
AACCCCTCTCCCCGGAGTACCAGGGCGAGGGGAGCAGTTTTTACGTATTTTCCTCGCAAATGGAGTGCCCCACCATTTGACGAAGTGGCGGGTCGTGGCAGGCGGAAGGAACAGATAAGGACAGAAGAATTGCCAGCACGACCGTCGGCAGTTGGCGTGGCCGTGTTGTAAATCACATCAACAATTGGTGTTGCGTTCCGTGTTGATGTTGCGGTCGCGTCCGGCCAGCAACAATTTGGGTGAATCCTCCGACAACCCCCGAACGTTTTGCCAAGATCGCGGGTAAAGATCTGATCCGACATCCTGTGAGATCCGAAAACTAGGGTGTTGGCGCGGGGGGAATGCGGCGGTATTATCTACTTAACAGGTGAAAGTCCGTTTTTCCGTTCGGACGGGGTTACGGACTGTCGGGTCATCTGGTTAAAAATGAACGTAACGGGCTGATATTGAACGTCACGGGTCACGGGTGCGAGTTCGGCTGGAAAGCGCTGGACTGACAACTTTGGCCAAGGAGTCCTTCGATGGCAACGATCGCGGCGCAGGAAGTTCTCGAAGAGGAAGAAGGCTGGGTGGATGATTCCAATCCCATCTTCGCGTTCCTGAATCGTTTCGGCACGGCTCCCGCCTGGGTGATCAGTCTGGGCATTCACATCGTTGCCTTGATGTTGCTCGGGACCGTTGTGTACTACCCGCCATCCGAACTCATGCAGATGGCGTTGACGACCGAGATGATCGATCTCGAAGATCAACCGGTCATTCTGGACAACGTTCAGGTCGACACTGTCGGAACCAACAGCGATGTTCCGCTGACCGGTGCTTCGTTGTCGGCGGCCGCTGAAAAGGGTGATAATCCCCAGACCGAAGTCGAAGAAAAGGTCGAAGAGAAACTCTCGCCGGTCGAAGTGGCCCTGACTGATGATGTCGAAGTCGCGCCGCAGGACGATCTGGTCGCCAAGGTCAACAAGGTGGGGTCGGCCTCGACCGAAAACACCGGTGGAACCCAGGGTGCGATCGACCGTCTGACATTCGAACTGATGGCGTCGTTGCGGGAACGCAAGACCCTTGTCGTGTGGATGTTTGATGCTTCGTTGTCGCTGCAGGCTCGTCGCGAAATGATTGCCGATCGTTTTGAAAACGTCTATCGGCAGCTGGATGCGTTGGATGGCTCGGCCAGCAAACACTTGAAGACGGCCGTCGCAACGTTCGGCGAGAAAACTCAGATCCTGACCCCCGAACCGGTCGATGGCATTCGCGAGATCATGCCGCTGGTACGCGGTATCAAGAATGACGTCTCGGGCAAAGAGCTTGTCTTTTCCGCGGTGGCGACGGTGGGCAAGAAGTTTCAGAATTACGCCGCCAATGCCAGCCGCAAGATGATCATGATCATCGTCACCGACGAAAAGGGTGACGATGCCCCGCAGCACCTCGAAGATTCGATTACCCTGCTCCGCCGTGGTGGTACCCGCTGCTTCGTCGTGGGGAATGCTTCGCCCTTCGGTCGGGAAAAGGGACATGTCACGTGGACTTATTCCGAGAAGGAAGGTGGCGGGACTGAAGAAGTGGAAGTCGACCAGGGTCCGGAATCGGTCTTCCCCGATGGACTACGGTTGCCGTTCTTCGGTGTAAACGGTGGCGATCTGGATCGGATGTCTTCGGGGTACGGTCCTTATGCTCTGACCCGCCTGTGTGCGGAAACCGGTGGCGTGTACCTGATCGCCGAAGAGGGAAATGGCAAACGCTATGACCCGAACGTGATGCGGAACTATCAGCCGGACTATCGCCCGATCCGGGTGGTCGAAACAGATATTAAGAAGAACAAAGCGAAGTATGCATTGGTGGATGCCGCGACGAAGACTATCGTCGACGCGATCCCGATGCCGCAACTGACGTTCGCCGCGAACAACGACAACGAGTTGCGCGAAGGAATCACGGAAGCTCAGAAGCCGCTGGCCATTGCTGACGCCAAGGTCAATGCCATGCTGGCGATTCTGGAAGCGGGTGAAAAGGATCGCGATAAGATCACCGAGCAACGCTGGCAGGCCTGCTACGATCTGGCCATGGGCCGGTCGCTCGCCATTCGCGCCCGCACCCTGGGTTACAACACGATCCTCGCTGAAATGAAGATCAATCCCAAGACCTTCGCCAAGAAGGGGAACAATCAATGGACCCTGAAGCCGGCGAAGGAAGTGAATGCCATCCCCGAAATCAAGAAGAAAGCAGCGAAGGCTGCGGTCTACCTCAAGCGCGTCATCGACCAGCATCCCGACACTCCGTGGGCGGAACTTGCCGAACGCGAGCTGAGCGAACCGATGGGCTGGGAATGGACCGAAAGCGCCGATGCCGCCGGCCGTCTGGCGATGGCCTCACCGGAAGAGAAGAAGGCCATTTTGTTGCTCGCCGAAGAAGTGAAGAAGAAGCAAGCAATGGCTCAGCAGAAAGCCCAGGGCCGGGCCAAGCCCAAGTTGTAGTCGCCGTTGTCGTAAGTTCCGGGTCATGAGTTCCCGATAGTCAGTTCCCGCCTGGTATTTGATCTTGTCCGTAGGCCGCCGTGAGATGCGAACGACTCACGGCGGACGTCCCTCGGCAAGCGTTATTCGTTTACATGAGTCCTCATCCAATCAGTAGTCGCCGCCCGGCGCGCTGATGCTGCTGTGAGACCGGCAATGAAGTTTAAAGCAGAACAGATCAAAGCACTTCTGGTGTCGTTCGGCATTCACGTGGTCGCCTTAGGCTCGTTGGCCTTTGTCGTCCAGCAAGTGAAAGAAATGGAACTGATCATTCCCCTGGAGACCGTCTTCGACGAAGAACGCGTCCAGGAGCAATTCGAACAAGAGATCGAAAAGGCCACCGAAGCTGCCGAAACGATGACGTACGTTGCCGGTGGATCAGTCTCCGGAGCGGTGGGTGGGACGAATGCACCGGCCGTTTCCCAACGGGCCATCGAGACTGCCGAATCGCTGAATGCGGACGTCCAGGTCAATGTGGGCGTCATGGACATCAACGGGATCTCAGACCTTGGAACCGATCTGGGTGAAGGCGAAGTCAGTGGTGAAGTGGGTGCCGCCGTTGAAGGTTACGGCACTGCACTCAGCCGCGTGACGCAGGAAATCGTCCGCCACATGCGCCAGTCCAAGGTCATGGTCGTGTGGCTGTTCGACGAATCCGAATCAATGACCGACGACCAGAAGGAAATCCGGGATCAGTTCCATAAGGTCTATGACGAACTGGGCATCGTCGAAAAGCAGGATAAGGACATCAAGGCTGCCGCCGGCAAGGACAAGGAAATCCTGCAGACGGTGATCTGGGGCTATGGGAACAAAGTCGACGAACTGATGAAGGGCCCCAGCTCGGATTTGAAAGAGATCAAGAAGGCCATCGACAGCATTCAAAAGGATGAGAGCGGCAAGGAAAACACTTGCATGGCCATCAATTACGTCATCGATAAATTCGGAGCTCAGGCGCGTCGACAGAAACGCAAGCTGTTGATCGTGCTGGTCACCGACGAATCGGGAACCGACGGCCAGAATATCGATGCGACGATCGACAAGGTCAAACGCTACGAAACTCCCGTCTATATCATGGGACGTGAAGCGGTCTTCGGTTATCCCTACGCCCGCCTGCGTTGGATCGATCCCAAGACGCAACTGCACTTCTGGCTGACGATCGACCGCGGCCCGGAAACGGCGATGCCGGAAGCGCTGCAAACGGATGGCTTGCACGCTCGGTGGGACGCTTTCTCGAGCGGCTTCGGTCCGTACGAACAAGTCCGTATCGCGAAGGAAAGCGGCGGCATTTTCTTCGTGCTGCCGGGTGAAGAAGAAAACCTGATCGGTCAGGACGCCATCGACAAGCGGAAATTCGCGTTCTATGACCTCAAGGAGTATCTGCCCTGGCTGGTGTCGCGCCGCGAGTATGTCGAAGACCGCAAGAAGAGCAGATTCCGCGAGACGTTATGGGAAGTGATTTCCGCTCTGAATCCGCATACCGATCCGGAGCTGAATATCCAGGAGAGTCACTACGAGTTCTCCAAAGAAGGATTTGCGACGCAGGCCAATGTCAGCTTCACGCGAGGTGTTCGTGCTCTTGCCATGATGAACGAAGCCGAGAAGCGCTTGTCGAAGATTCGGCCCATGCGTGCCGCAGAAGAGTCCACCCGCTGGCGAGCCAATTACGACTTGATTCACGCGCAAATCCTCGCCTATCGCGTCCGCCTGTTCCAGGCCCTGCTGGCACTCGATCAACATAACAAGAGCCCGATGGTTCCGAAGAGCAAACTCAGCAACGAGTGGCATCTGCAACGCACGCCGAAGATGCTGGCCCCGGACGCCCAGGTGGTCAAGTTGACCAAGATCGACATGGAAGAGCTGAAGAAGCAGGAGGCTGCGGCCCGTGAGATGCTGGCCCAGGTCGTGAAAGACCATCCGAATACTCCGTGGGCGAATCGGGCGAATTTCGAGCTGCAGTACGGCTTCGGCTTCCAGATCATCGAAGGCTTCCGCGATCCCCGCTACCGGGATACGAAGGGCATCAAGCTGCCCAATCCGTAATGCTGTGGGGCAGGCTACGGAGCATCTGCCGCTGGCTTGACGCTCAGGTCGCAGCTCGAAAAGACCTAAACACGGAAGCAGACAAATTGACTTGTCGACTTCCGTGTTTTTTCATTTGTCCTTGGTTAGTGGTCCGTTGTCATTTGGTGTTCGTGGATCTTGGGATCGGGGTGCGATTGTGAACAGCAGATCAAAGATTTCAAAGATTGCGCGAGGTTTTCACGTGTCTGTAGGATGGCCGCCCCGGCCGTCGTGTTCTTCGCGCCTGAGATCTCCGATGTCTCCGCCGAGTAGAGATTTCCGAGGCGGCCATCCTACAGCCTATGGTGGGGCTAAATCATAGGCAGAAAAGAAGATGCGTCCGTCTGTTGAGTTGATAGCTGAGTCCGGATGAACAAAGAAGTCAAAGAGTTCAAAGAAGTTGCGCCAGAAAAAAATCGACTAGGCGAGCCGGGTGCCGTAAGGCCCCGGACCGAATTGGACGCCGCTACCGGTCCGGGGCCTCACGGCACCCGGCTCGCCTGATTTCTGATGGGTGAAGAATTCAAAGAAATCAAAGAGTTCAAAGAAGTCGCGCCGTAGCAATCCAAATCCGGCTCCCGTGGCCGACGCTGCCAGCGTCTGTGTCCGCCGACGCTGCCAGCGTCGGCCACGGGGGCACCTGGGAGTTCAAAGAGTTCAAAGAAGTCAAAGAAGTCAAAGAAGTCAAAGAAGTCGCGCGTTTGACGGGTTTGTGGGATGGCTGCCGCGGTCGTCGAAGTTTATCTGCTTGAGAGCTCCCATACCCAAAAGGGGAGACGGCCGGGGCGGGCATCCTACGGCCTTGGATCAAAGGCGGCAAAGATGGCGCCAGAATTCACGTGGGTTTTACGTGGGTTGTGTGGCTTACAGGGACCGAGCCCTGAGCGACCGTTAGGAAAAGCCGGAATGGCGAGATAGAGACATGGCGACGTATCTTTTGTCGTGATTTCTTGCGTGCGATATGTCTTGATCAGGAACGATCGTCTGTCGAGCGGCAAATCGTCAGTCGGGTCCCGTGCGGGGGCCCTCCCCTTTCGGTATATTCCCGTTGATCGTGCCTTTGGTCAACATTTGTGATGCATCGCGGCAGCGTTTCGCAAAATCCGAATCAATCGAGTCCAGAAGTTGTCGAAATTCATTCGACGCGTTGGGTTTACGATTGCCAGCGGTTACCCCTATCGACTCTACTTGGGTGGAAAGCTTGGCTATTGGTGGACGAACAGTATACAAAGTTTTCTGGAAATGTCGGATTGGCTGTTCAATTTATCATTGCCACAGGCTAGCTCCTGCGCCTATACGTAAGAGTTACTGCACGCACCGCGATGCAGAAATTGTATTGATATTTGTACGTTTTGTTTTTTTTGCGAGACAGCAATGCGCATTACGAATTGGTTGGCAGACTTGTTGGGGGACCGTCAGGGTCGCCAATGTCGGTCTCGACGGCCGGCAGTTTCGGCTCAGGTATCGATGCAATCGGCTGCCATCGAAACCCTCGAATCGCGGTTGCTGCTCAAAGCCAACCCGATGGGTGGCGAGTACAGAATCAATCAGTACATCAATGGCCAGGAAACTCTGTCGGATTCCGCGGCCAATGCGATTGCTTCGGATCATGATGGCAACTATGTCGTCACCTGGACCAGTACTGGTGCGTTGATCTCTGATAACCACGACGGTTCTTTCTCCGGTGTTTACGCCCAGCTCTACGAGGCTGACGGGACCCCGATCGGTAACGAATTCCGCGTCAATTCGACGACGCTTGGTCATCAGCTGGATGCCACTGTCGGGATGAATGACACTGGCGCATTTGTCATCGCCTGGACGGCTCAGGATAACCAGGATGGCAGTTTGTCGGGTGTCTATGCTCAGCAGTACGCGGCTGACGGGTCGAAATTGGGCGGTGAGTTTCGGGTGAACTCGAATACGACGGGACTGCAGGCTTCACCGTCGGTGGCGGTTGCTGCGGACGGGTCGTTTACGATCGTCTGGCAAGACGCCAGTCCCTCCACCGGAGCTGAAATCCGCGGGCAAACCTATCTGTCGAACCGAGCCCCCACGCAGTCTGAATTCATAGTGAATTCCTCGCCTGGTTCGACCACTGCCGGTAATGTCTCGGTCAGCGCTGCCGACGACGGTTCATTTGTCGTGGCCTGGTCCAGCTCAGGTTCCAACGCCGGTGTTTACACCCGCAGGTATACAGTGGCGGGTGTAAACACCGGCGTTGGAACC
>JAKFVC010000317.1 GCA_021732415.1 Planctomycetaceae bacterium
CCCCCGACCCCTCTCCCCGGAGTACCAGGGCGAGGGGAGCAGATATCATTGTTTTTTCAGTCGTCCCTGACCCTCGACGATTTCATCAAATACGGCTTAGCACGCAACCTGAGAGGCAAATCACAGTGGCGGACCATACCAATACCCATTTCACGCGGCGTGAGTTCTTAGCGACGACAGCCCTGGCCGCAGCCGCGGGTACCGGCAGCCTGTTGGCCGCGGACCCGGTCGACACCATCATCGATACGCACACGCACTTCTTCGATCCGACTCGCAAAGACGGTCCCCCGTGGCCCGGCAAGGACGACAAGCTGCTCTATCGCGCGGTGCTGCCCGAGGAGTTCCAGGAACTCACCAAACCGTATCATGTCGCCGGAACGGTGGTTGTCGAAGCCAGCCCGCGAGTCGAAGACAATCAATGGATCCTCGACCTGGCCGATCGCAATCCGTTCGTCGTGGGTCTGGTCGGCAACCTCCCTGTCGGGACTCCGGAATTCGCCGGGCACCTGACTCGATTCGCCAAGAACGCGCGTTTTCGTGGGCTGCGAGTCAATCATGGAGCTCTCAAGGCAGGACTGGAAAACAAGGCCTACATGGATGACGTCCGTCGTCTGGCCGAGCATGACCTGGAACTCGACATCAATGGCGGACCCGACATGCTGGCGGAAGTGGCGAAGGTCGCCAAGTTGATTCCGGAACTGCGGATTGTCATCAATCACGTCGCCAATGTCCGCATCGATGGCAAAGCTCCGCCCGCGGAATGGGTGGCCGGAATGCAGGCCTGTGCGGCGTTCCAAAAAGTGTTCTGCAAGGTCTCGGCTCTGGTCGAAGGTGCCCGCCGGGACAACGAGATTTCCACCAGCGACGTCCAGTTTTACGTCCCCGTGCTGGATGTCGTGTGGAAGGCCTTCGGCGAAGATCGGCTGGTCTACGGCAGCAACTGGCCCGTCAGCGTGCGGTATGCCCCGTACCCACAGGTGCAACAGATCGCTAGCGACTATTTCAAAGGCAAGGGGCGAACGGCCTATGAAAAATTCTTCTGGAAGAACTCGATCGCGGCGTACAAATGGCCGGCTCAGAAGAAGGCTTAGTGAAGGTAGAGCGTATTTGCTTTCGTATTTTCCCTAGTTGTAGGTGACCGTCAGTGGGTTTAAGAAGAATGATCTCACGCAAAGGCGCGAAGGCGCAAAGAACAGAAGAGATGAATTGAATTCTTTGCGTCTTGGCGCCTTTGCGTGAGATCTTGTCTTTCTGATTTTGTAGGTTGCGATGGAATCTGCAGTCGTGTTGTGCAAAGCTCCATCAAGTTTTAATCCACGTTGCAAGTCACGTGAATTGCGCCGCCCCCACGGTCTGGCGACCGCGGCTACATACTGATGAGGAGACCACTCGATGCGTCGTATTGCGCTGCTCTGTCTTGTGTCACTCGCCATTTTGTTTCCCAGTTGGACGACGGCGAAAGATGCCGAGCCCAAATTGACTTTAGTCGCCCGTTCGCGGGTCAAAGGGGACGGTGACAAAAAACGCGACGCCGTGCAATTGCAGACTCTCGAATGGAATCCGAAGGAAACGGCCATCGTTGTCTGCGACATGTGGGACAAGCACTGGTGCCCCCCCTCCACCGAACGCGTGGGCGAGATGGCTCCGCGGATGAATGAAGTCATCAAAGCGGCCCGCAAGCAGGGCGTGTTCATCATCCACTGCCCCAGCGATACGCTCGAGTTCTACAAGGACACTCCGCAACGCAAGCTGGCTCAACAGGCTCCGGTGGTAGCGACAAAAGTCCCCCTCGAACGCTGGATCCGGATTATCCCGGACAAAGAAGGTGCGCTCCCGATTGATGACTCGGACGGCGGCTGCGACTGTGATCCCCAGCCTAAATCGCATCGCGCCTGGAGCCGGCAGATTGCCACCATCGAAATCGCCGAAGGTGACGCGATCACCGACAGTGCCGAGGCGTTTTACCTGATGAAACAACGCGGGATCAAGAACGTCATCGTGATGGGCGTGCATACCAATATGTGCGTGCTGGGGCGGCCATTCTCCATTCGGCAGATGGTCACCCAGGGTCAGAATGTCGTCCTGATGCGCGACATGACCGACACGATGTACAACCCCGCCAAGGCCCCGTTCGTCAGCCATTTCACTGGTAACGACTACATCGTCGAGCACATCGAAGCCAACTGGTGTCCGACGATCACCAGCACCGCGTTCCTGGGTGGGACGCCATTCCGGTTCGCCCAGGACAAGCGTCCGCGAATCGCGATGATCATCGGTGAGGATGAATACCGCACCGAGAAATCACTCCCGGCGTTTGCCAAGCAGCATCTGGGTCAGGAATTTCAGGTCACCTATATCTTCGACAATCCTCAGGACAAGCACGATTTTCCGGCCATGAGCGAACTGGCAAATGCCGACGTTGCCCTGTTGAGTGTTCGGCGTCGCTTGCTGACACCGCTGCAGCTCAAGGTGTTTCAAGATTTCGTCGCGGCCGGGAAACCGGTGGTCGGTATTCGCACGGCGACGCATGCGTTTTCGAATCGAGATAACGTCGTCCCCGAGGGGAAAGCGGCCTGGCCGCAGATTGATGTGGATGTGTTTGGATGCGACTACACAAACCACACCGTCAATGCGGCCGGCGAGACCAATCGCCAGTTTATCCGGCCAGTTACCGAAGCCGCGCAGCACCCGATTCTCAAGGGGATCGGGGACAAAGAGGTCGCGATGGGTTCGACGCTCTACAATTGCTTGCCGCTGAGCCCGAATACCAAAGTCCTGATAATGGGACGCTGGGGCGACAAGAAGCCTCATGAACCTGTCGCGTGGACGTTTACCCGGGCGGATGGCGGGCGTTCGTTTTATGTTTCGCTCGGTGGCGTCGAAGATTTCGAGCAGGAAGTTTTTCAGAAGCTGCTGAAGAACGGGTTGCTGTGGGCCGCGGCGAAAGCTCCGTAGGACGGGTCTCCAGGCCCGTCCGAATAGGTAGCGATTGTGGAAACCGCTCTATCAACAAATAAACTCTTAAATTGGGTGCCACTGGCTATGCCAGTGCCGATAGTCTTTCGGCTCCCTATCCGGCAAGGCACTGGCACAGCCAGTGGCACCCGAGTTTCTCGGTTTGACTCGGGAATAGACCGTCTTGATTGATGTGGGTCGGCGCTCGTGAGCGATGAGCTTGTTTCGCGTCGATTGTTACAGGCTCGGACGGGCCTGGAGACCCGTCCCACGACGTGGCGGTGTTGTGAAGAATCCCCTCGGATCGCGGATAACGTATAGTTGTACGTCGTGACGACGTAAATCTTCCGCGCATCGCAAACCAGGTTCGTTCTCCAATGCCCGCACAATCCCCCACCGACGGCTCAAATACGACTCCTCAGCCAAGTAATGGAAGGCCTGTGCGTCGCCTGCGTTGGTGGCCGGCTTTGGCCATCGCCGTCTTGACGGTGGCGAGCGAAGCGTGGATCTGGTTCGTCTGGCCGCTCGATAGAACGATCCAGACCATGTACTCTTACATGGTTGGTATGCCGGCAGTTCTGGCGTTGGCTTTGTGGTGGGTGTTCTTTTCACATCTCGCCTGGCGGTTCCGGCTGATCGGAATCGGGATTGTCGCGGCCTGTATGGCGATTCTGGGTTGCCTGTTACGGATTGATGAATTCACGGGCGAAGTGTTCCCGATCTTCGCCTGGCGGTGGTCTCCACATCGCGAAGCCGTTGCTGCGGCCTACTTTGAGCAACAGGCCGCGACGGCGCCTAAGACTGCGAAAAAAGCCGCAGATCTGGGGACTCCCGCGGATTCCCGGCTGCTCATCACTGACGCAGATTGGCCCGAGTATCGCGGTCGGTTGCGTGATGGGATCGTACGTGATGCGGCAATTCGCACGGATTGGGAGGCTCGTCCGCCGCAAGCCTTGTGGCGGCATCCGGTGGGATTGGGCTGGTCCTCCTTCGCGATTGTGGACGGCTTGGCCTTTACCCAGGAACAACGCCAAGATCAGGAAGCGATCGTCTGCTACGACGTCTGGACCGGGCAGCAATTGTGGGTGCATCAAGACACGGCCCGCTTTAGCGAGGCTCTGGGGGGCGACGGTCCGCGGGGAACGCCTACGGTCTATGACCGTCGAATCTATGCCGTCGGCGGTACCGGCATTCTGAACTGCCTCGAGGCCCGAACCGGCCAGAAAATCTGGTCGCATGATGTCCTCGTCGAGAATTCCATTCCCAACTTGTCCTGGGGCCGGACTGATTCGCCGTTGGTTTATGACGACATCGTGGTGATCAATGCGGGCGGCTCAAACCAACAGGGCTTGCTCGCATTTCATCGCGAGACTGGCAAGCCGGTCTGGAGTGCCCCGAGCGATGTCGCCAGCTATGCCGCACTGCAATTGAATGAGGTCGATGGCGTGCGTCAGATCCTGGTATTTGATGGAGCGGGAATTGCCGGCCACGATCCGCAGAACGGCCGCCAGTTGTGGAAACATCCCTGGACTAATAATCCCAAGGTCAACGGAGCCCAACCCTTCGTCACGAATCGGGATGAAGTGCTGATCAGCAACAGCTATGGAGTCGGCAGCGTGCTGCTTCAAGTCAAGCATGAGCAGAACAATTGGTCCGCGACTCCACGTTGGGAATCGAAACGGTTCCGGTTGAAATTCAACAGCGGCGTCCTGCAGGGGCATTATGTCTATGGTCTGGATGAAGGAATCCTCGCGTGCCTGGACGTACGGGATGGCAAGCTGCTGTGGAAGGGGGGCCGGTATGGTTTCGGCCAGAGCGTGTTGATCGACAAGTGGCTGCTGGTCCTGGCGGAATCGGGCGAGGTTGCTCTGGTCCGCGCCGAACCAGATCAATTCACCGAAGTTGCACGGTTTCAGGCCATCAACGGCCGGACCTGGAATTGCCCTGCCGTCTGGAAGGGATTGCTACTGGTTCGAAACGGTGATGAGGCTGCCTGTTACGATTTGCGACCGAATACGCCTGCGCCGTAGCCCGACTCTCTGAGTCGGGTGGTCTGTGACGAAGAAGTCCCGACTCAGAGAGTCGGGCTACGGAGGGAAAAACGCACTCCTGCACGCGTGAGACTCTCACCCCGCGTGACACTCCAGTATGATGCCCCCAGTGAAATCAGCGTTCTTCTTGAGACTGGGAAAGTGGCATGTCGCGGATGATTGAGCCGGGGGCGGCGATTGGCGTGTTGGGCAGCGGGCAACTCGGACGCATGTTCGCGATTGCGGCTCGCAAAATGGGGTATCGGGTCCATACGTATTCGCCCGACGACGACACGCCAACCGGCCAGGTCGCAGATCTGGAAGTCAACGCGGCTTACGAGGACCTTGATCGAGTCCGCGAATTTGCGTCCAACGTGAAGGTCGTCACCTTCGAATTTGAAAACGTCCCCGCCGCGACGACCGCCGCGGCCGCCGAACGGACAATTGTTCGACCGCGCGGAGAAGTCCTCCATGTCACCCAGAATCGGTTGCGGGAAAAGACGTTTCTGCAGCAATCGGGATTTCCAGTGGCACCGTTTCGGACGGTTCGCTCGGTGACCGAACTAGTCGCGGCCTTGAAAGAACTGGGCTGCCCGGCCGTGTTGAAAACGGCGGGCTGGGGGTATGACGGGAAAGGGCAGGCGAAGATCACTGACCCCTCGCAAGCCGATGCGGCCTGGCAGGGATTGAATACGTCTGAAGGGGTCCTCGAAGGGTTTATTCAGTTTGAACGAGAAGTCTCGGTCGTCGCCGCACGCGGTTCGGATGGCGAGTTCGTCCATTACGGCGTGATCGACAATCGCCATCAGAACCACATTCTGGATGTCTCTGTGGCACCGGCTGACGTCCCGGCCGCGGTCACCAAACAGGCGATCGAACTGGCCCGTGAAGTGCTTGAGAAGCTGGATGTCGTCGGGGTCCTGTGCGTGGAATTCTTCCTCACGCACAACCACCAGCTGATCATCAACGAGCTGGCTCCGCGGCCGCATAATTCGGGGCATCTGACATTCGATGCCTGCGTGACCAGTCAGTTCGAACAACAACTGCGAGCGATCTGCGGCCTGCCATTGGGATCGACCGAACTCCTGCGACCGGCGGCGATGGCGAATCTGTTGGGAGACCTGTGGTTTCCGAACACCCCCAACTGGGGCCGGGCGTTGTCGATTCCCGATGTAAAACTGAATTTGTACGGGAAGCTGGCACCTCGCCCGGGCCGCAAGATGGGCCACCTGACCGCAATGGCTGCGACGCAACAGGAAGCGATCGAGAAGGTGATCCGAGCCCGCGAATTGCTGGCCTTCGTAGGCGAGCGTCCGGCGTAAGCCGGATGGTTGTTAGCGAGCTGCGAGTCACAGGCAACCGACCGTTTTCAAATTCGGCCCAGGCGAGCCCGGCGGCGTAACGGGCTGTTGATTTAATCGGCATGTAAACATAATTGCAGTATACTTAATGTGAACGGTGATCCGGTTTAAGCGTTCAAACCTATGTTCAACGGGTAGCAACTGCCGCGAAAACGAAAATACGCGATTGGGACTTGATTAAATCAACTAGCCGGTAAGCCCCGGGATTCTTGTTAACTCAATTCATGAAACCCAGCGCGGGCTTCGCCCACAACCCAAGTTAGATTCCAGAAAGAAGACAGGCGTGACTCTGAAGATTAGAGTGTGAGTTACCACACCAACACTCAATCCTCTGGAGTCACGCCATGTCACAGTTTCTCGCACGTCATCAGTCGCAAGTCAAGGGAGTTCTCAGCGGTTGGGATCGTCTTCGCTTCCGCGGGTCGCTACGGCCGTTGTCCTACG
>JAKFVC010000170.1 GCA_021732415.1 Planctomycetaceae bacterium
CACTTCCGGCGACAACTCTTGCTTGGATTTGGCCATCTCCTGACTTCCTTGTCTAAATGGCGAACACGAAAAGCTCCATTGACTTTTTATCACACTCAGTGCGCCGCGCGAACCCCGTCCCGCACTCATCATTTCACCGCCTGCCAAACCGGGGTTGCTCTGCGCCGGTCGATTCGGGTAAAAACCGTCTTGAAGGCTTCCGCCTCAAAATACATAGATGGATCTATTCGCATCAGGAAAGGACTCCTGTCATGGAGATCTCGGTCGGGGAACTCGCGCGCCGCTTGGATGGCATCGTCCATGGCGACGAGACGGTGCTGATCGAGAACGCCCAGTCGATCGCCAAGGCGGGCCCCCGCGACATCACGTTCGGAGTCGATGAACTCAACCTGCGGTTGCTGAAGACAGCTCGGCCGGGGGCGATTTTTGTCGCCCCGAAGACCCTTGAGCACGCACTGCAGAATTATCCGGACCGTACCTGGATTGTGGTGAAGGATCCCATGGGGGCCTTTATCGAGGTCCTGCAGCTCACGCGTCCGCAACGCAGTCGATCGACGATTGGCGTTTCCCCATTGGCGTGCATAGCGGCCTCGGCCGTGATCGGGCCTGACTGCAATATCTATCCCGGTGCTTATATCGGTGAGGACGTCGTCATCGGTGCCGGCTGCGACATTCACCCGGGTGTCGTCATTTCCGACGATTGCCGGCTGGGTGACCATTGCACCGTTTATCCCAATGCCGTTCTGTATCCCCAGATCGTCGTCGGAAATCGAGTTATCATTCACGCCTCGGCGGTGTTGGGAGCAGACGGGTTCGGCTACCGCTTTCAGCAGGGACGTTACAACAAGATTCCCCAGTTGGGTAGTGTCGAATTGCATGACGATGTGGAGATCGGTGCCTGCACCACCATTGATCGGGCGATGATTGGCATCACGACCGTGGGCGAGGGAACCAAGCTCGACAACCTGGTCATGATTGGCCACAACTGCGAACTGGGCAAGCACAACGCGTTTGCTTCCGGGGTCGGTCTCGCTGGGTCGGTCACCACCGGAGACTATGTGATTTGTGCGGGGCAGGTGGGCATCGCCGATCACGTCCATATTGGAGACAAAGCGGTCATCGGGGCAAAGTCTGGCATCCATAAGGATATGGAAGGCGGCAAGACTTACCTCGGGGCTCCAGCGACTGAGGAGCAGGATCAGTTCCGGATTCAGATGGCGCTGCGCAAGCTGCCCGAATTGCGGAAGACTCTGCGCGAACTGGAGACACAGGTGGCCGCACTGACACAACGGCTGGCGGAGGCCACTGAACCGAAGGATGCGAATCGGGCTGCTTAATCAATAATCGCTGCTGGGGTGCCACTGGCTCTGCCAGTGCGAGTGTGCTCTCGACTCGCAATGCACTGGCAGAGCCAGTGGCACCCGATCGAAATGTGGGGCGACCGACAATCAGGGTTTATTGAAGCGATCGTACGGTGGTGACAACTCGACACTTTTCCTTGTGATGTACCATGGACGGACCAATCACACTTCCGCTGACTTTACCTGCTGAGCCGCTGGCCCGCGTCGCCCCGTTGCGTCTGGGGTTACTGGCGGGTGCCGGGCAATTTCCGATCATGTTTGCGAAAGCGGCTCGCGAGCAGGGCCACTACGTCTGCGGCGTGGGCGTGCGTGACATGGCTTCGCCAGATTTGGCCTCTCTCTGTGATCATTATGAAACGACTCCGTTGGGCTGGCTTGGCCGGCCGATTCGGGCGTTTCGGCGAGCGGGAATCACTCAGGCGGTGATGGCCGGGAAGATCGAAAAGACGGTTCTGTTTCATCCCTTCCGGCTACTGCGGATGCTGCCCGACTGGCATGCCATCCGCATGTGGTATCGTCATGCGGCTCGAGATAAAAAGGATGACACACTTCTTATGGCAGTCATTCAAGAATTCGAAAACGAAGGCATCAAGTTCGGCTCGGCCCTCGACTTTTGCCCCAATTTGCTGGTCAAACACGGCTTTTTGACACGCAAGAAGCCATCGACCTCACAGTGGAAAGACATCCGTTTCGGTTGGGAACTGGCCAAGGAAATGGGGCGGCTGGATGTCGGCCAGAGTGTCATCATCAAGGACACGGCCGTCATTGCGGTGGAAGCCATCGAAGGCACCGATCGGTGTATTCGCCGAGCGGGAGAACTTCGCGCGACGGGGTTCACCGTGATCAAGGTGGCCAAGCCGCAGCAGGATATGCGGTTTGATGTCCCGACCATCGGACCGCAAACCCTGCAGACCATGTACGAATGCGGCGGCAAGGTGCTCGCGATTGAGTGCGACAAGACCATCATTCTGGATCAGGATGAAGTGATCCGTCTCGCCGATAAGTTCGGCATTGCGATTGTCGCCGTCAGTACGGCCGAGCTGGAACAGCGGACCGTCGCCTGAATCGGGGGACGGGTCTCCAGGCCCGTCCGTCCAGCGATACGACGCTGATAGGCGAGCCCCGTCCCGTTAGGGCGGGGGTAGGGTAGCGACTGCCGCATCAAATCTGGCTTGAAGTGACGTCCTTCGCCAATCAGAGTCGCAACCCTACCCCCGCCCTGACGGGACGGGGCTCGCCTGGGTTATTTCGTCGGACGGGACCGGTTATTTAGTGCAGACTGGACGGACGGGCCTGGAGACCCGTCCCACGACGCTACTCGATGATTTCGATGTCGTCTTCCGACTCCGTCAGCATGCGGACGTCGCTTTCGCTTTCCACCTGAGCTGGCGCGCGAGCCGGTTTGCGTGAGGCACGGCTGATGGACGATTGGCTGCCCACCTTTGGCGGGGCCTTCTTCTTCAGCAACCGGTCTGCAGCCGGGATCACTTCGGTATTGTCGTTGCGGCGTTGCGGCTTGTCCGGGCCGAGATAGATCTTGAACTTCAAGTTGGCAAACGCCAGTTGATCCCCCGGCAGGAGTGCACCGCGGGTGACCCGCTGGCCGTTGACGCGCGTCCCGTTGCTGCTGCCGAGGTCCCGAATGAAGAGCAGACCGTCGGTCTTCACGATCAGGCAGTGAATCTTGGAAACGCTGCTGTGGTTGAGGTGCAAATCACAGACGTGGCGATTTCGACCCACAAGCGTCAAGTCGCGATCAATCGTGATCGGCTGTCCGCCATCTTGGGGAATCAATTGAGCCAACATCTATGAACAACCTTCCACGGGTCGCGGGTTGCGTACGTAATCTGACGTTCTGCGAAAAGCCTCCTGAGTCGTCCAGTCACAACCTCCCGATAATCTCAGCTTCCTTGCCGGATCAACGATCTGTGGTGGTTGCGTTGGCCTTGGGGCTCCACTTCCGAATCATCATCAGAAGTCAGTGCCCGCACCGCAGCGTTCGACAAAAGGAGAATTTCCGGGGGAGAACTCCCGCAGCTTACGTTGTCAGTTACGCCGTATCTCTATAACTCTGCGCGGTAAAGGGATTGCTGTCAAGCGGAAGCGGGTCACACCCGTTACGGTTGGGGTTCCGATTGCAGCGATCAATCCTTAGGCTAACTTCTTCCGGTGAAACAAGTTGCCGAACGAATCAAACAGTGAGTAGGTGACTGGTGTCACCAGCAAAGCTAACAGTAAACTCAACATTTGCCCGCCAATGATGACTTTTGCCATGCTGGCGCGAGCCCCCGAACCCGGACCCTGACCAAGTGCAATCGGTATCATCGCCGCAATCAGCATGACCGTCGTCATCAGGATCGGTCGCAACCGGGTGTGATTGGCCAGCAGGATCGCCGGATCCCGGTCCATGTGGAGCCGCAGTTCATTCGTTTTGTCGACCTGCAGAATGCCGTTCTTCTTAACGATGCCAATCAGCATGAACAGACCGAACATGGCATACAGGTCCATCGGTTGCTGAAACAACAGCAGCGACAACAGGCCGAAGGGAATCGTCACGGGCAGGGCGGCCAGGATGCTGACCGGATGGACCCAGCTTTCAAACTGAGCGGCGAGAATCAAATACATGAAGAGGATGCTCAGCCCCAGCGTCACCATGAAGTAATACGCAGTATCGCCAAGCGTCTTGGCCTGCCCGCCGAATCGCACTTCGTATTGCGGTGGCAGTTTGAGATCGTCGATCGCCAGTTTCGCCTGTTTGACCGCATCGTTGAGCGAGACCTTATCCGGATTGCCCAGCAGGGTCACCGTGCGTTGCCGGTTGAAGCGATCGATTTGACTGGGCCCGCGGGCTTCGTTCAGTTTGGCGAGGTTGCTCAGTTGAACCAGGCCGACTCGCGGCGACGGGATGGTCAGCGTCTCAAGTTGTTGCGGGTTCGCTCGAAACTGCTGGTCGGCCCGCAGCCAGATGTCGTACTGTTCGGTTCCCTCTTTGTAGCGAGAAACGGCCTGGCCCCCGACGAGCACATTCAGCGTGGTTGCAATCGTCTGAACCGGAATGCCGAAATCGCTGGCCCGTTCACGGTCGATATCGACCTGGACTTCCGGCTTCCGCAGCGACAAGGTCGAATCAATGTCGACCAGCCCCGGCACTTTCTGCAGGCGGGATTTAATCGCACTGGAGTACTGTTCCAGCTTCTCCAGATCGGGCCCCAGCAGGCTGATCTGGAAGATTCGCGAGTCCTGTCCCGACTGCTGAATGGCTGAAACATCGGAGACGGCACACCGCAGGTCGGGGTATTCGACGAGGATTTCTCGCGCGCGGCGCATGACCTCGAACTGCGAGAACTCCCGGCGATCGATTTCCTTCATCCGCAGGTAGATCGACCCGCGGGTGACGTCACCCTGGCCTTTGCCGGCGTTGCCGTTGTTTTCGCCGATTGTCGTGAAGTAGTGGATGACCGAGGGCAGCTTGCTGAGTCGCTGTTCGAGTTCCGTGATCACCTGGTTGGTGCGTTCGAGCGTGTAGCCTTCCGGGGTGATGAAGGTGACCTGGAATTCGCTTTGGTCGTCTCGGGGGACCAGGTTGGCTCCCATGCGCGAGGCGATCGGTCCGGTCGACAGGATGACCAGCACGCAGATTACCACCATCACAAAACGGTGCTTCAATGCCCATTGCAGCGATTTTCCATACAGCCAATCGGTGAGCTGATAAGCCCAGCCCGATTTGGACGACGCTGGCAGCGAACTCTTTTCCGTTCCGAGGACGTGTGTCGTCTCCAGCTTCAAGAACCGCGAACAGAGCATCGGGGTCAGCGTCATGGAGACAAACAGACTCATCAGGATGGCGAACGCGACCGTCATCCCGAAGCTGCTGAAGAACCGGCCCACCAGTCCCCCCATAAAGGCGACCGGCAGGAAGATGACGACCAGGGACAAACTGGTGGCCAGCACCGCCAGGGCGATTTCCTGCGTCCCCAGCCGCGCTGCGGACATCGCGTCGAGGCCGTCTTCCTCCATATGCCGGAAGATGTTTTCATGCACGACCACGGCATCATCAATCACGATACCAATGGCCAGAATCAGGGCCAGCATGGTGATGTTGTTGAGCGTAAAGCCCATGTAATACATGAAGAGAAACGTCGGAACGATCGACGTGGGAATGGCCAGCGTGGCGATGACGGTTGTCCGCCAGTCGCGGATAAACAGCAGGATCGTGGCCGAGACCAGAATACCTGCCAGCAAGAGGTGAAACTTAACCTCTTCCATCGACTTCCGCACGAAGCGGGATTGGTCCTGAATGATCTCGATCTTGATATCCGCAGGCAAAGTGGGTTGCAACTCGGCCAACCGCTCTTGAACGAGATCCGAGATCTGAACCGTGTTGGTCCCCGACTGCTTCTGGACGAACAAGCTGACCGCATTCTGGCCGTCCAGCCGCGTCAACCCGCGCGGTTCCTCGAAGGAATCTTCTGCCCGTCCGACGTCTCGCAGGCGGATCGGGTATTTGTCGCGATTGGCGAGAATGAGTTCATTGAACGCGGCGGATGTCTGGATGCGGCCCAGGGTGCGCAGGACGAGCTCGCGCTTTCCTTGCTGGACGATACCGCCGGGAACTTCAAGATTCTGGGTAAGGAGCGCCTGTCGCACGTCTTCGATCGACAATCCATAGGCGGCGAGGCGGTCGGTGTCGACAATGATATTGATGGCGCGCACACGACCACCGGACAGGAAGACGGCTCCGACTCCGGAGACTGTCTGCAGCGGTTCTTGAATCTGTTTGCGAACGATTTCCGTGACTTCACGGACATCGCGTTTGCCCGAAATTCCGATCGTCATGATGGGTGCGGCATCCAGATCGAACTTGCTGATCAGCGGCGGATCCATTCCCTGGGGCAACTGATTGACGATGCCGGACACCTTGTCGCGCACCTCTTGCGCCCCGACGTTCCCGTCCTTCTCTAAGAGGAACTGCACGACAACGGTCGTGACGCCCTCGCGGACGGTGGACCGCAGTTCGTCGATCCCGGAGACCGTGTTGATGGCCTCTTCGATCGGCTTGGTGACACTGCTTTCCATTTCTTCGGCACTGGTCCCGGGCAGCGTGGCGGTGACCGATACGACCGGGAAGTCGACCCGTGGAAAGAGATCGACGCCCAGTTCGAAGTACGACACGGCACCGAGTACCACGGGGACCGCCACGAGTACCCACGTGAAGACCGGGCGGCGGATACAGATTTCAGAGAGAGACATGAATTGAATTCATTTCTGTAGCCTGACTCTCCAGAGTCGGGCGAACCCGTGGCAGACGCTGCCAGCGTCTGCGTTTGATCTGTAAAAGCTGAGCAATTTAGGAGTCAAAATATGATGATCTTAGCTCCCCTCGCCCTGGCCGGAAAAACGAACCGGGCGGGGAGAGGGG
>JAKFVC010000338.1 GCA_021732415.1 Planctomycetaceae bacterium
GAGGGGCACTCTGTCAACCACTGACGCTGAGTCCGAGTGTTTCAGGGAAAGTGTCCCTTTGAAATGAGATTCGCACGACGCCTGCATTGCCCCTCACCCCAGCCCTCTCCCCGCCCGGTTCGTTTTTCCGGCCAGGGCGAGGGAGCGATTGTCGCTACGCTCCGTTATCAAAAATGCTTAACCTCTGGTAAATCGCCTTAAACCAACAATTTTTCGACAACCTTCCCGGCGGGATCGGCGATCGGAATATCCTCGTGCCCGTCGATGCCGTACTTCTGAGTCGAATCGATATCGAGCAAGTCGAGGAAGGTGTGATAGAGGTCGGCGGCATTCACAGGATCCTCGGTGACTTCGGTCCCCTGGTCGTTGGTCTTGCCGAAGACGCGTCCCGCGCCAACTCCCGGTCCCGCCATGGCGATTGACCAGGCTCGACTCCAGTGATCGCGCCCAAACCGATGATTGATGTTGGGGGTGCGGCCGAATTCACCCAGGGCCAGGACAATCGTATTCTGCAGGATCCCCCGTTGGGCTAGATCTGAGATCAGACAGGCGAAGGGACGATCAAACTGTTCGAGCAAATCGAGATGGAAATTGAAATTCTCGGCATGCGAATCATAGCCCTCGTGGGCGACTTGCACGCATGTTGCTCCCTGTTCCAACAAGCGTCGAGCCAGCAGACACCGTTGCCCCATCCGGTGCTTGCCGTAGCGTTCAATGTCCTGGGGCGACTCCTGACTCAGATCGAACAGCGTCTTGTGCTGCATCAATTGCTGGGCTTGCAGGAACGATTGCGAATAGGCCGAGGTATCACTAAAGCCTCGCTGATTCGCGGTAAACCGGTCATTCAACCGTTGCCGCAATGCCTGGCGGCGAGTCTCGGCGGCCTCGCTGATCGTCGCCGGACGGGCCAGATTGGCGAGCGGTTTGTCTCCGGGAATATTCACCGGATCAAAGCGCGTTCCCAGGAAAGCCGCTTCGCGTCCCGCGCCACCGATGGAGAAATATCCGGGTAGCGGATGATTGGCCGGAGTCAGGAAACTGCTGGCCACGCAAGGCAGGGTGGGAAAGACCAGCCCGCTCCCTTCGCGCCGGCCGGAGAGCATCAAATAACGCCCTGGACCGTGGTTGTCCTCTTTGGTGTCCAGGCTGCGGAGCAATGTCAAATGGTGGATCTGCTGCGAAGTCTGCGGCAACAGTTCTGAAACCTGGGTTCCCGGTACCGACGTCGAAATGGCCTGGCAGGGACCGCCGGTCGCCGTGCCGGGTTTCGGGTCCCAGCTCTCGAGTTGACTCAGGCCGCCGGAATGCACAATCACCAACAGCCGTTTCTTGGGCGGCGTGATCGGATTGGTCCAACCATACGGAGCAAAACCATTCAGACAGATCCCGCCAGCCGCCGCCCCGAGCATGCCGCCCAAAGCCGTCCGGCGCGAAAATTGGGGGGTGCGTGACATATTGCGAGTTCCCTGTATCGTGGGACGGGTCTCCAGGCCCGTCCGTCCCGTCTTCGTGCGTCGAACAACACCCGCTAACGAAATTCAGACCTTCGTGTCCGTTGTGACCTTCTGTTCCAATCATTTCTACAGAAGGTCACGAAGGACACAAAGTTACGCAGGTGTGCCTGGTGACTCAGTTGTTTTGACCGTTACTTCTGAATACTTGCTGGACGGACGGGCCTGGAGACCCGTCCCACGATACTTTCAATGATTGAACCGAAACTCCACCGAGGTTAGCAACGACCAGACCAACTCCTGTAATGCCTCCACGCGATCACTTGTCCGGTCCTTCAGATACTCGGCAACCTCGGCGTTCTCGTCGGAGTTGGGGAGTCGGCTGTAGACACTCAAATACAATTCCTCAGCGACCGGTGCCGGCTCCGGCAAGTTGGCCAGGCGGTCGATCAGATTCCCTTTTTGACGCGTCAGCCACGAGCGTATCGTATCGCCGTTGCCGAGAAACAGGCCTTGCTCGAGCGACGATTGAAAAATTCCTTCGGCCTGTCCCGGCGGGCTGGCGAAGAACGTAATGAACGGTCCAAACTCCCGCTGCTGAGTGGCATACAACGTCTCTGCCGTCAGCTTGTCACCGAGGGCCGTTCGCTGCACATCGGTCAGACCTGTGGCCTGCAACATGGTCATGGCGAACTGCTCGGGGCCGATCGATTTGAGCCGCGCGGTGGCGAAGCTTTCCGGCGGCGCAACGGTCGTTCCCGGCGCGGGAAGACTCGACAACTGATAGGTTCGACTGAGTGCCAATTCACGCAGGAAGGCCTTGATGTCGTACCGCATTTCCGCAAACCTCTGTCCCAGAATTTCAAGTAACTCGGGATGCGAAGCGGGATTCTCACCATGATTGAGATCGACGGGATGGACCAACCCGCGTCCCAGCATCAGGAACCACAGGCGATTGGCGATGTTCCGGTTGAAGGCGGGATTGTCGATGGCCGGCAGCGAACGAGCCAACTCGGTTCGCCGGCTGTGGATCGGAACGGCGCGTACGCCGGTTGCCGGAGCCACTGTGTATTCCTTGCCCTTCTCGAATGTGGGTTCGGTAATTTCCGGGCGTCCCGGGAGATGCGGATTGGTGGTGTGCGACTTCTTCTCTTTGTCGAACACCGACGTGAACGTGACGCTGCCTTCTGCGGACTCGGCGAACTGCGCCACGCTTTTGCCGTCGATCGTCGCCATGAAGATCGAACTGCGGTTGAAGTAGGCATAGATGCCGAAGTAATCGGCCTGGTGATAGTCCTTGATCGTGGGATGATCGTGGCACTGGGCACACTGCAGATTGATCCCCAGGAACAGCCGTCCGACATCGCGGGTGATGGCATTCGGATTCAGGACGCGATACGAATCGAGTGTCCTCACGAGCTGAAACCGCATCGCCGGCCGGACCTTGGGATCGGTCCCGTCGACGCCGATGAGCTCACGCACCAATTGATCCCACGGCTTATTGGTCGCGAACGATTCGCGGAGATACTCAGCCCATTCCGCTTCCGTCACATAGTTGGCATGCTGGCGCTCCAGCAACATGGGATCGAAGATGAGCTGCATGTGCCGGGCATACTCGGGGCTGGCCAGCAGTTGACCGACCAGCTTTTCTCGCTTGTCACTCGCAGGATCATTCAGGAACGCCCGCGCAGCCGCGGTCGTCGGGATCGTGCCTGACAGATCAAGCGTCACGCGTCGCAGGAATTCTGCATCCGAGCACACTTCAGCCGGAGTCACCCCGCGCGTTTTCCAGCCGGCACTGATGTGCTCATCGACGGTTTGACGCAGAGGGATTTGAGCCTGCAAACAACGGATATCGCCATGCGCAACAGCCCAGCCGGCCAATAGCCAGATCACCATCCGCACGGCGAGGTCGTTACGGCTCAGCATGCAATTCTCAGCACGAGACAGGAACTGATAACGGATTGCTTATGTGAGAAATCGTACCGTGGATCAGGAGGCGCTACAAGCGCGAAATCAATTGCCAAAGAGAGTCGTTGCACCCGCGATCGGCTGACATCGCCGTTACGACTCGGTACGATCACCTCCAGCGGATCTCACCTTTGTCGCCCTCACCATTTGTCAGGAGTCCCTTGATGTCGCGCTCCAATCCAGTCAGTCGTCGTCAGTTTCTTAAGCAGGCGGCAGCGACTCTTGCCCTGCCGGCTTTCATCCCTCATCTGTGTTCTGCCGCGCCGACTGAAGTCGTGCGTCACGCCAGCTTCGGAGCATCCGGCATGGCCGGGGCCGATCTGGGGGCGATTGCCAGCCATCCCAAGGTGAAGCTGGTCTGTGTCGCGGATGTCGATTTGTCGCGCACGGCTGATGTGAAGAAGCGATTTCCTGACTGCCGGATCTATCAGGACTGGCGCGAGTTGCTCGACAAGGAATATAAGAATCTCGACTCGGTGAATGTGTCGACTCCCGACCATATGCACGCTCCGATTGGTATGTCGGCGATGCAGTTGGGGCTGCACGTTTACGGACAGAAGCCGCTGACGCACGACGTTTATGAGTCGCGTAAGTTGGCCGAGTTTGCGGCCGAGAAAAAGCTCATCACGCAGATGGGGATTCAAGTCCATTCAGCGGCCCCCTATCGAGCCGCCGTGGCGACGATTCATGCGGGAGCGATTGGCAAGGTCAAGGAAGTCCACACCTGGAGCAGCAAGAAATGGGGCGACCCCGCACCGCGTCCCGTGAAGATGGATGCGATCCCGGAGTCTCTCAACTGGGATCAGTGGCTGGGGATTGCTCAGCCACGATCTTTCATCAGTGGCTACGATCATCCGGGCAACTGGCGGAAGCGGCTCGATTTTGGCACCGGCACGTTTGGCGACATGGGTTGCCACATCTTCGATCCGGTGTTCAAGGCCCTCGAACTGACGGCCCCGCTGACGGTGAAGTCACTGGGAGCAGCCCCGGCTGGCGGGAACTGGGCCAATGATGCCGTCGTGGAATTCACCTACCCGGAAACCCCGCAGTCGGTCGGTCCCACGTTCCCCATCACGTGGTACGACGGGGATAAGCGACCGGCGAAAGAAGTGACCGATCCCGTGCTGGGGAACATCCCCCTGCCCGACCAGGGATCGCTGTTCCTCGGTACCAAGGGAGCCATGCTGCTGCCGCACGTTTCGATGCCCGTGCTGTTGCCCGAGGCTCAATACAAGGACTACGCGCGGCCGAAGGTCACCGACAACAATCACTGGCACCAGTTCGTCGAGGCTGTCCGGGGTGAAGGGCAGACCTCGGCCCACTTCGGGTATTCGGGGCCGCTGACGGAAAGCGTGTTGCTGGGTGGAGTGGCCACGTACTTCCCCAACGAGAAACTCGAATGGGACGCCGCGGGATTGAAGTTCAAGAACAAGCCCGAAGCGGCCCAGCATATTCGACGTGAATATCGCAAGGGTTGGGAAGTGAAAGGCTTGAGCTAGGGGATTTTCACCAACGGTTACGCTATCGAAAGCGTTTGAGAGTATGAGAGTGCGGGAGTAACAGAGTAAGAGCGCGCTGTCCGAATGCTGTCGGACTTTCCTGTCCTCTCAGACCCTCACACTCTGGTACTCTCACACTTCTATCCAAATGAATTCACCCCTCGCCGGGAGCGTCCTGGCGAGGGGTGAATGTCTAAAACTCTAAGATCAAGCTACCTACTCAGTCGCCCCCGGTGCCGGTGGCTGAGGATCATTCGCCCCCGCCGGAGTTGCCTGATCCTGGGCACCGTCCGCGGCCGGCTGTTCGATGCGGAACAGCGTGAACTGCTGGTCCTTATCGTTGCTGTAGTGGACCATCATCGTTGCATGATCGGATGTCAGATTCGACAGACCTGCTTCATACACGGGAGTCTTCTTGTCTCCCACCGTCCATGCGGCGCGCTGTGACTTCTTGTCGACGGATCCGAACACGGTTTCGGTCGTATCGGTCAATGCGTTGTAGTAATTTCCACGCACGATCCCGTCATTATTCACGGCCAATTGGAACAGATTGTCGGCAGTTTGTTCCTCACCGCGGACCATCGCGAAGACACCCAGCGGAGTCCAATTGCCATCGACCGAGGCCTCGGTCGTCTTGCCCGTCTGAGCAATGTCGGTCGCCTGTTGCGAGTATTCCTCGGCCGTCGCGACCGGATCACCGTTCTGATACACGGTGTTGTCCTGATAGACGACCGTGCTCCCGTAGTCATAGTTGACAGGCTGTGCGGCATAACCGCCCGACGAAGCGAGAGCTGCATATGTCGCAGCCTGCCAAGCAACTGTTGTCCCCCAGGCGGCCGCATACCAGGCACCGGGATATTGCACGTGCCAGGCTGACGTAAAGCAGCCGTAGTAGGGAGTACACGCGGTGCGGACATAGGCGCCCTGACCGCTGATGGCGGTCGTCGAACGGTAGTAGGTCCCATTCGACACCGCAACTCCCGAGCGACCCGCGACCACACCGCCATTGGGGCCAACTGCGACTCCCGACCGACCTGCCACCGCACCATTCGGGCCCACAGCGACACCGGAACGCCCGGCAACAACGCCCCCATTCGGACCGACCGCAGCTCCAGATCGGCCAGCGACGGCACCGTTGGGACCGACTGCGACTCCGGATCGCCCCGCCACGGCTCCGCCATTCGGACCAACTGCCACACCAGACCGTCCCGCGGCGACACCGTTCGGCCCGCTGGCCAGACCCCAGCGACTGGCCGAGGCGCCGTTGGGTCCACTGTTGACTCCCCAACCACCGGCGACTGTCCCGCCCGGCCCTGACGCAAATCCGCTATGCGATGCCGAAGCTCCCGATCCGTTCGGGCCCGACGTGTTCGAGATACTCGTGCGGCCCCCGGCACTGTTTCCGTTGGGACCGCTCACCGCGCCGCCGGTGCCAGCCTTATTGTAGGTCTGGCCGTTGGCGGTCGTGACAGAAACCCCACCCACATACTTGCCACCGCTGATACCGCTCCCAGTCGTCCCGCCGGCTGCGGCTCCCTTATAGTCAATCGTGCCACCGTTCTTGGTGGTATAAGATCCGCCGCCGCTCCCGGAGTTCCACGAACCACCGTTCGGTCCCACACCGGAATTGCGATTGGACGAACTCGATCCCTGCGAGCCAGCGTAGTTGCGCGCCCCCGAGCTGGCCGACTTGGCCGGGGCTGTAAATCCACCAGCCCGGCCCCCGGCGAACTCGCCGCTACCGCCACCGCCGAGTCGACCTTCGCCCCCGCCCCCGAAACCGCCGGGGCGAGAC
>JAKFVC010000346.1 GCA_021732415.1 Planctomycetaceae bacterium
TGCCGAGCGAAGTTTTTAACGCGAAATCAACGACACTCAACCAGATCGCCCCACTCGCGGTGATCTTTTTCCCCCGAGAATACGACCGCCCAGACGCGTACCGACAAATTTCCGGACGGTATTGGGCTTTGCCAGTGCCGGTGGTCATTCGATGCCCGATCCGGCAAAGCACTGGCATAGCCAGTGGCACCCGGAACATACAGTTTATTGAAGCGCGTCGGGCCCGGTTGAGCAAAGCAACTCGTGCGCTGCGCGAAGCTCGCGAGGGATGAACGTGTTTCGCGTCGGGGGTTACGGGCTCAGACGGGCCTGGGGGCCCATCCTACAAGACGTTGCTACTTTGCTGGTACGACAGTCAGCTTAATCAACTCGGTACACGGTCCGGGCATCCCCGTCCGAATGTCGCTGCGCCAGGTTTGGGCGACCGTGATTCCATAGACTCCTGGCGGAAGTTCGGGCCCCAGAGTGAGTGGTACTTCGACCTGACCGTCAACGATCGGCAAGTTGCGAGGCGTGGTCAATCCACACGCCACACCAGCCATCGCCATGTTCACGATGACCGGCATTTGTTTCACATCGGCCGCGGCACCGTGCACTTTGACGAAGATCTTGCCGGTACCTGCGCGAGGAATTTCCAGCTCTTTGGTCACCGATTCCAACCACGGCCCCTGCGCCTTGGCCACGGCGACACGCGACACAGGGCTGACTCGGAAGAAGCCGGTATCGCTGGTGTAGAACAGATTCAGGGGCTGCGACGCCTTTTCCACGTAGGTGCCATCGGCGCGTTTGGCACGGCCGACGATTCGGAACGGAAACGATGTTCCAGGGACCGCATTGGCGGGTGCTGTGACGGTGGAAAACACCTTTAGCTGATACGTGTTGTAAGGCCGTTCTGGTGTCGGGGCCTGTGACAGCGTCGACTTGCTGGTCCAGCCAGGGGGGAGGCCTTCGACTGAGACCTCAATGTCGTCGTTGCAGCCCGAAAAGCGATCAATACGAGTGAGCACGCACGAGGTCGAACCGGGTCCCCAAACGGGAACCGTGTCGGGGAAGTGTGTCAGACGAAAATCAGGCTTGTCCTGTTCGACGGTCAAGCGATAGACGGCACGTGGGCCATTTACGCCAGTTTGATCGGTCACGCGGATGAAGTATTCACCTGCTGCTGGTGCGGTGAAGACCAGTTTGCTGTCGGTCGTTTTGAAATCGTGGTACGCCTCATAGCCCGGTTCGAAGGACTCGTCGTCGTTCTCCAACAGCATCTGCCCCTTTTCATCATACACCTGCAGCAACGTGTCGATCGGAGACCGCAGAAAACGCTGGGCGATGATTTCGAGTTGGATCTTCTGCTTGTCTTCCAGACGGACTCGGTACCAGTCGATGTCGCCGGCCTTCTGGAATCGTGCATTCAAGGTACTCGGGATGGCCAACAGGCTCGATTGAGGACGTTCCTCATTGGGCTCCACTTCCAGTGCTTCCGGCAGGTCGCCCACCACCAGCGGCACATCGAGACCAGAACTCACATCGCTCTCGAGCGTCACATGCCGGAGATTGTACGCGGGATCCCAGTTGGCACCTTGCTCACCAAGCCACGCTGGCAAACCAGACGCCGCTAACTTGTCCAAGGCGATTCCCGACTGGGCCACGGGGACTTGCCCCATCAGGCGTTTCGTGCCTGGCGGAACATTGAGCCCGAACAGTTCCACTTCTGTGGGCGTTCCGCGACGAAATCCGGGCGGGAAGACGCTCGTCACGTACGGGACCTCGCCAATGGTTAAGCGATAGCAGGCTTCAGGAAAGCCCTGATAGTTGAGCAATTGAACCCGCACAAAATAGTCGCCATCGTGCGGCAGTTCGTGTTGGATCAACGGGTCGTAGCCGACCGTATCTTCCGCAGCGGCCAGCGTGCGGCCTTCCGCATCGAGCAACTCCAGGCTGAAGTCGGCGATGCCATAGCTCTTATATTGTCCGTGGATATCGAGGGCATGCGCGGCCAGACCAGCGACCAGTTTCTGCCCCTTCTTCCCTGTGAAGCGATAGTAGTCGAGATCGGCGCCAGGGTTGACTCGGCCATTCATGACGAGCGGCAACTGAGTCACCTCGGCCATGGCGGTCGTACTATTGGGCTCAACTTCCAGACGCTCGGGCAGACTCCCGACGACGAAGGCCGCAAAGTTGGTCAGTCCTGCGCGCTCCGTCTGGACTCGGATCCAGCGACGCCCCAGCGGCGCATTCGCCGCGATCTCCAGAGTCGCCTGCATGTTCCGGCCGTCGATCGGTTTGATCTCTTTCACCGTCACGCCGGGAGCACCGTCGATCACGATTCCCGTGGGAAACGTCAGGCCGGCTTCCATCCCCTTGAATTCCAGCTTGACCGTCGAACCCCGTTGACCGCCGATCGGATAGATACTATCCAGACGACATTCGTCATACAGCGGAGCCATCGGCTGGGCCGAGGCACCGGACGCACTCGCCAAGACCGCCAGGACTGCGAATCCCCAGGAACGAAGCAGCATCACGTGAGCACCTCATCGATGGCCCGGCCGCCGCCGTTGATCAGGACCGGGCGGCCGTCGTTGGTCAGATACTCTTGCGTATCGTCGATTCCCATCAGGCGGAAGATCGTCGCGGCATAGTCGAGCGTGGTGTGCTCCTTGCCCGACACACGTTCGCACTTGGAGTCGGTCTTACCGACGATACTTCCGGCTCGAACTCCCGCACCACTGAATCCAATCGTATTCGCCAGGGGCCAGTGATCGCGGCCCGCCGCGCCGTTGACCCGCGGCGTCCGACCGAATTCACCGGCACACAAGACGACCGTGTTGCTGAGCATGCCGCGATCTGACAGGTCTTGCAGCAGGGCCGACCAGGCTTGGTCGAGTGTGGGCAATAGCGGATTCTTCAAACGGATGAAATTCTTGTCGTGCGTGTCGTAACCGCCGAAATCCACCGCGGCAAAACGGACTCCTGATTCCACCAACCGCCTTGCCAACAGGGTGGCTTGACCTTCGCGCGTCCGACCATATCGATCGCGGGTGGCCTCGGATTCCTCGTTGATATTGAAGGCTTTTTTCGCTGCCGGTGAGGTGATGAGATCATACGCCTGGCGATAAAACTCGCCCCGGTTGTAGACCGATTCCGAAGACCGGTCGACTTGCCGCTGCCAGGCATCCAGCCGGTCGAGAATCTTCCGTCGCCGCAGGGTGCGGTCGGATCCCACTTGTGTGGGGATCGAAACATCATCGACCGAGAAATCCTTGTCCGCAGGGCTGCGGCGAACCATCAAGGCGTTATAGGCTGACCCGAGGTATCCGCCCCCCGAATAGCCCATCTCATTTGGAGCACATTGCACATAGGGTGGCAGGCCGTTTTTCCAGCCGAGTTCCTTGGAAACGACCGAGCCAAAGCATGGATAGATGGTCGAACCGACCGGCGCACCGTTGACATCGGGAACCTGCGGATAACCGGTCAGCATCCAGTGCATGGCTTCGGCGTGCTGACTTCCCTGATGCACGATGGACCGCACCTGGCAGACCTTATCCATCTGACGGCTCATCAGCGGCAAGTGCTCGCAGACTGTCACGCCCGGCAGGCTGGTGGCAATCGGCTGGAACTCGCCGCGATACTCGATGGGAGCTTCGGGCTTCATATCCAGCGTGTCCATGTTGGCCAAGCCGCCGCTGGTAAACAACAGGATGAAATTGACGTCCTTGCGAGCGGCCGCGGGCTGAGCGGCTTCGGCCTGCAAGAGCTTGGGCAGCGACATGCCAAACAGAGACAGACCGCCGACCTGCAGCCATGCGCGGCGCGACATCCCTTCGCAGTTGTGGGACGGTCTTTCGAGCTTGAACATTGTTTTTTTCCTCTGTATCAGGCGAGCGTCCGGCGCCGTTTAATAAATCCGGGGCGGATGGTTGTCTTGCGGTTTCAAATTATCGTCAGCGTGACTGCAGCAACAATTGGCGTCGTTTGATTAGGATCCACGTATTTGGTTGTAGCGAGTCGCAAAAAACCATCCGGCTTACGCCGGACGCTCGCCTCGTCGATCCTTATTAATGATTGAAAACAAACTCCGAACAGTTAATCAGAGCCCAGAGCACATCCTGCCAGGTCTCATCGCGTGACGCCCCTTCGGCCAGGGATTCACGCACCGCTTGACGTTCTATATCCGAGGGCAAGCGGCCCAGAGCTCCCAGGTACAGTTCTTCGACCAGTTGATCGTCGGTCTGACCGGCCTTCAAACTTGTCGCCAGTCGTCCCGTTGAGGAGATCACTTTCTCGTGCAAGGCTGTGCTATTTGCCAGATGGAGTGCTTGCGATAAATCCAAGGAAGAGCCGCGAGCACAATCACAGGGACTATTCCGGAGCGGGCGTCCGAAGGTACTCAGGAAGTGCGACACAATCGTTGGGTCCGGCAGCGCAATGGCCCGTGTGCCGACCGGTTGGCCCTCGAAAACTTCGGACGAGCCTGTCAGTTGATTGATCCCATCCAGCAGCACTTCAGCCGACAAACGTTTCGGGATGCGGTGCGTGAAAAGGAGGCCATCCACATCATGGTGCGGATTCAACTCGGGGGCCAACTGATAGACGCGTGAGTTGCAAATTGTCCGCAACAGATACTTGGCATCGAAATGGTGTGCTGCAAAATCCTTGGCGAGCGCATCGAGCAAAGCCGGGAACGAAGCGGGGTTGGTTGCTCGCATGTCGTCGACCGGTTCCACCAGACCACGGCCCAGCAGGGCTTGCCAGTAGCGATTGGTAAAGTTGCGGGCGAAGAAGGGGTTGTCGGGTTTCGTGATCCACTCGGCCAGCTTTTGCCGTGGATCGGCGCTGGTGGCATCGGCTGGCGAGACCGGTTCACCAAACAAACGGGGGGCGACCGTGAGTAACGGCTTGCGATTAGGATTCTCTTTCGCGGAGGGCCGCAGACTCTTCGGTCCACCAAATTTCGACCCCTGCGCGCCACTGTCTTTGGTCTCCAGCCGCGTGAAGAACGCCGCCAGACCATAATAGTCGTCCTGGCTCCAGACCTCATTCGGATGGTGATGGCACCGCGTGCATTGCAGGCGAACGCCGAGGAAGACCTGCGACGTCGTCTCCGCCAGGTCTTCGACTTTCTCATCGATGAAGTAGTAGCCGACGGGCCCATTTGTGAACAGATTGCCCTGTGCCGTCAGGAGTTCGCGGGTCAACTGATCCAGCGGTTTGTTCTCGCGGACTGATTGGCGGATCCAGCCGGAGAAACTGGCCAAACCCTTGTCGCCCAGGTACCGGCGGTGGGCTCGCAAGAGATCGGCCATGCGCAGCGACCAGAAGTCGACATATTCGGGACGCGCCAGCAACTCGTCGATGACTTGCGACCGCTTGGTGGCCGATGTGTCAGCGAGGAACTTGCGAACTTCGGCGGGCGTCGGCAAGGTTCCGATCAAGTCGAGATAGACGCGTCGCAGGAAGGTGGCGTCATCGGCGAGAGGAGCCGGTTTTGCCCCGAGCCGCTTCCACTCGGCGACGGCCAATTCATCAATGTAGTTCTGAACGGGGAATTCGAAGCTGGAGGGAGCCGCATACGGCACAGACACACTGACCGCCGCTACTTGTCCAAGGTACTTAACTTGCACGGCCGTCTTGCCCGGTCGATGAGCAGTCACGGCCCCCAATCGGGTGACCTCGGCGGTCAGCTTCTCGCGAATATCATAGGACGCCCATTGCGTCACGTCGCGCGACGTCCCGTCGGCAAACGAGGCCACAACCTTCAGGACCACGGGCTCGGCGGCGGCACCTTCGGCCTTAACGCGAATCGTCAATTCAGACGGTTCAACCTTGAGACTCAAGCCACGCAAGTCGTCCGGACGTGGGCCAGGCATTCCCTGACTGATCCAGGTCTTGATGATGCTCGCAACTTCCGAATCTGGGGCAATCCGCCGCCCCCCGCCGTGCGGCATGACACCGGTCGGCTTAAGCAACAACAGGCTGCGCTCCGGGATCCCCGCATTGAGCCGCCGTCCGCGTGACGCTTTGGTCAGGACGTCATAATCGAATGCCGCATCAAAACCGAGAAGCGATAACTGAAATCCCCCCCGGCCCTGGAACGATCCATGACAGGACCCCGCGTTGCATCCCGCCTTGGTGAGTGCGGGTAAGACGTCCCGGGTAAACTCGATCGGGGCGGTCCGGGGAGTGGCGGCAGCAGAAGACCCTGCTTCCGTAGGATCCAGCGGCGCACCAAAACCTTCCGATGCACATGCCGTGAATATCACGACCAGTGCCAGCAAGAACCGACGACGTCCGAGCATGTGACCTCATCAATGTTGACTGGGAGCGGTTGTCTCAGCAGGCGTTGACATTGGGGCGATTTGATCGCACACGACGAACGAAGCTGATCGCAAATCAGGCGGGCACTATTAATTAGGGATGACAGCCGGCTGAAAACTGAAAACATTCCGTATGAATGTCAAACAGAGTCAACGACTCAGCGCCTGCCGTAACCAACGCATGCAGTTTTCTACATATTATTGGACTGGTTGTCGACTGACTTGTCAACAATATAAAGTCCGCGGGGGGTGTAGCCGCTATTTGGTGGGGAATAGTTTTTGAGATACTTGGTGACTGGTAACAGTGAAACCAAGAGTTGGCGTGCGTTGTCGCCCCCGTTGGGCTTGTCCCAACGGAGCGGTGACTGGCCGGCTACTAGAGA
>JAKFVC010000129.1 GCA_021732415.1 Planctomycetaceae bacterium
CGGGGTACCGAGGCGAGGGGAGCAGATTTCAAAATTTATTCAGCGTTTTTGAAACCATCGCGCAATTCTCTAAAGAAACACCATCCAAACACCGCGCTGGCACGTCCCT
The DNA here is from genome assembly GCA_021732415.1 of Planctomycetaceae bacterium. Classification (GTDB taxonomy): domain Bacteria; phylum Planctomycetota; class Planctomycetia; order Planctomycetales; family Planctomycetaceae; genus JAKFVC01. The sequence continues at coordinate 110 of JAKFVC010000129.1, forward strand.
TGCAATATGCCGATCATCCGACAGATAACTCGCCGTGCCGGTGAGGATACCGACGGTCGTCGGTGGTGTCGCATCTGTGGTTATTTTCAACGGAGAAGAGATTATGTTGAGTCGAGTATTTGGTTTTGGTGCCACCCTGGCAATGGTCGCAACTCTGGTCGGCGCGAATCTGGTGACCGCTCAGGATCAGCCTGCAAAACCCACCGCTACGGCAGGTCAGATTTTCCGAGCGAAGCAGGTCCTTGGTTCACAGGTCAACATCGAGGGTGATTCCTCAGTGGGCACCGTCGACGATATCGTCCTGGATGACCACGGCAACGTTGACTACCTGATTGTCATTAATGCGGACAACAAGCTGGTCACAGTACCTTGGGATGCTGCCGCCTTCAACGTTGAGAAACGCATTGCCACCGTACGAATTACACCGAAGGTCTACCAGCAGATTCCGACCTACACCACCGAGCAGTATCCGACCTTCTCTGCTCCGGCCTATCGGACCCAGATCTACAAGTACTACGGGATCACCCCCGGCCAGGAACGCCGAGCCGTCCGCCGCGGTGCCGTGATTACTACGCCGTAGTACAAACGATCGAATCTAGGATTACGAAAGAGAACTCGACGTCTGGTCGGGTTCTCTCTTTTCGTAGCCCGACTCTCTGAGTCGGGTAGTCTTTGATTCAATGGTCCCGACTCGGAGAGTCGGGCTACGGTTCGGCGGAGCCTCACTCTCATACGAATATCTAATCTGACTCAACCAAGCCCGCACCGAAATCATCGACGGTTTGAGGGGCTTCCGCGACACCTGGCTCTGTAACCGCGGTCTCAGTCGACGCTGCGACGGCAGCCACCGTCGACACAATGATCGCTTCCGGTGGCTCCTTCACCACAACATCAATGTCCGTCGCATGAGCCAAGATGCTCTCAGTGCTATTGGGATCGACTGCCCGGCAACAGGCGGTAAAACGGTCTGCCAGGTCTCGTAACTCGCTGCGCCAGGTATCGGGATCCAAACCCGGCGGAACCACTTGCGAAAACTCGCCGAGCAACAGAATCAACTTGAGAATATGCCGGAAGATCAAACCTTCCTGCTTCGCGAGATCCCGGCCGCTGATGTACTTGTTGAAGTCACAACTGAACTCGAGCAAGTCCCCCGCACACCACACGGGCTGCACGAAGACCCCATGCACGTTGGGATACTCGGAATCGAACAGCATCCGCAATTTGTCCCCCAACGGCGGCGCGTACTTACGTTCTTCAAACGGGATGTCGGGGTCCCAAGGCGGATAGAGATCCCCCGGGGGCAGGATTCCGCGACGAATGATCTCGGGATCGACATTCTCAATCGCCAAGGGACCAGGCGGCATGCGGTCGGGATTGGGGACGCGGACCGCTCGGATTAGTGACCGGGGAAGCTCGAGCACGCTCTCCAGAGCCTGCAAACGCTCAATCGGATCGGCAATCGCCAGTTTATCGATCAGGAACAAGGCATAGACCGGATTGACGCTGCGGAAGATGAAGAAGTCGGCCATCCGTTCGGTCGGAAAGGCCATCTCAGGACGATACTCGGCGGCGGCACCGATCATGTCGGCTGGCACGGCTCCGGTCCCTGTGACTTCATGCTGCTCCTTGAGGGCCTCCATCATGATGCGGGCAAACGCCGACTGCTTGGGCTTGGGCTGTTGCTTGGCGGCCTCACCCCCGGCTTCCGCACCGGCAGGCGACTCACCCTCCGCGGGGGCACTCTTATCGGGCTTCACTTCGGGTTCTGGCGGGGGCGGCTCCAGACGAACGATTCCCGCCGCGTGCAGAGTTCGCAGCATGTGATGCAATTGCTGCTCACCTTGCTCCAACCGCTTGGGGTCCATGAGCCGTTTGCGGACCAGTTGCCGTACCAGCTCCACGTCCGGCGAGATCTGCAGCATATAGGCCAGCATGCGCCACGGCAGAGGTGCTTGACTGGCGAGATCTCGCGGCGGGGCCGTCTTCAGCTTCTCGAACTGCGCCTCATTCCAATATTGCTTGTTCGGACTGCGCGTCGGCATCTTTTTCTTCATGGCCTTCTTGGCCTTGATCAGCAGCGGATCCTTCGTGTCCTCGGGGATCTGATCGTATCTCTCTTTCCATTTTAAGATGCGCACATCATCTTCGTCCGCGAGCACGTACACATACCCCTGCGAGTCATACTGCGGCCGGCCCGCTCGTCCAAAGATCTGATGTGCCGAGCTGGCATCGATGATCTTCTTCTTGCCCGGAGGCCCCTTCATGATGTTCGGCAGCACAACGGACCGCGCCGGCAGATTGATTCCCGCTGACAGCGTTTCGGTACACACACAAACGGTGAGCAGCTTTTGTTGAAACAAATCCTCGACGATCCGACGATACCGCGGCAACAATCCCGCATGATGGACCCCGACCCCGCGCATCAGGATCTGCTTGAGCTTTGGCCCCACTCCCTGCGTCCAGTCAAATGCCGTCAGCTTGGCCACGAGTTGCTTCTGCTGCCCCTCGGCCAGCATGTCCTTCCCTTTAAGTTCCTCAGCGATCGACCAGCATTCATCGCGGCTGAAGCAGAACAGCAACGTCGGCGTCCGACGCGATTCGGCATCACCGCGGGCCATCTCTTCCAGATGTTCGTTGAGCAGCCTGTCCCCGACCCATTGAAATGACAACGGCACTTTACGGTCGGTGCTTTGGCAGAGTTCCAGGCGTCGCGAGTCACGGTTTCGCAGCCACGAGAGAAACTCGACACCATTACCCACGGTCGCAGACAGCAGCAACAGCCGCACGTGCCGCGGGAGTAAAGACAGCGTGAATTCCCAGACAATCCCGCGTTCCATGTCAGCGAAACTGTGAAACTCATCCATCACGACTGCGGACACGTTTTCAAACGCGAACGACTCCGGCTGCAGGAGTCGATTCAGCAGAATCTCCGCGACGACCACCAGCACCTTCGCCTCGGGATTGACCCGCCGGTGTCCCGTGACCAGACCGACGTCTTCCGGGCGAAACCCCCAACGGACCGCCGCCGCCTGGATTTCCAGAAACTTCTGATCAGTCAACGCAATCAACGGCGTCGTGTAGTAAATCACCGAGCCCGTATGCAGGGCCTCAAACGCCGCCGCCTCGGCGATCAGCGTCTTGCCAGTCCCCGTCGGAGCACACACCAGCACCCCTTCCTCGGACCCGAACCACGCATAGAGCGCCTCTTCCTGGATCGGATAGGGTGTGTACGGAATCAGATCAAAGTATTTGAGGCACAGTTCTTCGCGACTGAGGGGTGGGGTTTCGGCGGCCATATTTCAGTGATCAATCAAAGCGACGAGTCGCGGATGCGGTTCAAGTGAGGCGTAGTTTCAATGAGGAGCATGGTAACGAACTTTGGCGGGAGTGTCGCCGACCGCACTTTAATCGGCGTCGTTCGTAATATGTGATCCGAGTTGATGGGAAGGTGAAAATTGGGTATTGACTGGGGTCGATGTTCTTCCGATTTTTGTTGCGCTACAATCGGTGGTTTTTCAGCCCCAAAGGGGCGAACTAGGCCAGCCCAGGGCATCGCCCTGGGTAAACTCGCAAGAGAGTTTTCAAAGCCCTGAAGGGGTGTACTAGCACTAGCATGGGCCTAGTACGCCCCTTCAGGGCTCCAATTCAATAATTTGACCTGCACCCAGGGCGATGCCCTGGGCTGGCCTAGTTTGCCCCGTTGGGGCTAGGAGGCCGCTGGTTAGCGAAACAAGCTTGGTGAAAACGCCTAACTCCTTTTTCGCCGACAAGACTCAATTTTCGCCAGCCCAGCCTCACCCTCCCGTGACGCCGAAATGTCTACCACGGCGCGGACTATCCGGTAACTGCAGACGCGTGTGATTGCGGAGCGATCGACGACACTCTTCTACTCGCCCAGTTCGCCGAGTTCCTGGCGCAGGCGTTGCAGCACTCTCGATTTCGCGACGCGGATCGCCCCGGGGCGCATCTCAAGTTCCTCGGCGACATCCACCGCCCGTTGGCCATCCACCGCCACGCGCCAGAATGCCTGCCAGGTGCGAGTCGTGAATTCGCAGCGGATCAGTTCGAGGGCGCGGTGGATCAATTGCTGATAGGCCCGTTCTTCGCCTTCCAATTCCTCTGGAGCTTCCAGAACTTCCAGGGCTTCGACCTGCATGAATCGCATGCTGGCCTCGGTCCCGCCTGCCGCCTGGGGTTCGCGTCCCTGGCGGCGGAAATGATCGTTGACTTTGTTCTGCGTGATGATCCGCAGCCAGCCGCGAAATGTGTCGCCGGGTTGCTCCTTGCGAAACGAGTGGATCTTCGCCGAGACCGCTTGAAACACCTCTTGAAAGACGTCGGCCGCATCCTGTTCAGGCAGGTAGAGCTTGCGGCACCAATAGTAAATCAGCGGTGCGTACAGAACGACCAGACGGTCCCACGCGGTGGCATCGTTGGCTTTCAGACGAACCAGGAGACTCAGTGATGTGGCATCAGCTTCCGATGGACCGGCGAGCGGCGGACGATCTGGCTGTGAACTCATGAGCGCGGCACCTTCGACCGGACAGCCCGAGTCCCCATGACAACCGCGACCGAAACTCCCAGCAACAAGACCGAGCCGCCTCCCATCAAAATGAAGGCCCCGAGCAGCCCCTGCCGTGTCCGTTCGATGTCACGATCCAGCGAGCGTACAATCTTCAGCACCCCAACTACTTCCCCCACCTTCCAGTCCTTCTTGGGACTGGTCTTGGACTGGTTGTGGCACTTCACGCAGCTTTCTTCCATGCGCCGTGCGGTCGCGTACAACAATGACGGACGGCCTGCGATCTCGGTGAATTCGTGAAACGGCACCTTCGGATTTTTCTCCAGGACCGCGATCGCCTTCCGTTCGAATTCGTCCTTGGGTCCGCCATTCGCGCGCCAGGGATAGCGGCTGTAGAGACGGACCTGCATCCCAGTTTCCGCCTTGCTGATCCGTTCGCCGGCATCGATGGTAAAGGTCGCCGGCAAAGGCAACGCACCGTGCGTCGTCAGATAGGCATCGGTAATCGGAACTTTCCGGCCATCGATACGATCCACGAGTTCGCTGTAGAACGCGTTCATCTCATCGAGCATCTGCGATTCCATTCGCGCGCTATCCAGGGCCGTCTGCTCCACAAAAAATTGGGACAAACTGGAGAGATAGCACAACCCGCCCGCCGAACCAATTGTCACAGAAAAGAAAAGCACCGCAGCAAGCGGATAGCGCCGACACCACCGCCCGAGTCGCTCCAACCAGCCCACCGATCGCGCCTGGATAGGATCGCCCCGCAACAGCCGCCGCAGATCTTCGGCGAACTCGCGAGCCGTTTGATAGCGCCGCTGAGACGACTTGGCGATCGCCTTCAGGCAGATCGTTTCCAGGTCGCGGGGGATCTTGTCATTCAGTTGTCGCGGCGGCCGAGCTTCGTCCTCCAGCACTTGTAAGAGCAGCATGCGGCGGTTGCCTTGGAAAGGGCGCCCGCCGGTCAACATCTCGTACAAGATCACGCCCAGGCTATACACATCGGTTCGGGCATCGATCCCCGCCGTATCTCCGCGAGCTTGCTCGGGCGACATGTAGGCGGGTGTTCCCATGACTTGACCATCCGGCGTCATCGTAATGTCGCCCGTTTCGCGCTTGGCCAGCCCGAAGTCCATAATGTGCAGTCGGCCATCCCGATCGACGAGGATATTGGACGGCTTCACATCGCGATGCACGACGCCATGCTCGTGAGCGTACTGCAGTACCTCAGCCAGTTCTGCAACTTGTTCTGCCGCCCGTTGCGGGCTGGGACGATGCTGCTGCAGCCAACTCTCCAGCGTCTCCCCTTCGACATACTCATACACCAGGAAGCAGACACCATCTTCGGTATGAGCCGTCTCGTACAGGGAGACAATGCCGGGATGTTTGAGCTGTGCCGCGCTGCGGGCTTCGCGATGGAAGCGGTCGACCTCGGCGTCACCGGCCAGGCTTCCCGCCCGTTGGATCTTCACCGCGACCGTCCGTTCCAGCTCCACATCCCAGGCCCGGAAGACAAACCCAAACGATCCAACCCCCAATTGGGCCTGGAGCAGAAATTTCCCGAGGCGACAGGGACCATTCGCCACCAGTCGCGCAAACCGTCGGCCGGGGTCGACGTTGATATCATCGGTGCTGCCCTGACCGGCACCGGCATGAGTGCGCACCATCCGTTCCGCGACATCGCGTACGACCTCGGTCAACTCCGGAGCCAGCATCGCGATCCCGGAGCCAGGCGGTTCGAGATGCCGAAGTTCGGTCAGCAAATGGTCGGGATGTTCCTCAAGAACCCGCAGAATGGCATCACAATTGGGACATTCTTCGACATGCTTCGCCATGTGGTCCAGAACGGCTCCGGGCAGATTCCCCAGTGAAAACGCAGCCAGTTCATCAGGAGTAGGACACGGCGCAGGCATTGTTGGTTTGTCCTTCTGTCAGCCGGAACGTTGGTTGCCGTTTGATATTTCGCTATGAATCTGGCTCCCCTCGCCCTGGTACTC
>JAKFVC010000325.1 GCA_021732415.1 Planctomycetaceae bacterium
ACGTGTGGGGCCCGCTTCGCTACGGTTCGCTAGCGCTCACCTGCGCGAAGCGGGCCCCACACGTCCAAGAGGGAATGTGACATTTCTATATTGCCATACCCTATGACATTTCTAAATGGCTCTGACACACGGCCTGCATTGGCTTGGATAAGTTGAATCGCACCGTTAAACTTCGCCCTTTCGGGAGATTCTGGATGGTAGAATGCCCCATTGGCGAAATCGTCCGAGAAAGGGAGTTGGCGAGTGACTGCACCGATCCTTTATTGTGGCGATACGTGCCTCGACGGCGATGCGGCCTATCTGGCGGGATTGCTGACGATGTGGGGCTTCCACTTTGACTACTGCCCCAGCGACCGCGCGATCGACCCGGCCGCGGTGTCGGGCCGTCAACTGGTGATTCTGTCGGACTATCCGTCGGCGCAGATGAGCGAGGCAGCGCAGGCGAATCTTCTTGCCGCCGTCGCTGCCGGGACGAATTTGCTGATGATCGGCGGCTGGGAATCATTTCACGGTCTCGGTGGAGACTGGGACACGACAGCCATCGCGGCCGTGTTGCCGGTCGTGATGCGGAGTGACGATGACCGGTTGAACTGCGATCACCCTGTTTTGATCCGGCAAGTCGCCAGCCACGCGGCGGTCGATGGTCTACCCTGGTCATCCCGCGCCCCGTACGTCGGCGGATTCAATCGATTTACGTCCAAAGCAGACGCGACCGTGGTCCTGGAGGCCGATCGTCTGCGAGCCCAGTATCGAGACGGCGTTTGGTATGTCGAGCTGATTGAGACTCATCCCATGCTGGTCGTCGGCGCGCACGGATCCGGGAAGACGGCCGTTCTGGCGACGGACGTGGCACCTCACTGGGTAGGCGGATTTGTGGATTGGGGCGACCAGCGAATGACCGAGAAGGCGCCGGGCTCCAAGGCCATCGAAGTGGGTGATCTGTATGCGAAGTTCTGGAAGCAGTTGCTGACGTTTATGGCCTGAGTATCGTGGGACGGGTCTCCAGGCCCGTCCGTCCCCGATTGGAGCGGTTTTGCGCAATCGAAAGCGTTGGAGAGTATGAGGGTGCGAGAGCAACGGAGTAAGAGTGCAGCCCAAGTTCGATCAGACTTTTCTGTACTCTCATACTCTCACACACTGGCACCCTCACACTTTCAGTCAGCACAAATGATTTGTTGAAGCGCCATAGCAACATCAGATTTATACACGTTAAGGAACATTGGTCATGGCAAAAGGCAACGCACTGGTCGGTCAATCGGGAGGCCCGACACCGGTCATCAATTCGTCGCTGGTCGGCATCGTCGAAGCCGCTCGTGAGTCAGGTCAGATCGGCCAGGTACTCGGCATGCGTTTCGGAATTGAAGGGGTGCTCAACAATCACTTGATCAACATGTTTGATCAACCGCAAGACGTCCTGACCGGCCTGCGACGCACACCCAGCAGTGCGCTGGGTTCCACCCGGTTGAAGTTGAAAGAGGAGCACTTCGAGCCGATTCTCGCTCAGTTGAAGAAGCACGAGATCCGTTACCTCTTCATGATCGGCGGCAACGACACGATGGACACAATCCATCGCATCACCGCCTATGCCGGCAGTAAGGGCTACGAACTGCAGGGAGTCGGCGTCCCGAAGACGGTCGACAACGATCTGTTCGGCACCGATCACACTCCCGGCTTCCCCAGTGCGGCCCGGTACGTGGCACTCAGCGTGTTGCAGGCGGGATTGCTGGCCCGCGATATGCAACGCGTCGATCAGTTCTGCATCTTTCAGACGGTCGGCCGCAGTGCGGGTTGGTTGCCTGCCGCAGCGACGGCGGCTCAGCGGACGAGCGGTGATGCTCCCCATCTGTTGTTGCTTCCCGAGCGACCGTTCGACCGAGCGGCATTCCTCGCGGCAGTCGAACAGCGCAAGCGCGATCATGGTTTTGTATCGATCGTCTGCGGCGAAGGAATCACCAACGCCGACGGCAGCCCCGTGAGTGCCTCGCAGACACGAGACAAATTCAACAATGTGGAGTTTGGTGCGATGGGCGGCACGAGTGCCGCGATGGTTCTGCACCGCATCATCAGTGACGAATTCGGCTGGCGCGGCGAGTTCCAAGTGACCGAGTCGCTCCAGATGTGTGCCGCCGACCGCGCGGTGTCGCTCGATTTTGATGAAGCGTACGGTGCCGGCCGAGAAGCCGTGCAACGGGCCCTCACGGGCCGCAGCGGCGAGATGGTGACCTTCGAACGGGTGAGCAACGCCCCATACAGCATGAAGTTCGGATCCGCACCGCTGGCCAACGTTGCCAACCACGAGCGACCTCTCCCGGACGAGTTCATCGCGGCCGACGGCATGGGGGTGACGCCGGCGTTCCATGAGTATTTGAAACCGTTGGTCGGACCGCTGCCGGAATATACGAATCTGATTATTCCATCGTTTAACAACTGATTCGACAGAATTTGGAAACACATACCAACATGATTCCCAACGACGCCCGCTACACCAAATTCGGTCTGATCGAAGACATGCTCGCGGTTCCCGAACTGATCCGATCGTTCGATGCCGGTCGCATGCAGGCCACCGCCCAGCAGATTGCCAAAGTCGGCCGCCTGCTCCTCACCGGCGAGGGCTCCAGCCGCCTGTTCCCCGCCAAGAACGTCATCGCCGAAGCGCGTCGCCAAGGCTGGCCGCTCACGCTGCACACCGAGACCGGTTTGCAGGCGCAAGAGTACGATCTCGCCGATTGGGCCGTCTTCGCGCAGTCGAATTCCGGACGCACCGCCGAGGTCATCGGCCTGTTCGACAAGCTGCATCGAGCCGGACATCCTCATCGCTATAGCTTGTGTGCTCATCCCCAGACGAAGCTCGAATCACTAGCGAACACGGGCTACGTATTAACGTGCGGAGAAGAGCATGCGGTCGCGGCCTCCAAGAGCGTCATCGAACAGGCACTCTTCCTGCGCGCGTTGCTCGAACACGCCGCAGGCAAGCCAACGCTGGCGTCGCAGCAAGGGGCTCTCGCCCAGGCGTTCCAGACGGCCGTCACAACACCGATCGACCGGGCATTGGTCGAACGCATTGCTCAAGCGAAGTCGATCTATTGGGCGGGACGTAATGATGGTGTTGCTGAAGAACTGACCTTGAAAACCAATGAGATCACACGCAAATCTGCCGACTTCCTCGAAGGCACCTACGCGGTCCACGGCATCGAAGAAGTCATGGATGCGAGCGACGTGCTAATCTGGGTGAACCCGTACCCCGGTTCCGAAGACAAGTTTCACAAGACGCTTGTTGAAGGGGTCGGTCTGACGATCATCGCCATCGCCTCTCGTCCGACACGCTTCCCGACGATCATCATTCCCGAAATCGAAAATCTGACTCCGTTCGTGCAGATGGCCGCGGGGTGGAATCTGATTGTCGAAGTGGGTTTGCTGCTGGGAATCAATCTCGACAAACCGTTGCGTGCTCGTAAAGTTGGGAACGAATTCGAATAAGCCATCCGGGATCAGAGCGTTGCAATCTTAGCTTGCATGCACAGATGGAATGAGTATTCTAATATTCAGGAGTCGAATCGAAGATCTCAGCCCGCCGCGAGGCTCGTCATGCATGAATCGCTTCACGTCTTGATGCTGATCGGTATTCCCGCGGTCGCACTGTTGTTTGTCCTGCGGTATCGCCATCAATTCCAATTTGACAAACGGCGGTTTCAGTTTGGCGTTATACCAATTCTCGTCGTGGGAGTGATCAGCCTCCTCACGATGAACATGAATGGAGTACCACGGCTCGAGTGGCTGTTGCCCGGCATTGTGGTTGGATTAGGCGCCTGCTACTGCGCCTCAGATATGGTGTTCTCGAGACTTCGAGTCTCGATGTTGCTGGCAGCGGCGGGGCTCAGCCTGAGCTTTCTCTCCCTGGTCCATGCCTCTGAATTCACGACGCACCCCGAACGCGTTCAATCGTTACGCGACTCCACCAATGGCGCACGGTTGCGTACCGTGGCGCGCGACCTTCGCAAAGTGGCGACCCGCGACGAAGTCAGGCCCTCCGCGCCGATTACCTCGTTGCTCAATCGCGTACAGGCCGCGCCATTTTTCAAGGTCGAATTCCAGGAACGCTGGCACACGTGGTTGACGGGAATCAAGAAAGTGACCAATCGACCCGCAACGGTGTGGTGCGTGGGGGATCTCTGGAAGAACGAAGGCAAAGCATTAGAGCTGCGCTCCGATACGGTGGGATAGGTTTCAATGCGCATGTCGCAGTTGACCTGTAAATATCGACTCTTCGAACGGCGTGCGAAATGTTACCCGATCATTCTAACCGCTTGAAGATACACTACCGAGTTCGGACGAACTTCCACCACGAGGCTTTTGGTGGCTGTCCAAACTGTGGAAATTTGTCGCCTATATTAACGTCTATCTCGGACGTCTTTATATTAGGAGATCCTATGCTGCTACCATCGACATAGCCGTCGAAGGTGTATTGGGCGTGCCAAAGAGATTGTTCGCCTGTCTTGAATCTTTTATTCATTTGCGAACTCACTTCGGCATCAAGTATGGCTTCGGCTTGTTTGGCACCTGCGGATCCAGGGTGTTGTTTAATTATCTCTAAGAGTTCGAGCTTAGTGCGATCGGATACAACCCCCATTCTGATGTTGATATGTTGCTTTAGGACGTTGACTTTATTAAGGGATTTGGTTTCATTTTGTGATTTGTCTAGAATGGACTTTGCCTCGCTTGCCGCAGGTGTGTCCGGGTATCGATGGATAATGTCGACAAGTGACAGCTTTAACCCATCGGACAACTGTCCATCCCATTTCTGGATATAGTCCTTCGCGACCTTGAGAGCACTGGCAGCCCGGTGTTCCTCAGAAATCGCGTCGTGCTCTGAATGTGATGGTCTCAATGGAGTGCGTAGCGTCGCTTCTCCTGGCTGAATTACAGAAGGATACCCATAGTTAGCACCGTAGGAATAGGCATTTCGTGACGGAGCAGAGCGAGTATGCGGTCTGACATAGGTCCCATCCTTTTTGTGGTATCCACGAACAGAAACTCGAGGCTTTCCAATGCATTCCGCCGTGAACGAAAGGATTGCCAGGATAAGAGTTAGAATTGGGCGGCAATACCTTAAGCGATTCATTGAGGGGACTTCTCGCAATTATTGCGGTTGATAGAAGTAGCTAATTCAGGGCAAATCAAGCTCATTAAAAAATATGACTGCCCAAATGTGATTCCTCAAGACACCTTCCGCAGCTTCGACACCCGGCCGGTCAGCACCCATTCCGCCACAAAGATGTTCCCATCTTTGTCGAAGCACGCGTCATGCGGGTGAATGAATTTACCGTTTTCCCAGCGTTTGGGCTGGCTCCGCATCTTAAATTCATCGGCGAGGACCGCTTTGGTCCACTCGGGGTCGTAGCCCAGGTGGGTGATGACTTTGTTGTCTTTGTCGAGGATCGTCACTCGCGCGTGGAGGTCGGGGACGAGGAGTTCGGTTCCGCGGATGTCGAAATCGGCGGGGAAGCTGACCTCTTTGACGTAGCCGATGTGTTTGCCGTCGAGCGTGAAGTACTGCAGGCGGGCATTAGCGCGGTCCGCGACCACCAGTGAGACTTCTCGGCCGGGGCGGTTGTCGAGCCAGATGCTGTGTGGAGTTTTCATCTTGCCGGCTTCATCGCCAGTGCCGCCCCACGAGCGAATCCATTTTGCGTTGGCGTCGTATTGATGGATGTAGTTCGAGCCGTACCCGTCGGCGACGTAGAAGCCGCCATCAGGATGGAAGGCGACATTGGTTGGGCTGAATTGCAGGACCTTCTGATAGAGTTGGGGTTCCTGCGGATAGCAGAACTTCCAGATTTGCTCGCCCTTGAGGGTCGTCTTGGCGACGATGCGGTTCTTGACGTCGCACAGGTAGAGGAATTCCTCGCCCCCTTCCTTGCGGATGTCGATGCCGTGGCCGCCGGCGTGATACTCTTTGCCGAACGAATGGACGTATTTGCCATCGGGATCGAAGACGACGACCGCGTCCATGGGCTCCAGCGTCTTGCAACGATGTGTGATATAGATCAAGCCGGCTTCGTCGATTGCCACGCCATGAGTTTCGGCCCACGTGATGTCTTTGGGCAGTTGGCCCCAGCCGTGGAGGCATTCGTATTTGTGGTCGCCTTCGCCGATGATCGCGTTCTTCGTTCCCGCTTTGTCGGTGGCATACAGAAACGCTGGTGCCGCCGTGGAGGCCAATGCGCCCACGCCAACCGACTTCAGAAAAGTGCGACGAGATTCGTCGGTGTCGGGTGTCGGGTTTGGTTCGGGGGTATTTTCTGGTTGGGTCATGGCGCGTTACCTCATCTGTGGAGCCGACAGCAGATTGGGAAAGTGTCCCTTGATGTTACAGTTTCATCGGTGACGTGCCAACATCCGTCGGGCGAACTAGTGTGGGATGTTTTGCATCCAAATCTAAGGAAAGAATTCGGCAGCTCCTGCTCCCCTCGCCCTGGCCGGAAA
>JAKFVC010000297.1 GCA_021732415.1 Planctomycetaceae bacterium
AGGGCGAGGGGAGCCAAGTCGATTCATCAGGCATACTCTTGCTTCGGAAAGCCAGGACCGACGGACGGGCCTGGAGACCCGTCCCACGATACATTCGACTACAACTTCAACGACCATCCGTTCGGCAGCGTCGAATCCTTCGGAATCACGACGATTCCGTCGCAGATCATCGCTTCCGAAGTCTCCGGGCTGTCCTGAATTCCGGTGTCGTTCACGATCCGGGATCCCGATCCCACGCGGCAATTCTTGTCGACGATGGCTCCGTCGATCACCACGTTGTCACCGATCCCCATCAAGGGACGCCCAGTCGCTCGATCAGCGGTCACGTCGGCGGCTGACTGATAGAAATCGCAGCCCATCAAAATCGAATTACGGATCGTCACGTTCTTGCCGATCGGACACCGCAATCCGACGATGCTGTTCTCGATGACGGATCCTTCGCCAATCGTGCAACCGTCCGCAATGAGGCTGTGCTTGATCGTGGCACCGGCGACCAGCGTGGGGCTCAGGTAGCGAGGCCGTGAATAGATCGGAGCGTCGGCAGACACCAGTTGGAACGGCGGGTTGGGTTTGCACAGATCGAGATTCGCGTCGTAAAACGCCTTGATCGTGCCGATGTCTTCCCAGTAGCCGTCAAACAGATGGACCTGAACTTTGCGGGTCCGAATGGCGACCGGGAAAATCTCCTTGCCGAAATCCTGGTACTCGGTCTTGTGCAGGACATCCAGCAGTGTATCCCGCTTGAAGACATAAATGCCCATGCTGGCCAGGCAATCTCGGCCCTTGCTTTCAATTCCGCGGGCGTCGATCCAAGAGGGTTCTGTCTTGACCATGTCGATTTCTTCGCTGGTCTGTGGCTTCTCCAGGAACCCCGTCACGCGGCCAGTATTGTCTGAACGCAAAATCCCGAATCCCGCAGCTTGATCACGCGTCACCGGCACCGAGCCGATGGTCACGTCGGCCCCCGATTTGATGTGGGTATCGAGCATCTCGCCGTAGTTCATACGATAGAGTTGATCGCCCGAGAGGATCAGCACATGCTCCACGCCGGGTTGTTCGACATAGCGAATGTTCTTGCGGACGGCGTCGGCGGTCCCTTCGTACCAGTTGGTTCCTTCGAAAGTCTGCTGAGCCGCCAGGATTTCCACGAATCCGCGATGAAATGAATCAAAATTGTAGGTATCGCGGATATGGCGATGCAGGCTGACCGAGTTGAACTGGGTCAGCAAATAGATGCGATTCAGACCGCTATTCAGGCAGTTCGAAATAGGAATATCGATCAGCCGATACTTGCCGGCAAGCGGCACGGCGGGCTTCGAGCGATGCTTGGTCAGCGGATAGAGTCGCGTGCCTTTGCCTCCACCGAGGATCAACGTCATCACGTTCCGCATTGTCTTCTCCTGTTGTCTATCTTGTGTTGAGCGCGTCACAAGCGACTGGAAATTCCACCAGTCAGCCCGCAGAGTGTAGCGAGATTCGGTATCGCTTGCATCCGCAGGATGACACCACGCAGGTCATTCTGTAGCTCCCGAATAGAAATATCGGATGCATGGTTCATGCCGATCAAGGACCTTATTCTGTTATTCATCATTGTTCATTTCTGAATCGCGAACCCGGACGACTTGCAAACTGGCCTTCTGGATTCAAGAATCAACGCCAGCTACCGCGCCCTTACTCAGACAAGGAAGACAGCATGAGCTACATCGAGACGTGTCTCTCTCAATGGGAGATGAATCGCAAGCGAACGATTGGCAAACTGGACGAAATCGCGAATTTGCCCAATCCCCAACTGGTCCTGGGATGGCGTCCGGGCCCCGGCCGAGCTCACATCGCCTGGCAGATGGTCCACATTGGGATCACCGAGGAGCTATTCGCCACCGAACGTCTGATTGGTACCGTTGCCGGGTTTCCAGACCTGCTGCCGCGGTTTCGCGGTGGCAGTACGGTGGATGACAACATCCCGACGCTCGACCGCATCCGCGATGTCCTCGATGCCAGCCGGACCCATCTGCTGCAGACGGTCAGCACGCTCCAGGAAAGCGACCTCGGCATCATTCCACCGGCGATGAAAGAACGTGGGCTGAATATCGGCCAGATCCTGCAATTGCTGTCTTGGCATGAAGCTCATCACCAGGGGCAGGCACATCTGACGCTGAATCTGTGGAAGGCGAGTAATCCCGTGTGAGGCGTCAGCCGAACCTGTAGCCCGACTCTCTGAGTCGGGTATTCTTCGTACTCGAAGAACAAGCACCCGACTCAGAGAGTCGGGCTACGGCCTGCTACCACAATTTCATCGAATTATGAAACAACTCACCGATCTCCACATCGCCAGCGGGGCGCGGTGAGAGTTTCGTAATGCGGCTTTGCGGCAAGGTTCCTTGGATCATCTCGGGAATGTCGGCTTCCGCGTATCCAACCGCCTGCAAGCCGCGGGGCATCTTCAGCAACTGCATGAAGTGCAGAACGCGATCTGCGAGGATTTCTCCCGCATCCTCGGTCCGCTTGCCCGCAATATCGACTCCCAATGCGGCAGCCGCCTGCAGATGACGATCTGGGCAGGCTGAGGCCGTAAATCGTACGACCGCGGGCGTGTTGAGAATGACCGACATGCCATGCGGAATCAGCGCATCGCGTGTCGCGTAGCCTGTTGGATGGAAGTCGCGCACCATCCCCGCGACGGGATAGGCCATGGCGTGGGGCAGGTGGACTCCGGCATTGCCAAATCCAATCCCCGCGAAGGCGGACGCGAGCAACATCTGGCCGCGAGCTTCGTCATCCGTGATGTCCGCGACGGCTCGCGGAAGATACGCGGCTACCATTTCCAAGGCCCGCAAGGCCCACACATCGCTGATCGGATTGGTCCCCTGGTAGGCAGTACGCTCGGAGGGTTTGTTCGGTTTCACTCGGGCCGTGTAAGGAATCGCAGTGTACGATTCGAGGGCATGGCTGAGGACATCCAATCCGGCCGATGCGGCGACTGCTGCGGGTTGGGTCCGCGTGTTGTCAGGATCGACGATGCCCAGGATCGGCCGCAGATAACGATGCGAAATACCCGTCTTCACGTGCTTCGAGGCATCACCAAAAATCGCAACGCCGGTCGTCTCGCTGCCTGTGCCGGCGGTCGTGGGAATCGCAATGAGCGGTTTGAGCGGCCCCGGTACTGGTATGCCACGCCCAATGGTCGGATTGACGTAGTCGAGAAAGTCGGCGGGATAGGTCGAATACAAATTCGCAGCCTTGGCCGTATCAATCGTGCTGCCGCCGCCAACCGCGAGAAATCCGTCGAACCGGCCTTCCGCTGCGACTTTGGCTGCCGCCTGAAAACTGAGATCCGTCGGTTCGACTTCGACCTGATCGAAAAAGACCGCATCGATTCCCGCGGCGTCGAGGGATTCACGGACGGTGATCCCGGGATAGAGATTGACGAGCGCCGGGTCGATCACGACCAGCACCCGTTTGACCTTCAAGTCCTGCAGATCAAAGCCGACTTCTCGAGTACAGCCGCTGCCATATCGCAGATTCGCCGCCGCAAATTGAAACGCCGTATCGTTGGCCATGAGCGAGATGCTTTCCCGACAGATGTTTCGTGAATGGAACGTTGACCTGCCCCAGATTAGGCGCTGTTCGTGATTTTCGCCATCGTGGCTGGCCCGTGGCCGACGCTGCCAGCGTCGGCGTCTATCCAATACTAGCCCGAAGCGCAAGCGAGTGCATTCCGCATTTTCATTGGAGGAGAATGCACTCGCTTGCGCTTCGGGCTAGTATTCTTGGGCACTCCGTGAAAGAAAAATCGGCATCTAAGTGATCCATCAGACACTTTAACGTCGGCCACGGGGGCCGCAATCAGTAGCGTCGCACTTGCTCGTAGGCCTGGTAGCTCTGGAAGCACAGGTAGGCAAACAAGATCACCGTAAAGTCGAACAACTGTTGGCCACTCTCTTTGAAGAACCACAGGGCCGCGGCTCCCGAAACGATCATCGAGATCACGAGTGACTGCCGCACTCCGTCAATTCCCCGGTACGCGGCCAGCCAGGTCCGCGTAATCTGGCCGCCATCGAGCGGATATACCGGTAAGAGATTAACCAATCCCCAATAGAGATTGATGTACTTCAGTTGCACAATGGCATCAGCCAGCACATATGCGAAGGCGCGCGGCAATCGGAAAAACACGTCATTCCTCACCAAGAGATACTCCACGCCACACACGACGCCATACAGAATAAATCCCGCCAGCGGCCCAGCGAATGAGATGGCCATCGACACCGTGTGGCGAATGGATCGAGTCGGCTGATAAGAAGCGTAACCGCCGAACGAGTGCAACGTGATCGCTGTGGGAAACCCCACGCGGTCAATCAGCAGGGCGTGCCCCAATTCATGCACCAATATCGAAACGAACAGGCACGTAATGCGACTCAGCAGCAACAACAGAATCAGCTGGCCGGGCATTTCACCAGCCATTTGCCCGCGAGGAAAGGCGTATATCGCAGCAATGATCCAGAATGTCGGGTGAATTCGACACGGGATTCCCAGAACGCGAAAATGAATGTCTTGCGGTGTCGGGGGAAATTCTCCAAACATGAGTCGCAGGAAACCGCCTCTCTGGAAAGCACTGGGGATTCTTGATTGCTGTGTCGCAACCTTTCGTTACACCTATTGTTGCGGATTCCAGGCGAATGGGAAGCTCGGCGCGAAATCAGAAGAATGATCTCACGCCAAGGCGCAAAGAACCAAACGAAGAGATAAATTCTTTGCGTCTTGGCGCCTTGGCATGAGATCTTTTAATTCTTGGGACAATCCATGAATCCGCACGTTCTCCCCTGAGCCCAATCCCGCAACATGGAGAAGATGCGAGATTGGCGAGCATGGCACAAACTTTGCCTGTTATAGCAATTACTGCTGGTTCACCGCTTGTGTCTGCGTTATGTTGCATGGGTCGCTGGGACGCACCTGCGGTCGATGCGCGCGGCAGGTCGATATCTGAGACAGGCGATTTTGCCACACGGCAAACCACAACGGAGTGCTCGCCTTAAAATTGTGGAGCCTGGGCTGTTCACAGATCAGGCTCTTCATACGTGTTGAGGATTTGAGAGATGCGTAAAACGCAAACAAACTGGCGGCGTTGCTGGTCGCGAAAGTGGCTGCGGAAGTTCATTGCGATCAGCTTGACGCTGGCGACAACGATCTGCGGAGTCACCGTGTCGCATGGTCTGGCTGCCGGGGGTGCTAGCAGTAAGAAGCCTCCGCGGGCCAAGGCACCAGAAAAGGCCACTCGTCCCACCGAGAAGATGGCTCGCAAGATTGAAGAGCTCGAAGGCCGGTCGGCCACCGCCCTCAAAGAACTGCCCAAGACGGTTGCTGACAACCATCCTTTGAAGCCCTGCGTCGCCAAGGCTGAAGAAAGCCTGCAGGCAACCAAGGCCGTCAAGGATTATTCGGCGGTCCTGTTCAAGCAGGAGATGGTGCAGAACAAGCTGCACAGCCAGACGATGTTCTCGAAGTTCCGACACGAACCGTTCAGCGTCTATTTGAAATTTGAGCAACCGCATGCCGGCCGGGAAGTGATTTACGTCGACGGCCTTAACAAGGGCCGGTTGATGGGGCATGACGCCGGCTTCCGCTCCTTCGCCGGAACGGTCAACTATATCCCCACCAGCAAAGAGGCCATGGCCGAGAATCGCTACCCGATCACTCAGGCCGGGATGGCGAAGATGGTGGAAGCTGTGATTACACAGTGGCAGGCGGACGCTCAGTACCAGGAAGTCACGGTCAAGGACGTAGCGAATGTGAAAGTGGGCGAGGAATCATGCCTGATGTTGGAAACGATTCATCCTCAACCCCGCGACCACTTCAAGTTCCATAAGACGCGTTTGTACATTCACACGGAATCCAAACTTCCGATCCGGGTTGAGCAATACGGCTGGCCGGAAAAAGAAGGGGGCGAACCCGTCCTGATGGAAGAGTACACCTACACCCAGATCAAAACGAATCTTGGTTTGACGGACATCGACTTCGATAAGACTAACAAGGCGTATCAGTTCTAAGACCATCTTTCGAGAAGCTGAGAGACAGGAGGGAAAGGCACACGCCGCAATACGTCTTCAATCGGCACAAGCGAAGACCGTATTTCGACAGGAGCCTCACCCTCCCGCCATCGGTGCGACGACCAAGATTCGACAACTGAAACACGCGATTCGACAGCCCGGCTGCTCTTCAGCAGCCGGGCTGTTTGTTTTTCTGATAGGTTCAAATGGGTCGCATTCGTGGAGTTCATCAGCCAACGTGATTATGATGGCGTCCCGTGGCCGACGCTGCTAGCGTCTGCATTCCGACGCTAAACCGCTTAATAGATGAAGAAAAATGCTCCCCTCGCCCTGGTACTCCGGGGAGAGGGGCT
>JAKFVC010000330.1 GCA_021732415.1 Planctomycetaceae bacterium
CGGGACCCGACATCACAGATCGGCCAGTTGGGGAGGGGGAAGGTGCGCACCGAATGCGCATCAACCAACAGACCACAAGCTTCCCACGAGAGTCCGCTGAAATCGAATGATTGATGAATTATCAGGGCTAGCGCGTTCCGGCCGATTGGACGAGAAGTGATGGACGACTCTTATTGATTTGCCGTCCTTCTTCCCCCACGGTAAACTAATCGCCAGAGACCGAGGGAGCGGTGGCCCTCGTTTGCCTATCGAAAAATATCTCACATGATGGAACGCCAGTGAGCCAGGTCGTCGACACTCTCGACATCAAGTCCGTCGGTCCCGACAAACACGTCGTGGCCTTTCTGGACATTGGGACCAACTCGGTGCGCATGCTGCTGGCTCGCATCGATCCCAATCACTCGTTCTCGGTGATCTCGCAGCAGAAGGAAGTCGTCCGCCTGGGCGAGGGCGAATTTCGCGACAACCAACTGCAACCGCAGGCGATTCAACGTGCGGTGCAGGTCTGCAGCCAGTTCGTGCAGATGGCCCAGGCGCATGGAGCTCATGAGATCGTGGCCGTGGCCACCTCCGCGAGCCGTGACGCCAGCAATCAGGCCGCGTTTCTGCGACGACTGGACCGCGAAGCTCATCTTGATGTACGCGTCATCTCCGGTAAGGAAGAAGCCCGGTTGATCTACCTGGGGGTCGCCAGCGGACTCAACCTGGGCGAAAAGCGAGCCCTGTTCATCGACATTGGCGGTGGCAGTACCGAGGTCATTGTCGGCACCCAATCGCAGCACGATTTTCTCGATTCGCTGAAATTGGGAGCCATCCGGCTGACGTCACGCTTTTTCCAGCCCACCGATGTCGGCCCGGTCTCTGATCGGCTGTATCAGCAAATCAAGCAGTACGTCCGGACCTCGGCCATTCGCACGCTGCAACAGTTGAAAAAGTGGCGGACAGATATCGCCGTCGGCAGTTCTGGATCCATCTGCAATCTGGCGGAAATCGCGTTCCGGATCGTGCATCGGCGGCCTTGGAAGCGGGACGATATTCTCACTCTGGCCGACCTGCAGCAGATTATCCCGCACTTGTGCGAATGCACGTTGGAAGAACGAGCCAAGCTACCGGGGATCAATCCGGAACGAGCCGACATCATCGTGGCTGGTGCGGCAATTCTCGAAACGATCCTCGAAGAGTTGGGCGTTGACGAAGTGCGGGTCAGCGAGCGTGGATTGCGCGAGGGATTGCCCATCGACTACATGTCGCGCATGGAGCACCTGCCGCCGCTGGAGCTGCGATCGTTCCGTGAGCGCAGTGCCTTTCAACTGGGACGTTCTTGCGGCTTTGACGAGAACCACGCGCGAACGGTGGCCCGGCTGTCGCTGCAGTTTTTTGACTCGGCGTTTCAAATTGGCCTGCACAAGATGGGCGACTGGGAGCGCGAACTGCTGGAGTACGCCGCCCTGTTGCATGACATTGGCGCCTTCTTATCGTACTCCAAGCACCGCGAGCACTCGTACTACTTCATCCGGAGTGCCGATCTGCTGGGTTTCGATAACACCGAAATCGCCATTATCGCGGCGACCGCGTTGTTTCACGGCAAGTCGCTACCGCAGATGAAACATCGGGAATTCGCGGACCTCGACAAGCGGGCGCGGAAAATCGTACGTTCCTTGTGCATGTTCCTGCGGATGGCAGAAGCCTTGGACCGCAGTCACACCGGACCCGTGACGAGCGTGCGATTTTTCCGATCGGCGCCTGAAACCATCTCGCTGGAGATCGTGTCGCCCGTGGACTGTCAGTTGGAACTGTGGGGAGTTAAACGCCACGAGCTGTCGTTTGAGCAGGTGTTTAAACACAAGCTGGTCGTGTTGCCCAAAGTCGAAACGCCGCTGTAGACCCGACCCCAGACTCACTCAACGCGATAGTCGGACGCGAGACGCACAAACGCTGCCAGACCCGCGTCGGTCAGGCCTGTCGAATGCACCAGTTCCAGTGTGCCGACGCAATTGCTGTGGAGCTCGCGTGCAGTGGCGTGGATTCTGCCCCGGCTGTCGTAGCTGTAGGTCAGTTCGACGGGCGAACCGGCTGGCAAGTTGGGAGGTAAGCCGACGATGCGAAACTCGGCGATGTCGGTGCAGGCCTGGATGTCCGGAGATTCGCCTTCCAGCAGTCTCAGCGTGATGGAACTCGGATTCGACAGCGTTGTCACGAACCGCTGGGTCACTCGTCGTGGAATTGACGAGTTGCGGCGGATCATGATGTGGTTGACTTGATGCTGCGGGTTGACCGGATCGGTCACCGCAATCCCCAGCGAATGCGAATTCACGTCGCTCGCCCGAATGCCACGCAACCGCTTGATGACCGGGTGGGCCATCGACGTCTGGTCGCCCGATGCGCGGGCTTCCAGAATTGCAGCGTGAATCGCGGCCCCCTGGGAAACGGCCAGATCAGGATTCAGATCGCGTGAGGGGACCTTGCCGGTAATGCTGCGCAGCATCCAGGAAACAATCGGCATATGTGTCGAGCCACCCACGAGCAGAATCTCATCCAACTCGTTGGGCTCGATCCCGGCTTGTTCCAGCACCAGTTCCGTCGTGTCCCGCGTCCGCTGAATGAGGTCCGCCGTAATGGTTTCGAATTCGGCTCGGGTCATGGAGGCCGACAACAACCGGCCACCTGACAACGGCAGATCGACCATCACCTGAGGTTGATTGCTGAGGGCACGTTTGGCTCGCTCGCAGCGTTGCTCGAAGACAAGCTTCTGGTGGGGATCTTGACGAGGGTCATAGCGGTCGCGCTTGGCGAACGTATCGCCGACATGCTGGACGATGCGATCGGTCCAGTCGAGTCCACCCAGCCGCACGTCTCCGTCGGTCGCGATGACGCGGAAATGGGTGGGCGTGTACTGCACCACAGTGACGTCGAAGGTTCCACCACCCAGGTCATAGACCATGATGGTCTTTTCCTTATCGGTGACTTCACCCTTCCCCAATTCCCCCTTCAACCAGGCATAGGTCAACGTCGCCGCAGTGGGCTCGTTAATGATGTCAACGACGTTCAGCCCAGCGATCTGACCGGCATTTTGCGTGGCCCGACGGCATAAGTCGTTGAAATAATACGGGACGGTGATGACCGCATTGGCGACCGGCCCGAGCTGTTTTTCGGCGTCGAGTTTCAGCTTCTTAAGGATCAGCGCTGAAATGAATTCCGGATTGAGTTGCCGGCCCATGTAGTTCAGCGAAAACCGAGCTGTCCCCATCTCGCGCTTGATCGATTGCACGACCCAGCGCGGATCAGACTGGGCAATACGTTCCGGACCGGGGCCGACGGTGACTTGGCCATTCTCGCCCAGAATCACGATCGACGGAGTCGTGACCTGCCCGTCGCTGTTTTTGACAGGGATCGGCACACCAGAACTGTTCAACTGGCATACCGACGAAAACGTCGTGCCTAAATCAATCCCGACGGTCTGGCCAGGGCGGAACGGAATGTCGATACTCGGCTCACTCACCGGACGCCTCGGCAGTCAAACAGGAACTTCATCCTCACGGAGGCAATTGCCATTGCAGTGGGAGATACTCTTATTTTAGGCTACGTCCAGTAAGACGACGAGATATTTTATAACTGCTTTGCCCCAAAGCAGTTATCTGTCGCGAGTCGCATCACCCGTTCGACTTTGTCATTCGGCGGGTGTGCGTTCTGTCTTTTGTGGGATCGTTCGCGGCGTGGATCGCAAGGATCGGACTTCGACTCGTGTCCCAAACGGAACTTGTGGCCAGATCTGTCCCGCGGGCAGAATCTGCAGCCTCAATTGGCCACAATTATCTGCCAGACGTTCCCTCGGGCCAGGCAGTGGAGCCGCTTGCGGTGGCAATTCGCTGATCGTACCTCGCCGCCTGACCTGGCCTGGAAATACCAACTCAACTTCTTTTCCCGACGGGAATTGCGCCAACTGGCTGGTGGGAATCTCGGCGAAGACATATGGCTGTTCGGCGTCGAATAACTCGACGATCACATCTTGCGAGCTGACCATTTCACCGCTGGATTTGGCGAAGACACCCACGGTCCCGTGTTTGGTCGCGGTTAGTGTCAACGTTGGGGTTTCCGCATCAAGCTGCACCAACGCGGCCTGGGCCGTCGTGATTCGAGTCTGAATGACGTTCACGCCAAACGCCTCGTTGATCTGGGCGGGAGTCCCTGCTAACTGGTCCTTGAGAAACGCCAGCCGCTCTTCACACAAGGCGACCTGTGCTTCGGAAGTCTCGACCTTGTTGCGAGTCGTTTCGCGTTCCTGCAGTTCAAACAACAGGTCGCGTTTCTTGGCCTTCGGTTGTCGAATGTCAGCGAGCGTCAAAGTATCGAACGGCATTTCCATCTCGCCATTCGACGCAATTTGAATCTGATCGAGACGACCATCGGCCTCGGCCACCATGACCCGATTTTCTGAGGCATACAGGGCCAGGCGCTGATCGAAGCGTTTTTCTTCGTAACTAGCCAGCTTCAACTGAGTTTCGAACAGTTCGGTTTCCAGCTTGGCTTTCCGATCAGCGATTTCAACTGAGGCCCGGGCCTGAGCCTGTCGTAGTTCGGCTTCCAAGGCGGCGATGGCATTCTGCTGATTGAGGCGGGCAGCTTCCAGGGAAACATCACGCAGAATGAGCAACGGCGACCCCGGCGTGACCAACTGACCGGGCTTCACCAGAATTTGCGTGATGCGCGCCTGGCGTCCCGCCTTGATCGATTCGTTGACTGAGTGCAGGTAACCAGAATGACTTTCCTGGCGAACATTCCCCATCCAGGAGACGAACGCGGCACTCGACAACAGGGCGATGGTGCCAAACAGCGCAATCCGCCGGATGGAAGCGGGCGGACTCGAACCGGGGTTCGTGGCAGTCTCCCCGTTGGCAGTCATTCCTGAATTCATAAGGCGCAGTCAAGATGCGGAAACAAAACCGGCCGAGGATTTCATGAAATCGGCGTTCATGTCGGATCGACCTCTCAGACAAACGCGATGATTCAATCGAGAATTGCCCGCAGAGTTTGCCAGAAACGTGCTGTCTTAAGATGGAAGCTCAAACTAGTCCGCGTTTAGATGCAATGCGATCTACAAAGCGATACGCTGCTATAGGTTACGACTCAGGATAATAGCGAGTGACGACCCCATCTTCGCACTTCTTCGTGTCCTTTGTGACCTTTTGTTCAAAAATGTGATTGGAACAGAAGGTCACAAAGGACACGAAGAATGATCAAGGCCTTTTAAGTGAGACTATTTGCACTTCGTGCCGTTAAGTCGTTACGGGTGGCGGGTTTGGTCATTCGCTATCAACGAAAAAACCTACGGAGTCCCTGAGTGTGGTCACTCAGGGACTCCGTAGGTCAAAGTCCAAGCTTCGCGATCTGATCTCTGTGAAAGAGACGTCGGTTATGGGGGGGCGAGACGAGCCATACGGGCGCGGCGTTCGGCGCGGCGGCGGGCACGGCGATTCATGTCACTGGGCTTTTCGTAGTATTCCCGGCGGCGCATTTCCTTCTTTACTCCGGAATGCTCCACCAGTTTACGAAAACGACGGACCGCTTCTTGAATCGATTCCTTTTCCCGCACTCGCAGCTTTACCACACAAACCTCCTCGATCGACGCACATGCTAATTTGTTGTGAGACCGTCCGCAGGGCTCATCGAATGCCCATTCAGGCAGTAAAAATCGGATTCTCTCCCTGCGCACTTCTTGGGCGGGAAGGGGCAAATCATAACCATCTTGTCGTCAGCCGCCAAGCGAAAAGGTGAGGCCTCCAGGGTGTTTTTGAGAAATTGGCACGGTCCGGAAGAGTTGTTTGGCAGATTTGCCGTTACCTAACTCTCACACAGAGGATGAATTGCATCCCGGAAGGATGCCAGAGAGTAGCCGGTGGTTGAGGAGCGGAGCGACGACACCACCGGACTACGTCCCGTTTCCCGCCTTCGATCCTGAAGGGATCGCAGAGGATTTCACAATGAGCCACCGCAAGATTGTTCTCTCTGGCATCCCTCCAGGATGCGAACACGATGGAGACCTGACCGGTGGTGTCGTCGCTCCGCTCCTCAACCACCGGCTACCCTCTGTGAACCCTTCAGGTTCAGAACCCCCTACTGGCGCTCGAATTGCTGTTCACCCTTCAACAGAATTGGCCGCAAAGTATCGCGCCAGATCACATATCCCGCCCGAGTCATGTGCAACTTGTCTTCCTTGAAGATTTCCTTCCGTGGAGTGCCTTGTTCGTCCAGCATCCCGGGAGCTAGTACCGCAGATTAGAAATCTGTCCGCACCAAGAGGAAATAATTCCCAGTCTTCGCCAGCCACCCAGTTGGTGATGTCAAAATTGCTCTTCCAAGGTCTGATGAGGAATCTCACCTCACACACC
>JAKFVC010000124.1 GCA_021732415.1 Planctomycetaceae bacterium
CGACGCTCGGAATGCCCCTCACCCCCGGCCCCTCTCCCCGGAGTACCAGGGCGAGGGTAGCCAAGACCGAATACTCGCCCTGACGGGCTGGGGCTCACCAATACAATGTTTTATAGTTCGTTCCGGCTGACATCGCCCAAGGAACCGATCATGATTAACGCAGCCCTCAACCATCCGCCCATATCGCGTCGTGACATGTTGCAACACTGTTCGACAGGATTCGGCACATTGGCGCTGGCTGGCCTGATGGCCGAATCGGGTCGTGCTGCCCCTACCGATCTGCCGCCGGGTGCGGCAATGAAGAAGACTCACCATGTTCCGCGTGCCAAGCATGTCATCTTCTGCTTCATGTCCGGGGGCGTCTCGCACGTTGATTCGTTCGACCCGAAGCCGCGACTGCAGAAGGATCATGGCAAGCCGATGCCGGTGAAGATTGAACGCACCATGTTCAACAACAACGGCAACATCATGGCCAGTCCGTTTGAATTCACCCCCTCGGGCAAGAGCGGCATTCCCGTCAGCAGCATGTTTCCCCACATCGCCAAAGTCGTCGATGAATTGACCATTATCCGCTCGATGACCTCCGCGCTGAACGAGCACGCTCAAGCCAACTTCTTCATGCACAGCGGGTTCCCCATCATGGGCTATCCGAGTGCCGGAGCGTGGGCCGCGTATGGACTGGGGACTGAGAACCGCGACCTGCCCGGTTACGTCGTCCTGCAAAGCGGCAGTGCTGTCCCACCCCACGGTGGGGTCAGTCTGTTTAGTAACGGCTTCCTGCCCAGCCAGCATCAGGGCTCGATCATGAAGGCCGATCAGCAGGAAGCGATTCGCAATATTCGCCCGGGTAATTCGAAGGTGGCTCAACGCAATCGTCTCGATTTCGTCAAACAATTCGACCAATCCTTTCTCGATGCAACCTCTGGCGACGCCGAGGTCGAAGCCGCGATTCAGAACTATGAGACCGCCTTCCGCATGCAAAGTGCCGTGCCGGAATTGTGCGATATCTCGGGGGAAACCGAACAGACGCAGAAGCTCTATGGCTTGGATTCTCCCGTCCCCGAGAAGGCCGCCTATGCCCGGCAATGCCTGCTCGCCCGCCGTCTGGTGGAACGCGGGGTGAGGTTCATCGAACTGAGTTGCCTGACGCAAAACATCGGAGCCGGCGGAGCACCGAATCCGTGGGATCAGCACGGAGCACTCAAAGCGGGTCACGGGGCGATGGCCCTGCAGGTCGATCAACCGATTGCGGCACTCATCGCGGATCTGCGTGCCCGTGGTCTGCTCGACGAGACGCTGATCGTCTGGGCCGGTGAGTTCGGCCGCACGCCCTTCTCGCAAGGCAGCGACGGCCGCGATCACAACCCGTATGGATTCAGCGTCTGGCTGGCGGGTGGAGGCATGAAGCCCGGAACCATTTACGGCGCGACCGACGATCTCGGATATTATGCCGTTGAAAACAAAAGCACGGTCTACGACATGTGGGCGACGGTCCTCCATCAACTCGGCATCGACCACGAGGAGCTGACCTACCGTTACGGCGGACGCGACTTCCGACTGACCGACGTTCATGGCCATGTGATTCACGACATTCTGGCGTAACCCTTCCCAAAGCGAGGCGCCAGCCGAGCCCGTAGCCCGACTCTCTGAGTCGGGTGCATTTTGACTCATACACCCGACTCGGAGAGTCGGGCTACGGACATCCGCCAGCTTTACTCGCCGTCCACCCGGTAATACCATACGCCAGTGTGCTGCACGCACAGCGAATGAACATCCCGGAACTCTGATTCGAAGGAACATGCTTATGCGCCGTTATCTCTCAGCCTTGGTGATGTCCGTTGCAGTGGGAATGAGCCTGTGTGCGGTGGCTCAAACCGCCTTCGCCGCGGACGATTACACGTTTGATCTCGTTCACTCGTCGGTCAGCTTCAAGGCCCGGCATCTCGACATCAGTTGGATTCACGGCCGGTTCAATGAAGTCAGCGGCAAGTTCTCTCTCGACCGAGTCGATGCCACCAAGTCGACCTTCGAACTGTCCATTAAGGCCGACAGTGTCGATACCGGCAACAAAGCCCGTGACGAGCACCTGCGACAGCCCGACTACTTCGACGCCAAGCAATTCCCGACCCTCGACTTCAAGAGCACCAGCGTCAAAGCAATCAAAGGTGGCTATGAAGTAACCGGCGACTTCACCATGCACGGAGTCACCAAGAAGGTCACGATCTCCCTCGAAGGCGGTAAGGAGATCGAGTTTAAGGGAACGAAGCGAGTCGGCTTCTCGACCAATCTGGCCCTCAAGCGCAGCGACTTCGGTTTCGACAAAACACAGATCGGACCGATCGGTGACGAAGCCCTGATCTTCATCGACTTCGAAGGGACGCGCAAGTAACGGATGCCCGATCCGGTACTCTATACGCAAGCCATGACTGTGGCCGCCGTCGTCAGCGCGCTCTGCGTGCTGGCGACTGGCTGGACGCGGTCCCCGGCCACGGCCGAACGGATTAACCTGGCCTGTATCGCGGGGCTGGGTCTCGGGCTGATCGCCGGTTACCGAGTCATCCATGTGCGATGTGCCTGGCCGCCGATCAATGGCCTGGATCGTTACTTGACAATTGTCCTGCCGCTCATCTTCTCGATCGAGCTCGTCGCCTATTGGCCACGGCTTCCTCCATGGGGCGTGTGGTGCCTGCGAATCGCTCTCGCCGTGACTAGCTCGCGCATCTTGCTGCATGGTTCGATCTACCTTGGCGGGCCCAGAAGCGTTTGGACTACCGCGGCAACGTACCAGCTACTGCTGCTCAGTAGTCTGACACTCGCCGTGGTCTGGTGGTTCATGACCTCGCTGTCTCGCCGTTCTCCCGGAATCTCAATTCTGGTGGCACTCTCCTTGTCCACACAAACCGCGGCAATCACGGTGATGCTCGCGGGGTACGTGACCGGAGGAGCTGCGGCGTTGCCCCTCACGGCCGCTTTGATTGGCGTTTCCCTTGCAGCAAGTCTGCTTCGCGCTCCAGCACTCTCGGAAGGTGCAGTCGGGATCGGCGTCATGGGATTGTTCGGCCTGCTGTTTGTGGGCCGCTTCTTCGGCGGACTCTCGACGGCACAAGCTCTAACCATCTTCGTTGCTCCATTGCTGTGCTGGGTGTCCGAGATACCGCTAATCCGCACACGACAGCCGTGGCAGCGTGCGGTGCTCCGTCTCGGGCTGGTCGCAGTTCCTCTGATTGTCATACTCGTCCTCTCGAAACGTTCATTCGATCGCGACACGCGACCATTGCTGGGTGTCGTCCGAACTCAGGTCGAAGTCATTAATTCTTAGCGATAAATAGTGGTTTTCAGGCTCGACACATCTCACGAGTCGTTATCATTGGGTTCACGGGCGAACTGATCTGGTTAATCTGTTTTGTGTTGCTGCTGAAACATCAGGGATGGAGTTCGATGGAACACAATTCTCCTATTTCGCCGGCACAGGCTTGACGAACGGAAGTCGCTTGCTGCACGTCACGAGTATCTGTTTGCCATCTGGTCCATACGCGACGTCCGAGTAGTGCCGTTCCGGATCCAGGCCGGTCAGCAGCTTAGGGGCATCTTTCAGGTCTGGCGCAATCGTGTAAATCTGGATGCGAGCTCGCTCGACGTGCATCTTAGTGAATAAGAGCTGACTACTATCCGGACTCCAGGCAAAGCTTGCATAGAGCTCGGGCTCCACCCGTCGCCGCAGGCCGGATTCCTCGCCGCGGGAGTCGACAATGCCGATTTCCAGCTTGCCGTCCTGATTTGTTGCTCTGAAGGCGATGAACTGGCTGTCGCGTGACCAGGCCATGTTCCAGGAGATCTGACGATACGGCGTCTTATCTCCTGAGAACAGAGTTCGAGACCCTCCTTCCACCAAATCGACCACTGTCAGATTGGCGCCGTTGCCACCCTGCGTGGCATACACCAGCCTGCCGTCAGGGGACCAATCCGCGCCCCAGCCGAGTGGATCAACCTGGACGAATTCCTCCTCTTCCTGATCATCGATGTTGATCACCCAGATACCGCCGGCCTTTGGGCGCGAGACGACCACTCGTTTCCCCCCGGGTGACAAGCTGGGCATGGCAGAGTCTTCGAACACCCGCGGATTGGTGCCGTCAGTGTTGACCACAACGACCCGCGCGCTGTCAGGGGCCTCCGTCGGCTTCCACACGTCGAAAGCCATCAGCTTGCCATCCAGCGACCAGTTCGGTGAGCCTTGTTTCGAGAACTGCTTCAGGCTGTTGGCCGGCTTCATGTTGGATGCATCGGGATTGGCGACGAACAGCTTCGTATTGTACTCTTCCTTGGCATCGGGCGCATCGTCGACCTTGACCTCTGTGGTCGCCTGAAGCTTCGGTATCGGCTTCACTGTCGGTGCCGGTTTTTCAACCGCCGTCGGCTTGTCAGTGGGCATCGGCTTGTCAGTGGGCGTCGCCTTAACGGCCGCAGCCGGCTTGGCAGTCGGTGTCCGCTTCCAGCAGGAGATCAGGATCTGCTTGCCATCGGGCGAATAGGCGATGTCTGCATAGCTCCGCTCGGGATCGCAGCCGGCCAGGAGTTTGGCCTCGCTCTTGCCATCGGGCGTAACGGAATAAATCTGGAAGTGTGCCCGTTCGTCACAGTGCTTGACGAACAACACGGTCCCGTCGGGATGGAAGGCAAAGCTGGCCAGCGTGTTATTCCCAGAATCCGCGGTCACCAATCCGAATTGATCGCCGCGAGCTTCAACAATACCGACATCTTTTTTGCCTTCCCGGGTCGTTGCTAAATACGCAATCCGTTTGCTATCCCGCGACCAGGCCATATTCCAGGAAATAAACGCGTAGGGAGTTTGATCACCTCCGAAGACGGTACGCTTCCCACCGGCGGCATCAACAATAGTCAAATTCGCGCCCGCGCGACTACGAGTGGCATAAGCGATCTTGCCCTCATGAGACCAATCCGCTCCCCACCCAGCCGCATCGAGTAACGTAAAATTATCCGGCGCCTTTTTGTCGAGATCGATAATCCACACACCGCGAGCTATCGGACGCGAGACGACCACGCGGCGTCCATCGGGAGAAAAGCTGGGCATTCCGGCGTCTGCGAAAATGCGCGGCTCAGTCCCGTCCGCGTTGACGACGATCACGTTGGAATTTTGAAAACTCTCCCCCTTCTGCGGCATCCAGGCGTCAAACGCAATCAGCTTCCCATCCTGCGACCAGTTGGGTGAGCCCTGGGCCTGATACTCAGGAAGATTCACGACGGGCTTGAGATTGGATGCATCGCCATCAGAGAAGAACAGTCGCGTCGTGAATTCTTCTTTAGCCACCGGGACATCATCGCCCCAGGCAGGAGCAACAGAGTACAGCGGAACACAGAGAACAGCAGCGAACAGACTGATCTTAAACCACGAGCAGTTGAGTGGCGGCATGTTGCTAGCATTTCTGATTGGATTCGGAATCATCGTCTGATGGCCACGAGCATGGCCTGTCAAATCGCTCGGAATGGAAATCACCCGCGCTGCGATGACTGAACGGATTCGATTAGATCTCGCTGAGCCCGGCAAGTCAACGACGTTGCCCCGCAGCATTCTCTGAGATTGGCAATGTCCGGTAAACATCGATCAACGCTTTCCTGCGGATAACTTCTTAAGAAGTTGAGAGACGAAAACATCGATATTGCCCTCAGCGAAATGATCGCCGTTCCCCAGCGAATAACTCGCCCCTTCCGAACTATGTCCAGACACTTTGAAACGGATGCTTTTCCCGTCCGGGAAATCAAAATAGATCGTGTATTTCTTTTCCCATGATCCAGTCAGATCACTCTTCGGCGAATGGCGATACTTTGGAAACATCGCCTCTAAAGCAACCAGAGTCTGGGGATCCGAAATGTCCAGGACGGCCTTGCGTTGCAGCCCTGGAACCTGTTGGATGATTCCACTGCGAAGAACGTCGTTACGCTCCTCATATTCGATCACGATCAGCGCACCGCTGGCGCGGGGAACGGCTTGGGATTTGGTCGCCGCTGCGACCTTCTCTTCCGCGCTCAAGGATGGCCGTGAGAATGATGCCAGATTCCCGAGCATCAACGCGGTCAGCACAGCCACAATCAGTAAATAGGGCGACTTGATGCTCATAGTGTTCCTTAGATTGAGATGATGAAATGTCCTCGTGAATATTGTAACAGCCTGACCATCGCCGGTGCGGATGCAGCCGTTAATTGGGGGCAATGGATTCGCGATAAAAAATACGCGATAACTGCTCCCCTCGCCCTGGTACTCCGGGGAGAGGGGTCGGGGG
>JAKFVC010000313.1 GCA_021732415.1 Planctomycetaceae bacterium
ATTCGGCGTTTATTTTAATAAATACGTTGTATAGATACCAATACCCTGACGGGACGGGGCTCACCTAGGACATCTGTGATGGACGCCGACATTGGAAGTCAATGACTCACCCCAGCCTCGTTAGTCGACGCCCCATGTCCTTCGGCCGCGTGTGCCGTTGTTGACGGTGCAGATTTGTCGAAGAACCGAATGACGACGTAATTGAACACGGGGGTAAAGACGACACCAAACAATGTCACCCCCAGCATGCCGCTGAACACGGCCAGGCCCAGGGCATAGCGCATCTCGTAGCCGGCACCCAATCCGGTGATCAGCGGGACCACCCCCAGGATGAATGCAAACGAGGTCATCAAGATCGGACGCAGGCGGGCCTTACAGGCTTCGACGGTGGCTTCCTTGAGATTCATCCCTTCGGCTTGTAACTGTTTTGAGAATTCCACGATCAGAATGGCATTCTTGGCGGCCAGCGCGATCAGTACCACCAGGCCAATCTGCGTGAAAATGTTGTTGTCGGTCTTGGTCAGCCACAGTCCGGCGAGGGCCGCCAGCAGACACATCGGTACGATCAACAGAATCGCCAGCGGCATCGACCAGCTTTCAAATTGAGCCGCCAACACGAGGAACACAAACACCACCGCCAGTGGAAAGACCATCTTGGTCAAGACGTCTTTGCTCGCCTCAATTTGTTCGAAGGTCAATTCTGTCCATTCGGTCCCCATGCTGGGGGGCAATTCACGCTTAGCAATTTCTTCCATCAGCGTGATGGCAGTTCCAGAACTGCTGCCGGGTCCGGGACTCGCCACCAGATCTGCCGAAGGATACATGTTAAAGCGATAAACAATTCCGGGACCGCTGACGTCACTAATCGAGATCAATGTCGCCAGCGGTACCATCTCTCCGCCCGCAGTGCGCACCTTCAGCTTGCCGATGTCCTCGGTCCGCATCCGATATTGGGAATCGGCCTGCAGGTTGACCTGCCAGTTGCGGCCGAACCGGGTGAAGTCATTGGCATACGACGAGCCTAGATTGATCTGCAGGGTCTCGAAGACGTCATTCAAGGGAATGCCCAGCGACTTGGCCTTCTCGCGATCCACGTCCACGAACAACTGTGGCTGATTGGCCTGGAAGCTCGAAAACGCCCCGGTCAGCGATCCCTGGGCATTCGACGCACTCACCAGATTCGCGACCATGCCCTGCAATCCCTCGGGCCCCAATTCGCCGCGATCCTGGACCTGCATCTTCAAACCGGCGGTGGACCCCAGGCCATCAATCGGCGGCGCACCGAAGACCGCAATGGAAGCCTCTTGAATCTTCGACAGCTTCCCTCGCAATTCCCTGACCAATCCGTCCGCCCGTAATTCTCGATGTCCCATGCGCTCTTCAAAGGGAGACAGAATGACGAACATGCCCGCCGAGTTCGACGAGTTGACGCTGGTCACGATTGAGTACCCCGGCACCGTAATGGTATGAGCCACGCCGTGTGTTTCGCGGACCATTTTGGTGACAGTTGCGGCCACCTGCTGCGATCGTTCGAGACTCGCACCGTCCGGAAGCTGCATATTAACGACCAGGTACCCCTTATCCTGGGCCGGGATAAATCCCATCGGAATGACCTGAAATCCACGTACGGTCAATCCGATCAAGGCGCCATACATCAGCAACATGAACACCGAGAATCGGAGCAGTTGGCCCACCACCTTCCCATAATAGTTGGTGAAGACGTTGAGCACTGCGTTAAAGGCGTCGAACAGTTTGAGCAGCAGAGTATTCACGATGCCATTCGCAAACCAGCCGACGACTGCCGCGGTCAGAAACACGCCGGCCCAGATTCCCCATAATAGAAGAGGGGAAGTCCCATGTGCCGGAGCACCATGTTCGCCCGGGTGAACGCCGAACAGCGGTAACAGCAGCGGCTTCAGGTACGAGTCGGCCAGCATAGCGAAGATCAGTGCGACACCAATCTGCGGCAGCGCTTCACGCTTGTGGCCGGCACCATGCGGCTTGATCAAGGTCACGGCTCGCGCGGGGGCCATCGTCATGGCGTTGATGGCTGAAATGACGGTGGCCGCAGCGATCGTCAGTGCGAACTGCCGAAAGAACTGGCCGGGGATACCCGCGATAAACGCGGTCGGGATAAACACCGAGCACAACACAAGGGTAATCGCGATGACCGGCCCCGTGATTTCATCCATCGCCTTGATCACCGCCTCACGTGCCGGCAGCCCCTTGGACATCCACCGCTCAATGTTCTCGACCACCACGATCGCATCGTCAACCACAATGCCGATGGCGACAACCAACCCCAGCATCGACAAGTTGTTTAAGGAGAACCCCAGGGCCTGCATCACCGCCAGAGTTCCAATCAACGAGACCGGCACGTCGATCATCGGCATGAGTGTCGCGCGCCAATCCTGCAGGAACAGCAGCACGACGATGAACACCAGCACGAAGGCCTCGAACAGCGTCTTATAGACTTCGTGGACCGATTCCTCGACGAAGATCGTGGTGTCGTACACAATCCGATATTCCAGGCCTTTGGGGAACCGTTCTTTCAGGCGTTCCATCGTGGACCGCACGGCTCCGGCGGTGGCGAGGGCGTTCGACCCGGGCAATTGAAAGATGGCCATCGTCACGCAGGGCTCGCCGTCCAGGAAGCTGTCGACGTCGTAGTTCTTGGCACCTAACTCGGTGCGCCCCACATCACTTAAGCGGACGATTTCACCGTTGGCACCGCGCTTGACGACGATCGCATCGAACTGTTCGGCCGACAGCAGTCGCCCCAGCGTGTTAATGGTGAGCTGAAAGTCCAATCCGGCGGGAGCCGGCGGTTGACCGACGCGGCCGGCAGCGACCTGCACGTTCTGCTCGCGCAAGGCATTCAGCACGTCGATGGCGGTCATGTTGCGGGCCGCCAGATGCTCCGGTTTCAGCCAGACACGCATGGCATAGTCGCGAGCGCCAAGGAACGTTACGTCACCCACACCCGGCAAGCGTGCGAGTGAATCCTTGACCTGAATCGTGGCGTAATTGGACAGATAGAGCTGATCGAACCCACCCGGTGTGGAAATCAGATTCACGCACATCAGAATGCTGGGTGACTTCTTCTTGGTCGTGACTCCCTGACGCTTGACCTCTTCCGGCAATTTGGCTTCCGCAATTGCGACGCGGTTCTGCACCAGGACCTGGGCTTCGTCAATATCGGTACCGAGCCGAAACGTCACATCGATCGTCAGGGTACCGTCGTTGGAACTGCGTGAGGACATGTAGAGCATGTTCTCGACGCCGTTGACTTCCTGCTCGATGGGGGCCGCGACCGTATCCGCGACGACCTTCGCGTTGGCACCAGGGTAAGTGGTCGAGATCTGAATGGTCGGTGGTACCACTTCCGGGTACTGGGCGATGGGCAAGCCCACCAGCGCCACCAATCCGATGATGATAATGACCACGGACAGTACGGTGGCAAATACCGGACGATCCACGAAAAAGCGTGCAAGCATTGTGCGGCCTCAAAAGGAAGCTGTGCGAAGTAAGTTACTTGACTTTCGGGGCGGTCTGCTTTTGTGGCTTGACCTTGGCGCCGGGTCGTGCCCGCTGGATGCCATTCACGATGACCCAGTCGGTCGGTTTCAGGCCAGTCTTGATGACACGTTCGCCATCAAACACCGAGCCCAATGTCACATCACGCCGCTCAACTTCGTCCTTCTCATTCACGACCAGCACGTAGCGCAGTTGCTGATCAGTCGCAATCGCGCGATCCAAAATCAGCAGCTCCGAGTGTGCTCCACCAATCGGCAGTCGGACCCGCGTGAACAGTCCCGGCACGAAGGCGCGGTCCTTATTCACCAATGCCGCCCGGGCCCGGATCGTGCCCGTCGAGGAATTGACCTGATTGTCCAGGAAGTCCAAGACTCCGGTGTGAGGAAACCCCGACTCACCGGCCAAGGCGACTTTCACCGGCAATTTCATTTCCTTGACGTGGGACATTTTCAAGAATGCGCCGCTCTTGCGCAGCACCTCCTTGTAACGCAAGAACGCTTGTTCATCGACGTTGAAGTAAACATACATGGGATCGAGACTGACGATCGTGGTCAGCACACCGCCGGGCTCGGCACTGGGAGCGATTTGATTGCCCACGGTGATATTCGCACGGCTGACGCGTCCGGCAATAGGTGCGGTAATTTTCGCGAATTCGATGTCCAGCTCGGCCTTGACGATTTGTTGCTCGGCCGCTGCTTTTTGAGCCAGGGCGACCCCTTTATCGGCAATCGAGATTTCCAGATCCTGTTGACTGACGGCGTTCGACTTGCGGAGGCCCTCATACCGCGCGACTTGGGCCGTGGCCTGCTCCAGCACTGCGATGGCACGATCCAACGCCGCCTTGGCCTGTCCGAGTGATGCGTCAAACGGCCGCGGATCAATTTCAAATAGAGGGACGTCTTGCTTGACTTCCTGGCCATCTTCGAAGTTGATCTTTACAAGCTGTCCCGACACGCGAGCACGCACTTCGACAAACTGCGGAGACTCCGTGCGTCCGGTGAATTCCAGGAAATCCGTGACTTCGCGCTGACTTGGCTGGCTGACCGTCACTTCGGGCGGAGGACTCGGTGCGGCGGCAGGGGCTTCGCTCTTGCATCCAGCAAGGAACCCGAAGCAGATCGCGGCGACGGTCAGAGCGACCGCACGCGATTGATTGACACTCATCATGTACCTCCACTTGAAGCAAAAATTGCGGCGAGACTGGGCGCAATGAGAAGGAGCTGGACAATAAACACTTTGAGGGTTCTCGCCCGAAACTTCAACTCAGATGCCGGATGCATCAACGAACTTGCGGGAAAATGGTGTTCCGACCGGGACATTTGCACGTGATATGCGGCCGCAGTGAAAGGCCTGTAAAGATTCCATGAACATAGCTTGATGTAACGCAGTTGCCGTTGAACGCAGTTGCCGTTGATTGTATTGGCAGCTTGTCCACGCGTCGGCTATCATCACGCGGATCGTGATGGCTACTGAAAATAGACGGCCGGGGCGGCCATCCTACGTGAATGCTGGGACCATTATGAAAATTGACCATATTGAATGCATCAATCTGCTGTTTGATTATCCCTCGCGTCGCGGATTTCAAAGTTCAGGAGGGATCACGAACTCCCGGGTGACAAGTCTCGTGCTGGTGCATACAGACGGGGGGGAGGTCGGAATTGGCTCGGCTTACTCGCACCCGGCGCTGGTGCAGCTTGTCGTGCGGCAACTGTCGACGTTGTTGCGGGGCCACGATCCGCGTGAGGTCGAAGCGATCTGGGAGAAAATGTACGGCTGGACGCGCTGGTTTGGCCGGAAAGGGGCCACGATGACGGCTCTCGGCGGAATTGATGTCGCCCTGTGGGACCTGCGCGGCAAGTCGCTCGGCAAACCGGTCTGGGCGCTCCTGGGAGGGGATGAGCCCTCCTGCCCGGCCTATGCGAGCTCGCTGCTGTGGAACACGTTTGATGGTCTGGCCACGGAAGCGGTCGGGCATCTGGAGCGGGGCTTCCGGCGGATGAAGATGCGGCTGGGGCGCGATGAAGAATATGATACGGGTGCGGTGGCGGCAGTCCGCAAGGCGATCGGCCCGCAGCATGATTTGATGTGCGATGCCTCCATGCGGTATCACCTGGCGCTGGCCCAACGCATCGGCCAGACGCTCGCCGACAACCGCGTCTTCTGGTACGAAGAGCCATTCGCACCGGAAGATCTGGACTCATTCGCCGCACTCCGCAGTACGGTCCGAGTGCCTATCGCGGCGGGTGAGAACGAGTTCGGGGCGCAAGGCTTTCGCGAGTTGATCGAACGCCGGGCGGTCGACATCGTACAGGCCGACGCCAGTCGCTGCGGCGGAATTACCGAGGTACGCCGCGTCGCCGATATGGCGTGGAAGGCGGGCCTCAAGCTGGCTCCGCATTCGTGGAGCGACGCCATTGCGATAGTGGCCAATGCTCAGGTCGTGGCGGCTAATCCACATGCCCTGACGGTGGAAGTCGACCAGACGGGCAATCCCTTCGTCGAGGAATTGCTGGTGGAGCCGTTGAGGATTCAAGAGGGACGACTGCAACTCAGTCGGCGACCGGGGCTGGGCATTGAGTTGAATCAGTCTGTTGTCGAGCGGTTGCGCATGCCCAATCAGTTGGAAGTCCCTGACGGGTGGTATTCGGACATGGTCTTCGGCCAGCAGGACAATCAAGCGGCAGGTCCGTATCGGGAGCGTATCTGAAATGCCTCACCGGATTGCGATCGGTTCCATCTTTACGGAATGC
>JAKFVC010000222.1 GCA_021732415.1 Planctomycetaceae bacterium
CCCCCAACCCCTCTCCCCGGAGTACCAGGGGCGAGGGGAGCAGGATCAACGTGAAAACCCATGCCATCCGGTGACTGCAATACACGAACCGGACGCTAGCGTGTTCCGGCTGATAGCTCCAGAAAAAAGGCAACCACCATGCGCGACATTCGAATCGGTGCGGCACAGTTCGAACATCGCAATGGCGACAAGGCCTACAACCTGTCCCGAGTCCGCGAACTCACCGCTCAAGCCGTTGAACAGGGGGCGGAAATCGTCAGCTTCCACGAATGCTGCATTTCCGCTTACACCTTCGTGCAGACGCATTCCAAGCAGGCATTGTGGGACTTGGCCGAAGAGGTCCCGTCGGGCCCCAGCACGCAGGAATTGATTCGCATCGCCGCGGAATACAAGGTGGCCGTCCTGGCGGGCTTGTTCGAGCGTGAAGGGGACAAGATCTACAACACCTACGTGTGCTGTACCGGGGACGGCCTGGTGGCCCGGTTCCGCAAACTGCACACGTTTGTCAGCCCCCATCTGACACCCGGCAGCGAGTACTGCGTCTTCGATCTCTACGGTTGCAAGTGCGGCATCTTGATCTGCTACGACAACAATCTGGTGGAGAATGTGCGGATCAATGCGCTGCACGGAGCGAAGATCATCTTCATGCCGCACGTCACTGGTTGCCTGCCATCAGTGATGCCGGGCCGCGGCACGGTGGCGCGCGAACTGTGGGATAACCGCGACCGCGATCCGGTCCGGTTGCGGCAGGAATTCATGGGGCCCAAGAACCGCGGCTGGCTGTTACGCTGGCTTCCCGCACGAGCCTACGACAACGGCATCTATGCCGTCTTCACGAATCCGGTGGGCATGGACGATGACACCGTCAAGGGAGGGAACTCGATGATTCTCGACCCGTTTGGCGAGGTCCTGTGCGAATCCAACGCTCTCGGAGATGAGGTCGTCGTGGGGCTGTGTACGGCCGAAAAGATCGGCATCTCCAGCGGCCAACGCTACCTGCGAGCCCGTCGCACCGACATGTACGGCAAGCTCGTGGAAACCCCCGCCGAAGCCCCCGTGACAGCACCGGGCTGGACGTTAAAACGCTGAGCCGGAAATCGACGAGGAGGATTCAGGTTTTGGAACACTGATCTCCGCTAATCCTCACTAATCTCAAAATGCGACGTAGCCGAATTGGCAAGATTTCCGAGCGTTCGATGAACGCCGGAAATCTTGCCAATTCGGCTACAATTTGGTCATCACACCAGATCTTCCCTGATTCCTTGTTTTCTGAATCAGTGAAGATTAGCGCAGATTAGTGTTCCAAAAAAGCATTTGTCTGCTGTCGACCGTTCAGCGCTTAATTTTCTTTCGCGAGAAACCGTCCACCGCTCATGAACATGCCGCCATCGCAGGGATGACACCATTCAATGCGGACGCGGTATTCGAATTCGCGAGTATCGCTGGCCAGCTTGATGCGGACATCACCCGGGGTGATGGCTCCGCGATGCAACAAGCCCACGCCAAAACGGCTGATTTCGCGCGTCATGGCGGCGATGGTGTTGCCCCGGCCAGTGGTCACTTCGGCCGGAACCGAGAGTTCCAGTCGATCAACCGACCGATTGTGGTTCTCGTCAGAAACGTCAATGCTTTCCAATACTCGCCGCAAGTCATCGACTGTCGGCCGGCTCCACGGATCGCCCATTGGCCCTGCTCCCTTTCCGGTGAATTAAGAAATCGGCCGTCAAAAGAGGCCGCACCGGAAGTATAGGTCAGATCCAAGACGTTGCCGAAAAAAGACCACAGATTGCAAAGGACAACATCGGAGGGCCGGAAAGTCGTTACAGGCCGCGCAATCGTGCTGTAGGATGGCGGCCCCGGCCGTCGAGTTCTCGCCAGTCCGACGTCCAATCAGCCCCAAGCGCATTCCACCCGTTCGCTACGGTTTGATCGTGCAGAAGAAGAGACGGCCGGGGCGGCCATCCTACGGGCTCTCTAGACGATCCCGTACAACTCTGCATACTTCGTCTGCAGATGCTTCACCAGCGGCTTGTGAGACAACGGTTCCCCGGTCACCATTTCGGCGAGTCGCTGGGCTCGGTAACGCTTGCCGTGGACGTGGATTTTCTTATTGAGCCATTCCTTCAAGGGAAGATATTCCCCAGCGGCCAACTGGCCCCCGAGGTCACCCAGATCGCGTTCCGCGGCTTCATAGAACTGGGCGGCGAACATGTTGCCCAAGGTATAAGTCGGGAAGTAGCCGATGCCCCCGAAGCTCCAGTGAATGTCCTGCAGACAGCCTTGAGCATCGTTGGGGGGAGTGATGCCGAAGTAGCGTGTGAACGTTTCATTCCAGACGCCGGGGACATCGGCCGGCTGCAAGTCGCCCGCGACCAGCGGTTGCTCGAGCTCAAACCGCAGCATGATGTGCAGATTGTAAGTCGCTTCATCGGCTTCGACGCGGATCAGAGACGGCCGGACATCGTTGATGGCCCAGTAGAAATCGTCGAATTTCGTGGAGCCCAGGGCCTCGGGAAACATCGCCTGAGCGGTCGGATAGAAGTGCTTCCAGAAGGCGCGGCCGCGTCCGACAAAGTTCTCCCACAACCGCGATTGAGATTCATGGATACCGAGGGACGTGGCCGAACCCAGTGCTGTGCCGAACGCCTCTTTTGGTAGCCCCTGCTCATAAATCCCGTGGCCTGATTCGTGCAGGGTCCCGAAGAAGGCACCCGGAAAATGATGGAAGTTGTAGCGTGTGGTCAACCGGCAATCGCCCGGTCCGAAACCGCTGCAGAAGGGATGTGCGGTTTCATCCAACCGGCCTTCGTTGAAGTTGAAGCCGATCTTTTGCGAAGCATATTTGCTGAACGATTTCTGAGACTCAATCGGATAACTGCGTTCGAGAATCTCCACCGGGGCGATTTTTCCAGAATCGCGAATCTTGGCGATCAAGGGCACGAGTGCATCACGCAACGGAGTAAACAGCGACGTGATTTCCGCCGCTGTCGAACCCGGCTCGAACTCGTCGAGAAGTGCGTCGTAAGGGACGCCTTTCCCATAACTGACCGTCTCCGCCTCTTCGCGTTTGAGCTTCACGATCTTCTCCAGCCACGGCTGGAAGTGAGCAAAGTTCGATTGTTTGCGAGCATCAATCCAGGCATGCTGCCCGAGAGTCGTCACGCGCGAAAGCTCTTCGACCAGGCGTCGCGGGAGTTTTGTCGCGCGGGTGTAATCGCGGCGGGCTTCGCGAATGTTCGCAGCCTCGGGGCTGTCGGGATCCGACATCAGATTGGACGCAGCCAACTGTTCGAGCAACTCGCCCACGCGTGGCGATGTGGCCCGTTCATGGACCATGCCGGCGAGCATCCCCAACTGATTGGCGCGATGTTCGGCCCCGCCATGCGGCATGTAGGTTTGTTCGTCCCAGCCCAGCACGGCGGACACCGAGGCCAGCGTGGCGGTCTTCTGCAGTTCCTGAACCAGCTCCGTATAAAGTTCCGTTACCGAGGCCATTCCCGTCCCTCTTTCTTGCGTTCCGCCGTGAGTCAATCAGATACGGCGGCATCATAAGCGGCAAGCGGACGTTATCGCAAATCCACCGTAGCGCGACTCTCTGAGTCGGGTGTGTTTTATGCAGGCGGCCTTTGTCCAATCCCATAAGTCCCATTCCCAAATTTAATGGGACTTATGGGACGGATGGGACCAATGGGATAGAGGCAAATCGCGGTTGATCCGTCAATTGCCCATGTCATTGATATCTGCATTGTTGAGCTGATACAGCGGCAGGAAGCGATAATAGACTTCCAGGCACAGCGTGCTCAAGGCGGTCGAATAGAGTCGTCCGCCGTGCAGGGACCAGTTGTCGCGTGGATCCCAGCTGCCTGCGGCATGACCCTGTTTGCGTTGCGTCGCTACTAAAGTGTCTCGCAGTTGATCGTTCCAGCGACGCCACGGTTCGCCGCCGTATTGATACATGGCTAGAGTGCCATAGTACCAATAATAGAGATCCTGCTCGGTCTGCCGGGGCGGATGCTTCATCAAGTAGTCGACGGCTTCCAGGCTGGAGGGATTGTCACGCTTCATGCCCAGCATCTGACGGCTGAATAAGGCCTCGGCAGTCATGGACGCTTTCGGAGATTCTCCGAATCGATAGGATGCCAGGCCGCGACGTTCCCCCGCGCTGATGCGGCGTAGGAACTTGACCATACCTGCCTGTGTCTCGGCCGGGACTTCGATCCCGGCAATTTCTGAACTCTTCAGGGCCATCAATTGCCAGCCGAACATGCTCATGTCCCCTTCCTGCTTGGGAAGGTGGCCGTCCATGTACCGCCAGCCGCCGTCGGTCGGATTTTGCATGGCGACGATAAATCCGACCGCTTTCGCGAGACATTGCCGCAATTGCGGGTCACTTTCGGGATCGGCCATCATGCCGCAGGCTTCACCGAGGGCATACGTCGCCATCCCGTGGCAATACATGCGTTCGTAGTGACTCGCTTTGCCGCCGAGATAACCGTTGGACTCTTGCTGGCGGATCAGCCACCGCACGGCCCGGTCGATCTGGTCGGCGTACTGGCCTTCTTCATGAGTATAACCGGCTCCCAGAAACGTCAGGACTACGAGGGCGGTCAGGCCGGTATCCGCTTGCTGTCCGGCTGACGCCAGGGCAATTCGATCGACAGGATTGTTGACCTTTTCGACTTCGACCTGATTCCCCTGCCCGGCTTTGCCCCGACATTTGTCACGCTCGGGACAGTTCGCATCAAACCCATCCGCATCCCAGTAGCCTTCCGGATTCTGGTGCAGCGCGAGCCAACGCAAACTGAGTTCGACAGCACGCTCGGAATCCTGAGTCGCACCGAGTTGCACGGCCACCTTTTGGCGCTGTGGCAGGTTGCGCAACCGATAAGTATCAGGAACCTTTGCCGATGAGCGTTGCGGTATGGCATTAAAGCTGGGCCGGCTGATCCCCGGTCGATCGGCGTTGGGGCCAACATCTCGCGAAGCCCCAGTACTCAACGAGGCCATTGCCGGTGCTCGTGGATTGTTGCCGTCAGGGCGGACGGTGGTGCGGCTGCGTTCCACTGTGCCGGCGACATCATTGCGGGCTGCCGGTCGTCCCGCTCGCGCGAATTTCGAAGGGTTGGGTGAGCCGGCCGCGATGGCACCGTTGGGAACGCCATCCGCCACGCCGGGGTCGTCAATTTCCACATTGCTCGCGACGGGGGCCGAACGCCGCTGGGTGACTTGCACTTCCGTCTGTTTGCGCTGAGTCGCGTTCTCGTCCACCAAATCGGTACTCGAAGCCGGCTGCGACGACATCTGCACGGTCACATTCGCGTTCGCATTGCGGCCCTGCCGCGGCTGGCGTTGCACCATTTCGCTGGGGCGGCCGACCCGGTCGGCGACCTCGCGCTGCGGCGCGGCATTGGTCAGGACGACATCAGGGCGCGACTCAGCCGTTTCTTCGGCGAGATCCACGATCTGGTCGGCGGCGTTGCGTTTGCTCGGTTCCTTGACCTGTGCCGGCTGCGGTGTGGCCGCGGCGACCTCTTCCGTCTGCGGCAACTCGGGCAACCTCCCCTTCAACGGCTCAATGACTTCCGGAGCCCGTTCAGGCGTTTCCAGCGGCATCGACTCACTGGGCAGCGAGTCGATCCGATTAAAATCTTCCTTTTGTGGCGAGGGAAGCCGGTCCCAGACTGGCCGGGTGCTGGCACCGGGCTGATCGGGGGCCGCTTTGTCTTCGACGATAACCTGCCGGATCTGCACCAGTTCAGGCGTCGTGCGCTTGGCGATCTTCCCACCAGGAATGACCAGGTTCCCCCAGAAGAGGGCCATGATGAGATGGATCAAACCCGACAGGACAAACGATTGCACACCCGGCTTGATATCACCCAGACGGGTTACGACCATCAGCAGCACGTAACTCGACGACACAATCAGCCCGACCGTGGCGGCGAACAGCCCGGGCTGCGTGTGCATCTGGTTCTGCAGGAAGCTAAGGATCTGTGCTGAGTCTGGCATAAATTACCTGACGAGTCAGGTCTCTGAGGATGTCTGCGGTAACAGCGTGATCTGCCGGCAAGTGCCAGTTATTGTTTGATGAATCGCGCTGAACGGGGGCATTGGTCCTTTG
>JAKFVC010000287.1 GCA_021732415.1 Planctomycetaceae bacterium
CGTGACCTTATACTTAAGTATCATGGATATCCCTTTCCAAGCTATCGGATCGACCTCCGCGATCCAGTGGAAAGGGAAATTCTCACATTCATTCAATCCCGTCAATCGACGATTGATGGGATACTAGGTTCTAACGGCCACGCCGTGAGGCCTAATTCGACGTCACGGGAGGGT
Source organism: Planctomycetaceae bacterium (assembly GCA_021732415.1). Lineage (GTDB taxonomy): Bacteria > Planctomycetota > Planctomycetia > Planctomycetales > Planctomycetaceae > JAKFVC01. The sequence continues at coordinate 175 of JAKFVC010000287.1, forward strand.
GAGGCTCCTGCCGAACTGCAAGCGTTATTGGGCTCTCGTTAGATGCTTGCGGTTCGGCGGGAGCCTCACCCTCCCATCGACTCGAATCACGAATCGAGTTGGATTTTCTTGGAAAATCCTTGGTTAATATCCTTCACGGCGATGTACTCTCGGACTCCAGCGACTGGTCCGTGGCTCGTGCATCTGTTAGCATCGGCTGACAGTTGTTTGAGACTAGGACCGGGACCTCTGAGTGCTGATTTATGGCGATCTCATCGCCGTTGTTTCTATTCGCGGGGGGCGGCACGGGGGGACATCTCTTTCCCGGTTTGTCCGTCGCCGAAGCGCTGCGTGCTCGCGATCATGGAGTCCGGGTTCAGTTCGTCGGTTCGGAACGCTCTCTCGAACGGGCGCTGGTGATTCAGCATGGATACGATCACCGGACTCTCCCGTCGGAGCCATTGACCCACCTCTGGCGAAAGCCCTGGTCATTCGTCTGGCGCAATTGGCGAGCCTACCGCATGGCCCGCGAATGGCTGCAGCAAGACCGGCCCTCGGCGGTCATTGGACTCGGAGGCTTCGCGAGTGCTCCCGTCGTCATGGCCGCCTATCGCCTGGGTATCCCCGCGCTGCTGCTCGAACAAAATGCGATTCCGGGTCGCAGCACGCGCTGGCTCAGCCGTTGGGCGCGCATCGTCTGCCTGTCGTATCCACAAAGCGTCACGTACTTTCACAGCCGGGTAGAGACCCATTTGACGGGTAACCCCATCCGCACCGAGATCGCAGCCTTAGCGAGCGTAGAACGGGTTGAGTCGGAGCCACCGACATTGCTGATCCTGGGAGGCAGCCAGGGAGCACAAGCCTTGAACGCGGCGGTCATCGAACTGTGGAAGCTGCAGCCGCAGATGTTTGCCGGCTGGAACGTCGTCCACCAAACCGGCGTGGCTCAATGTGCTGCCGTGCAGCACGAGTATCAAGCCCTGTCGCGCACCGCCGAAGTCGCCCCCTTCTTTTATGACATGGATCAACGCTATCAAGCCGCGAACCTGATCATTTCGCGAGCCGGCGCGACGACACTGGCGGAGCTCGCCTGCACCGGAGTGCCGGCCATCCTTGTGCCATACCCGTCCGCGGCCGACAATCATCAGTGGTACAACGCGCAGGCGTTCGAAGAAGCGGGAGCGGCCAGAACGTGCCTGCAAAAGGCGACTCCTCTGGAGACAGCCCACGAGTTGATCAAGCAACTGACAGGAGTTGCCGACGACACTAAGCGCCGTGCCGAGATGTCTGAAGCCATGCGGAGTCTGGCCCAGCCCGACGCGACGCAGCAAGTCATCGCGACACTGGATAGGGCCGTAAAAAAGTGACTATCGCGTATCGTGGGACGGGTCTCCAGGCCCGTCCGTCCAGCACGGTGAGTCGATGAGTCTGGTAGAAGAATTCGTAAGAATTCTTGAGCGAATCAGCGAGCTTGACTGACGGGCCTGGAGACCCGTCCCACGGTACCATCACGGAGGTCACGATGTTCGTCATGATCGGAGCCTGCCGGCTGGAACTGCTGCAGGGCGATATCACTCGGCAACAAGTCGATGCGATTGTGAATGCCGCCAATTCAGAATTAGCCGGCGGGGGTGGTGTCGACGGTGCGATTCATCGCGCTGGCGGTCCAACGCTGATGTCCGAGACCTCTGCCAAATTCCCGCAGGGCTGTCCGACAGGAAGTGCCGTCCCCACAACCGCTGGGAACCTGCCTGCAAAATTCGTCTTTCACACAGTCGGGCCCATCTGGCGCGGCGGTCAGGAGGGCGAACCCGATCTCTTGCGTTCGGCATTCAAAACATGTCTCGAGCTGGCAGTCGAGCATCAATGTGAGAGCGTGGCGTTCCCCGCGATCAGCACAGGAGTCTACGGTTATCCCAAGGACTTAGCAGCGGAAACGGCACTCCAGACAATTCACGAATTCCTACAGACCACGCAACAACCTAAGCTCGTCCGAATGGTGCTGTTTGACGGCGGAACCTACGGTGCGTTTGCCCGAGTTCTCGAATCGATGCTAGCCTGATTGGTACGGTTGCAATTAATGTTAACGCCTTCGAAGGTGTTTGAGAGTATGAGGGTGCGAGGGTGACGGAGTAAGAGGTAAGCCTGAATTCGACTGGACTTTCCCTTTCTCTCACACCCTCACACTCTGGTACTCTTATACGTCAGTCTGTGGAAATCCTTGAAGTGTGCCACATGCCTCCGCTCACACTCACCCGGTCTCAAGTTCGCGACGTCGATCGCCGCGCTATCGATGAGTACGGTTTGCCGGGAGTGGTGTTGATGGAAAACGCCGGGCGCGGTGCCGTGGATTTGCTGTGCCGTACGGGATGTGCGGGGCCAGTGATGATCCTGGCCGGCAAGGGCAACAACGGCGGCGATGGCTTTGTCATGGCCCGGCATCTGGCGATTCGCGGAATCGAAGCGCGAGTCATTCTCTGCTGCAGTGTGAGCCAACTGCAGGGTGATGCTGCCATTCACTATCATGTTCTCCAACGATCCGGGCTGGCAGGAATTGAGCTCGGAAACACTTTCACAGCGGAGCAACTGGCGCCATTGCTCGATCAAGCTGACTGGATCGTCGACGCATTATTGGGCACTGGCGCGCAAGGGGAAGTTCGCGAACCGTATCGAACTGCGATCGAGGCGATCAACAAGTCGGGATCGCGCGTGTTGGCAGTCGACTTGCCGTCCGGAATGGATTGCGATACGGGTGACGCCAATGGGATCTGCGTGCGAGCGAATCTCACTGCGACATTCGTGGCCCGCAAGCCAGGCTTTGACGCTGTGGGGGCGGAACAATTCACCGGGCGCGTCGAAGTCATCGACATTGGAGTGCCCCCGAAGTTGCTCGAAGAATTGACTCAACTCGATACACTGAAATAGTGACGCAAGTAAGCCGAGTGGATTAAGCCGCAGGATTTCGTAGTGACGCCGGCAACAGGAGATTCAACTATGCGAGTTTGTGAACTTCAAACTGAGTTTGGCATCGGATCCTTAAAGATCGTCGACCGACCCGAGCCGAGCGTGAAACCGGGGCAGGTTCGATTGCGGATGAAAGCCTGGTCGCTGAACTACCGTGACTTGATGGTCGTCCGCGGCCAATACAACCCCAAGCTCAAGTTCCCGTTTGTTCCACTCTCCGATGGTGTAGGCGAAGTCGTCGAAGTCGGTGAGGGGGTCGAGTCGTTGAAGGCTGGCGCGCGGGTCTGCCCGTTGTTTATGCCGCTCTGGCAGTCTGGACGATTGACCGACGCCCAAGGCAAATCGGCTCTTGGAGGGGCGTGGCCGGGCGTGCTGGCCGAGACAGTTGTGTTGCCGGCAGCGGGAGTGACCTCGGTTCCGGAACACCTCACCGATGCCGAAGCCGCCACACTTCCGTGCGCTGCCGTGACGGCCTGGCATGCACTCATCACTGACGGACAAATTCAACCGGGTGACACGGTATTGATTCAAGGAACGGGGGGCGTGTCGCTGTTTGCTCTGCAGTTTGCGCTCCTCGCCGGCGCTACCGTGATCGCGACATCCAGCAGCGACGAAAAGCTCGCCAGAGTGTTGAAGATGGGGGCCGCGCATGGCATCAACTACCGGACTCAACCCGATTGGGAAGTCGCCGTCCGGGATTTTTCAAAAGGTGTTGGAGTGCGGCACATCGTGGAAGTTGGCGGCGCCGGTACGCTGGGAAAATCTCTGAAGGCCGTGCAGACTGCGGGAACCATCAGTTTGATTGGCGTGCTGAGCGGTGGAGCAGGAGAAGTGAATCCGCTGCCCATCCTGATGAAGAACATTCGTGTGCAGGGAATTTACGTCGGCAGCGGTGAAATGTTTGCCGCCATGAACCGCGCCATTTCACTGCACCAGATGCATCCCACGATTGATCGCAGCTTCCGGATGGATGAAGTGCAAGATGCCTTCCGCCATTTGGAAAGCGGTCAGCACTTCGGCAAAGTGGTGATTGAAATGTAGATGGCTTTAACTTGCTTACGTCACAGCGTCAGTTCAGTGAAGTATTGCATCCCGGAGGGATTCCAGAGAGGAGCCGGTGGTTGAGGAGCGAAGCGACGACACCACCGGATATCGCCCAATCATCTCCTCGATCCTGAAGGGATCGCAGAGGATTTTGCATTGGGATAAGCGAACGTCGCTCCTTCTGGCATCCCTCCAGGATGCGATCCTAATTTCGTGGTTAACCGGTGGTGTCGTCGCTCCGCTCCTCAACCACCGGCTACTCTCTACGAACCCTCCAGGTTCGAAATTCACCCTGATATCACGGGATTAGGCGAACGTGCATCGCAAGTAGCACAACTTCCAAACTTGCGTTTCGAGTTTATGATTGTCGGGAAAACAAAACGAAAAAGCCTGCCCGCAGACCAATGTCCGCAGGCAGGCTTTTTGCAATTCGCAGCTTAACTCTTCGGCCGCTAAGCACCGTTCGCCCCTTAAGGAGCGTCCAGCACTAGGCCGGGGGCGGAGCCAGAGGCTCTTTCTTCTCGGTGATCACCGGGCAGGTCGGAGCCAGCTCGGCGTTCAATTCCTTGTAGTCCTTCCATTGCTCAGGCAGATTGTCTTCATGGAAGATCGCAGCAACCGGGCATTCCGGAACACATGCTTCGCAGTCGATGCATTCATCGGGATGGATGTAAAGCATCTGCTCACCCTCGTAGAAGCATTCTACGGGGCAAACGACTACACAATCGGTGTACTTGCAAGCGAAACAGGGTTCGGCGACGATATGGGTCACGATCTATCCTTTCGTACATGACGACCTAGGTTTGCAACTGCCTTCCACCGGCGGCTTGATTACCCGGCCCGTATTCGTTGAATTTCTGAGTCTAAATCGGTCAGCAGACGGTCTCATCTGCAAAGTTTACGTCACGAAACGAGCGCCGCGACGGCTTTTAATGTCTTGGATTTGTCGTTTGCTGGTATGACTCCACACAAGGGTAACTCCGGACTCAAACCGCTTACGATGATGGATGTTATAGTTCTTTCGGCCAGAGTGTCAAGCGGATCAAATACACGTTTTCGTAAGTTGCAGTGTAGAATGCGGCACATCAATCGAACATCTATTCGCTTTTGAGAATCTTCTCAATATCCGTTGATAATTCGGTGCACTCCATCAACGAGTTTCTGCTCATGAAAATTGATCAACAGCCCCAGCCGAAGCCCCATGAGTCGTAGGTGAGAAAGCGTCTGCACTTTATCGATGGGATGAATTGCAGATTTCGCCTTCAGTTCGACTACAATCAGGCCATTCACCAATAAATCAGCGCGAAAACCACACTCTAATCGGATGTCGTCAAAGATGACGGGAACTGGTTGTTCTGCGACAACATCAAAACCACGTTTTCTCAACTCGTAAGCCAGACAAATTCGGTACGCCGATTCCAACAATCCAGGACCAAGTCGTCGATGGACTTCCACCGCGGCGCCGATGATGGCTGCTGTGAGTTCGTTTGGATCCATTGAGATCGCGTCGCTAATTGATAGGAAATTTTGAAACACAGAGGCACAGAGGTCACAGAGACAATCATCCGAACGGCGTCTGATGCTCTTTCCACGATATCTAAAGGCTCTTTCAAAACAAAGAGCTGTCAGATCGCGTACCAGCTGGCAACATGAAATCTCTCTGTGTCCTCTGTGCCTCTGTATCACAAACATTGAACTTCTTTGTGTGGCTCAAAGATTCTATACAGCCAATTGCGTAAGTTGCAGTGTGGTCGCTTGTTGCGCGGCCAGGATGGCGGTGATCTGAATTCGTCCGGTGGCGGAGACCTGATAGCGGTGACTCTGCCTGACTTTGCGGATCAGTCCGTGTGCCC
>JAKFVC010000337.1 GCA_021732415.1 Planctomycetaceae bacterium
CCCCCAGCCCCTCTCCCCGGGGTACCAGGGCGAGGGGAGCATGTCTTTCCATCACTCCGCCAGCAATACCAAATCGCACGTATCCTCAACACCCTAATTATTCGCGCCGCAAATCATTCGCTTACACCGAGATAGCACCTCAAACACACGGCTTCTCCCCCACTTCGAGTCAATCTGCGTTGATCCGTCACCTACGGCTCAAGCCGGTTCTTCCATATCGCCGAAACTGTCGTTACATCGGGATCACAAACCGGCCTGAGAGCGCACAAATTACTTAAGACGTGACTGATGCGATCTCGTCCCATGCCGCCGAACTGATTCCGTGCTGTCCAAACCGGGGTGATCTGTGGCAACCAAATGGCGCAAAATGGGTGTTGCAGTCGGAATGCTGCTGGGCTGTTGCTCAGCGGTAACCGGCCCGTTGTACGCTCAGGACTTCAACAAGCTGCCGTCTGAGGTCTATCCGCTCGACCAGACCTACGAGGAGCTGCTCAAGTCGACTCCAAATGACATTCCGGTACTCGTGCGACATCTTCGCCAGGACCCGAATGCACTCCGTCCCAGCGACGCCCTGCAGCCCGCAGCCCCCCAATCGACACCCGGCAGTGCGGTAGCTCGTAATCTCCTGGGCGTTCCTCAACGCAGTGAAACGCTCGCCCGGCGCGGCCGATTGAGAACAGTCGCCGGCAGCCAGAACCGAGCCACCGCGATGATCGGTGATATGTTCGGCGGTGGCACGACAACGATCATGGTCACGCCGACGATCGCTCAATCCATCCCCTACGAAAGCCCAGGTGGCACAGGGACGAACTACAACGGCTTCGTCGGACTCAAGCTTCCTAACGAACCAGTCGGCCCGTTTTTCGGTGGTGGCACGAACTTGCCCCTGCTCTCCACCTTCGGGATCGATACTAATCACGATGGGGTAGTCGACACCTATCCCGGATTGCAGCAGTATGGATTTGCGGGCGGTCAGGCAATTGTGTCCGACGTGCAAAACGCGGGGCCACTCAACGGCGTGATTAGTGGGCAGACTGTCGTCACAGCGGGGGGCGATACCGTTCCGCTCGTGAATATCCAGCAGCCGCTGACGATTGCGGCGGTTCCTAGTCCAGCCCAGGGTGGTGCGATTGGCCGGCTGAAGATTGCGGAAAACACCAGTCCGATGCCTCGCGACCGCGTATTCTTCAACTACAGCTATTTCCAGAACGTACCGCTGACTGCCACGGGAATTAATGTCAATCGCTTTACGCCTGGATTCGAAAAGACCTTCAATGAAGGGACTTCGTCCGTCGAATTCCGTGCACCGTTTGCGACGACGCTCAACTCCAATGTCTCGACCACGGGCGTGTCAGACGGTGATCAGCTCGAATTTGGCGACATCTCTCTGGCACTGAAATCCCTGGTCTATCGAGATGATGACTGGGCATTCTCAGGCGGCATGCAGATCGCTTTGCCCACCGCCGACAACGTGAATGTGAATCTCGCAGATGGAACCACCATCATCCGCATCAAGAACCAGACGGTTCATCTGATGCCGTTCGTGGGTGCCTTGTTTACGCCCAATGACCGCCTGTTCGCTCAGGGCTTTTTGCAGTTTGACGTGGCCGCCAATGGGAATGATGTGCTCGCCAATCTGGACCTGACCAAGCTGCAACGCGTGGGATCGGTCCAGGACAGCACCTACACCTATCTCGACCTGAGCGTCGGCTATTGGGCCTACCTGGCCGATGACATGGAAGAGGCCAGACTGACTGGCGTCGCGCCGATGTTCGAACTGCACTACAACCAGTCACTGCAGTCCGGCGACATCGTGCGGGCCCCCGGCAACTTTCAGCTCGGGACTTTTGGCAGCAATTTCTCGGTCGTCAACGCGGTCATCGGCAGCACGTTCCAGTTCGGCCCCGCGAGTGCTCTGACCGTCGGCTATGCGGTCCCGCTAGGGAGTGGCACCGACCGTCAATTCGACGGCGAATTCCGCGTCTTCTTCAACAAGCGCTTCGGTCCGCAAACTCGCCAGACCCGGGCGATTTGACGATCCGAACCGTAGGCTAACGCCCAACGGCTGATGGTCTTGAAAACGCAATCAGCCGGCACGCGTTAGCGTCCGGTTCTTTTCGCAAACTCGTCATTTCAGCACAAACGTCCGCGGCGGACAGGTGAGCTTCGTCCCGTCAGAGAACGTCACTGGTAGCGGCTTATCGCCCATATTCCAGGCCAGATACGTTCGCTGGCCTTGCTTCTTGAAAACTGCATAGAAGAGACAGTCCGCGCTGATCTCGCGATCGACCTGGCCGAACTTCTCGAGTGCCATCAACCAGACATACGTGTTGGCCAGTGAGTTCCCTTCCTCGGGTTTGAAGTTCTGCGGCCGATCTCGAAACTGTTTCAGGGCATCCTGCGGATCGCTCAAGCCGCGATACATCCAGATCAGATCCGCCCACGCATCCCATTGGGTCCCGATGATGCTCGTCGCAGGCTTTCCGGCATTGGCAGGTTTCCGCAGATCGTCGGCCTTGTTCTCTTCGACCAGAGCCGCGTAATTCTTCGCGCAGTACTCCGGATAGCGGCCCAGGTACAGCGACGCACCGGTCAGCGGCAGCCAGTTGATGCCATGCACCATCTCCGGATTGGCCGAGAACCACGTCCCATTCGCCCCCTTCCCGCCCCAGACCATCGTCACGACCGAAGGCGTGTAGTCCGAGTGGTGAAACCGATTTTCGACATCGAACCAATAGGCGTTGATCGCCTCGATCTCCGTCGTCAACAACCAGACTCCCAGGTCGCGCAGAGCTCGATCACCCGTCGCTTCGCCGAACAGAATCAGACCATACCACGCATTGATGGCCTCACTGGAGGACTCGTTGTTGTTACCGTCAGCGAACTTAGAATGACCACTGGCCCACGAATGGCCGGCATAAGGATCAAAAGTCCGCAGGTAAGGAAACAGACGATCTGCGCCGTCGGCAGATGCAATATCGCGCACCAGCATCCGGACCATGCCACCCCACTGAAAATCAGTCGCCCACTCGGGATCGCGACGAGCCAACTCGCCCGCCGCGCGGATGAAGTAGCCATAATGAAAGTGATGGTCATTGAGTTGATCATCAGAGCCATAACTGGCCGGATACCCGATCAGAGTGGTCCAGTTCGGATCGTAGTAGAAGAGCCCGTTACTGGCTGTTTTCAGCTCATTGGCTGCATCGGTGGCCGTAATAAAGTTCTCCAACGTCGTGCGAGTGCGCTGAGTGATGGTCTCGACTGCAGCCGTATCTCCCAGCTGTTCCGCAATCGGAATCAGCGTCGCCCACTTGCCCAGTTGCTTGCCCATCCAATAGGTATCAGCCATGGCCGGCGGAAGCGAATTCAGCTCGTCGGCAATCAGCTTCCCCAACATTTTGCGATCCACACCAGGCACCAGAGGCAATGCAGGGAGCACGCCGGGATATGTCATCTCTGTGACAAATGAGATTCCCTCCCCGACCTTCATCGGTCCGCGCACCGAGTTGTACGTGAGATCCAACAGCTCTGTACTCGTCCGCGTCCACTGGTGCGGATAAAGGGCGAATAGTGTTCCGCGGCCTGCCCCTTCGTGGATCATCGCCCGGAAGGCAAACGTCGTCTTGACCGCACAACGAGATTCGTCGTAGCTCCAAGACACTCGGGTATCGATGACGTGCGAGTGCGCATACTTCTGAAACAACGCCAACGTCTCCAGCCTATTGTCGGGCAGCACGGCGACGGAGAAATAGTCCTTGCCATGTGTCTCAGCCGTCCATTTTGTTCCAGTGAGCCCCAACCAGGACGCACCACTGGGAGCGAACGCGGCATAATGGCGATTGCCAATGCTGAACCCCACCACGGCATCCTGCGCGGATCCGCTCCAGACTTGAGGTGCCGCCTTAAACGTCAACGTCGGATTCCCGCTAACCCTGCAGAACACAAACGGCGATCCGTGCCCGAAACTGGCCCGTAAGCGATTCTTCCCCTCCTCGAACAAGGCCGAGACAAACCAGTCGCTGTGCCCATCCACGCGGGCCTCAGCGAACTTTTTCGCCCCCGCGAGACCGACCACAAAGTCATCTCCGCCGCTCGCCATCGGCCCCATAATGCCCGCGTTATTGGCAGTAACGTGAGCCCCGGGATAGGCCACCCTGACGCCCCCTTCGACGGCTTGCACAGCCAAGGGATGCGGATACATCGCATCCGACAACGGCGTCCACGCCAGCGAACTCCACCAGCGATTCGTCGGCATCGGTCCCTGCAAGTCCTTCGACCGATAGACGGTCTGCTGAGGCCGCTTCGCCCCCTCGGGGACCCGCGCAGCATATGTGCCCGCACCGACGCGCACGATATCCTCGGCGTGAGCGGAAGTAACGATGACCACAAAGGCGACTGCGAGGCAGAGCGAACGAAGGAAGTCCATGACGTTTCAGTTCCGGTATCGAAGGGCGAAAGGGATGTCTACCGCTTATACCAAAGTCACGTCTAAGACGACATGATTCAATATGTAGCCTGTCATTCGCGACGCCCCGAAGTACAATCACGCAACTCCATTCGCGATCGCGGATGAACCGTCGCGCTCCACGGTCCTTCCGACAAATGTCATCCGAACACCTCTGTCGTATTCCGACTGAGGTTGCACGGTGCAGAAACTCCAGGAAGATTTCTCGAATGAACCGCAGAACGTTTGCTCAACAAGTCACACTCGGAGCCGCTTCTCTGGGAGTCCTGCGGGCAGAAGATACCCCACGCTCGACACCCACAAGCGAAATTCCTCAGCCCGGCGAGTTCGACAAAAGCCTGCCGCGTGAGCCGGTCAAAGTGACCGATTTCCAAGCCCTCGCGGCCGCGAAGCTCCCCAAAGCGACCTTCGAATATATCACGACCGGATCTGCCGACGAGATCACCCTGCGGGAAAACATTGCCGCCTTTCAACGGATCCGGATCCTGCCGCCGCTGTTGACCGGCGTCGCGTCCGCCGATCCGTCAACGACGGTCCTCAAGCAGCCGATCAAGTTCCCCGTAATGCTGGCTCCCGTGGCCGGCCAGCAGATGTATCATCCCCACGGGGCACTCGCCGCCGCCCGCGCCGCCGCGGCAGCCGGGACCGTCTACGGCATCAGCAGCAGCGTCGGGCATAGCGTGGAAGAAGTGGGAGCAGCCAGCACCGGGCCCAAGTGGTTTCAACTCTACGTGCCCAAAGATCGCGCCGTGGCGAAGCGTCTCGTCGAACGGGCGGAGAAGGCCGGCTGCAAGGCCATCATTTTGACCGTCGACATGGGCGAATGGAAAGACGCCGATCGCCGCAATCGCTTCGCCCTCCCCAAGGAAACCCTGGTCAAACATCTGCGAGACGTCGGGTTCACTCAAATCGTCGATACCATGACCTACGAGGAAATCCTGGCATTCAACGCCCAAGCCTGGGACCTTCACATTTCGTGGGAGTTCTTCGATTGGCTACGTGGCGTAACCAAACTGCCGCTCATCATCAAAGGTGTTCTCCGCAAGGATGACGCCGCCAAGGCCGTCTCATTGGGACTTGACGGCATCGTCGTCTCCAACCACGGCGGCCGTCGCCTGGATGGAATGCCGGCAACCATCGAGATGCTGCCCGAAATCGTGGAGACCGTTGGCGGTCGTGCTGAAGTGTATCTCGACGGTGGCATCCGGCGCGGGACCGACGTGTTGATCGCCCTGGCCCTCGGAGCACGCGCTGTCTTGATCGGCCGGCCCTACGCGTGGGCATTGGGTGCCAACGGCGAGGCGGGCGTTCGCAAGGTCCTGGACTTACTGCGCGAAGAGTTCCTCAACGCGATGGTGGCCACCGGCTGTTCCAAGATCAGCGACATTCAGCCGACGCTATTGCGTCGACCGTAGGAAGGGCACTCACGCTTGAATTCAGCTCCCCTCGCCCTGGTACTCCGGGGAGAGG
>JAKFVC010000126.1 GCA_021732415.1 Planctomycetaceae bacterium
AGCTCCCCTCGCCCCGGGGTACCAGGGCGAGGGGAGCTCAGATCAATCGATTTTGACTCAATTGGTGCAAGACACCTAACCAACTCAACTATGACCGAACCAATCAACACGCCCACCCCGCAATCCTCCGCGACGTTGTCGACGCGTGCCGTCGTCTGGCTCATCTGCCACGCGATTGTCCTCGGCGGCGGTCTGACGTGGGCCGCATTGCGTCATCAACAACTGGAAGACGCCAAGGCCCTCCCCACGGCGATCACGAATCCGCCAATCGTCGCACCGCGCTACAACGTCCCCGAGATCGTCTCCGACGAACAGCTGCAACGCGTCCTGCACAAGCTGCGGCCGCGATTGCGGCATCACAATCCCCAGGTCAATCATCTCGACCACGCGCTGCGGTTCTGGGGAGTCGAAGCCCAGTTCAATGACCCCGATTGCTACTCCGGCCAGGAGCTGCGGGAAGTGCTGCTCGACTATCGCCTGTTCGCCAAGGCCTGGGAAAAAGGAACCAAGCCGTTGATGGTGAAAACTAGCTACGGACTGCGGCCGCGCCTGCAATCGGGCCTGGCCACCGCCAGTCACGTCGACCATACCCTCGCCTGCCTGGCCGAAACCGGCACGCCCCTCGACTACCCGGTATTAACCGGCCCCGGTGAACAGGGGCAGCGGACCGTCAATGACATCTACCAAAGTGCGATAAAATCCTTCAGCCTGAACCAGGTTGAGTACGAATGGTCCACGCTGACGTTCGCCCTGTACTCACCGACGAATCGCAGTTGGTTCACGACGGAAGGCCAACGAATCAGCTTCGATGATCTGGCGCATCGGATCATGCGACAGAAACTGACTCAGGGCGTCTGCGCCGGCAACCATCGCCTGCACACGCTCGCGATTCTGCTCCGCCTGCACGAGAAGCAGCCATTGCTCTCTGACGCGATGCACGGCCAAGTTATCGAGCATCTGAATTCCGTCACGAAGAAACTGGTCGCGAATCAAGATGCTGAGGGCTGGTGGGATCTCAATTGGGACGGCTCGCCCAAGTCCGATACGGAGACTCAGCCGGCACGAACACGCAAGATCCTCGCGACAGGTCATGCCCTGGAGTGGTGGGCCTTCGCACCGGAAACCGTGCATCCGCCGCGTGAAGTGCTAGTCAAAGCGGGCCAGTGGCTGATCAAGACGGTCGATGAAATGTCCGACCGCGATGTGGCTTCAAGCTACACGTTCCTGTCGCATGCCGGACGGTCGCTGGCGCTGTGGCGGGGTAAGTTCCCGGCGCAGGCCTATCGGGCACCGGCCAAGTAAATGTCCACAAACTCTGCCTCCCATAAGTCCTATAAGTCCCATCGAATTCATGGGACTTATGAGACTTATGGGATTGGGAACCCGACTCAGAGAGTCGGGCTACGTTAGCGAACCAACTGCGCTTCAGCCGGTTCAATCTTCTCACAGATCGCAGCCAATTCGCGGTTGATCCGCTGATGTTCGGCCGACAGCCGAGTCGGCGGCGGGGGCGTTACCCCTCGCTCAGCACGGCTGGCATGGTGCGTGTAAACGCGGTTGCGTCCCTGTTTCTTGGCCCATAGCAGGGCCTGATCCGCTCGTTCCAGCAGATGATCAGGACGGGATGTATCTCGTTCACGCTGAGCAACCCCAAAGCTCGCCGTCACATGGACGGACCCTTCCGCCGTCAAGAACGGTTCGTTCAGGATGGCGACCCGGCAACGCTCGGCAAATTTGGCTGCTCCCTCTTCGTCGGTATGCGGCAGCATCACGCAGAATTCCTCACCACCATACCGGGCCACATAATCGGGTGTCCGCGACTGGTCTCTCAAGATCTGCGACAGCGATCGCAAGACATCATCTCCCACGGGGTGACCGAAACGGTCGTTGACTGATTTGAAGTAATCGACGTCCATCATCACACAGGACAGTTGCGTCCCGTGCCGCTCGGCGAAATTCCACTCGCGCAAAAACATCTCGTCGAATGTGCGGCGATTCAAGGCTTCAGTCAGCGGATCCAGCCGCGCCTGGACTCGTAGTTGGCGTTCCAAAGACAGGAAACGTGTACCGGCTCGCATACGAGCCAACAATTCCGGGGCCACGACGGGCTTGATGTAAAAGTCATCCGCACCCGCATCGAGAGCCACAATCAAGTCATCGGAAGAGTCAGAACTCGTCAACACGGCGATAAAGACATACTGCGGCCAATCGATGGCTCGGATCTGGCGGCACAGTTCGATGCCGTCCATATTGGGCATGTGCCAGTCCGTGATCACGAAGTCACAGCACTCGTCCTGCATGATCTCGAGGGCTTCGAAACCATTTCTCGATTGATGCACTTCATACCCACCAGCCGACAGCACTCTGTCCAGCAGGTGCAGCATCATGGGGCTGTCATCGACGATCAAGACTTTACGAAACGGATGATTCAACATTTTCAAATGATCCAAGGCAGTGGGATCAACGGCCAGTTGGTTCTCGCGAGACCACTTCGTCTCGCTTCGCTAAAAACTGCCGTTCTGATCGTGAGGACCAATCAGTCGGAAATCTGCGTAAACCCCGGGCAGCATGTCTCCTAGCACTTCCTGAGCAAGAATAGCTCAAGATCTTAAAGAAGTGCGGCGATTTTTGTCTCGCGTCTCGCTGGCGAGCCGATCCGAGATCACGAGTGTGACGCAACTCACTATCACGCAACTGGTTGCAGCGGAGTAACTATCTCGCTTTACATACTGCACAGGCGTCGAAAAGCTGCTTTCGAAGACCGGCTGTAAGTCCAAAAGACAATTCCGCTTGAGCACTCCAGCCTCGGTAGAACGGGCGAGTAACTCAGCAAGGGAAGGGAAAGTGGCGGCTCTCAGCAGCCCTCAGGATCTCCGTTCCAAAGTCAGACCCACTGAGCAAGAACGTGACGGATGCAACCTGTCTCCCGGGTAGAAAAACTAAGGCGAAGCCAACCTTGCGATCGGCTTCGCCTCAATGTTCTTTAACCCCTCGGGGCATCGTCGATGACTCGACGATCACCCATCAACTCAATTGGTCACTGCTGACATTTCCATGTGAAGGCTGCCGGGACTGTCTTCTGCGAAACCGAATGAATCGCGCTGGAACAGCAGCTCGAACTGACTCATGGGCGGAGTGGACCTCAGCGTCACGCAGCGTCTACCAGGGCTGTATTCGACTCACATTCCGGGGAATTTGAGTAAATCGGACCCAAGTACGTCTGCATTTAGTCTGAGACCGATACGTTCTAGACCGATTCCTTCAGTGCCTTCAACGCGCGGATACGAACCACGTTGGAAGCGGGCTTGGCCTTGATCGTAATCTCTTCCTTCGTCTTGGGATTGATACCCTTACGAGCGGGCGAAGCGGGCTTGCGGACGAGTTTGAACTTTGCCAAACCTGGCAAAGTGAACATCCCGGGCCCCTTCTTGCCCAAATCGCCGGTGATCAATGCACCCAGATTCTCGACGACTTCACCAATCTGCTTCTTGCTCAGACCGGTCTTTTCGGCCAACGTTGCCAAGATATCCGACTTGGTACGGGCCTTCTTCGGTACGTCCTTCGCTGCGGCGGCTTTGGCCATCACTAACCTCCTGTTTTGTCAACCCTGCGAGGGGTCAGAATCACCTGAGACCACGCAACTCTCGCAGGTCGTGCCGGTAGTAAACTCGGTAAATCCCGTATTGTCAATGAGTTCAACGGCAAATTTTCGATATTTTCCAGTGTTTTTTAATGTTCGATCAATTCCGCCCCAGATTTTCCAGTATCTCGGACTCTTTTGAGGCCCAACTGCCTCAAGTTCGAATTGCAAATCATGCCTGATTCGAGTATTCAAAATTGGAGAGAAAACCCTGAATTCACCGTTTCAATGCAGCCGAAGTCGCCCAGACTTCGGGAGCTGAGCTGACTGAAAGTATGAGAGTACCGGTGTGTGAGGGGATGAGAGTACGGAAAGTTCAATCGAATTCTGGCCCTCTTACTCCGACACGCTCGCACCTTCATACTCTCAATATCATTTCGAATGCATAAACATTAAGTGAAGCCGCTTTAGCGACAACTCGGATCACCCCACGGATTCAGTATCAGGGCCTCAGACATGGTCGGTAGCACTCCAGATGCAATGTCATTACCCGGCGCCGTCGTCCACCACATCCTCTTGGTCGACGGCGACCGCCAGACCTCCCTCTTCGTCAAAACCTTCCTTGAAGCACAAGGCTACATGGTGACTGTCGCGAAAGACGGTGGCCAGGCCCATTCCTGCCTCGTGATGAAGAAGCCCGACTTTGTCATCCTCGACGCCATTCTCACGGGCGAAACCGGCTACGAGATCTGTGAACGGATCAAACAGACAGAGCGAGCGATGCCGGTCCTCTTCTTAACCGGAATCGACATGGAAGAATCGCGCGACCTGGCACTCCGCGTCGGCTGCGACGGATACCTCACCAAACCAGTCGATCCCGATCTCCTGTTGAGCTCGATCAAGGTGATTGCCGAAGACGTCTGGCGCAAATCGCACGGCGTCGAGGCCCCCAAGGAAGAATTTGTCCGCTTCCACTGTCCCTGCGGCAAGAAGTTCAAAGTCGCCGAAGCGCATCGCGGCAAAGCGATGACGTGCCCCAAATGCGGAGAAGTCATGCTGGTCCCACGACACGACTGATCCCGCTGTATCGTGGGACGGGTCTCCAGGCCCGTCCGTCCCCGTGGTATGTCTTCATCTCCTTCGTGATCTTCGTGACCTTCTGTTAAAATGATTGGAACAGAAGGTCACAAAGGACACGAAGATTGAGGTTTCGATCGAGGCAGTTTTTCGTATCACTGGGTTCTAGCATCGCCTGTCATTCACGAATCTAAATGCCGGACGGACGGGCCTGGAGACCCGTCCCACGATACGATCAGTCCCACACTTCTCCTCCAAACAGAAATCCAACAATGGACCGCATCACCGCGGAACAAGTGCGGCGCAACCGCGAAGCACGCCTGGGATGGGATCTCTATCAAGGACATCGCGACAAAGTCACCCAGTGCCTGCTGCATGCCGTCACTCAACCCCAACCGACCCCGTCTAAACCAACACTGTGTGTACTCGGTGCCGGCAACTGCAATGACCTCGACCTCCAACGCCTGCGGCAATCCTTCAGCCTGATCCATCTGATCGATCTCGATGCCGAGGCTCTCGCCACCGGTTGTGTACAACAAAACGTCGCTTCCGATCCTGCCATCGTGCAGCAGGGCGGAGTCGACGTGACAAACCTGGCCTCCCGCGTGCAAGCCTGGAAACCAGACCAACCCATTCCAGCCCATGAAATCCAAGGGGCACTCCTGGACGCCATCGCCCGGCCCCTTCCCGGTCTTCCGACAACCCAGTTCGACGTGGTCGCCTCCGTCGGACTCCTCACCCAACTGATCGAAATGGTCATGGTGACGGTCGGACCACAGCACCCTCAGTTTCTGGACATCATGACGGCCGTCCGCCTGCGGCATCTGCGACTGCTATTGGAACTGACGAAACCGGGCGGAACCGCGTGGCTCATCTTCGAAGTCGTCTCCACCATGACCTGTCCGGAATTGCTGCAAGTCCCCGAATCAGCCATCTGGCCGGTCTTGAAACTTGCCATCGACCAGCAAAACTTCTTCACCGGAGCGAACCCAGCCGTCATCAACCAGCTCTTTCTACGCGACCCCGAACTCGCCGCCGCGATCGCCAAGCTGGAGACCCCACCGCCGTGGCTGTGGAACTTCTTCTCCCGAACCTATGCGGTGTGTGCGTTTGGAACGAAGAAGCACAAATAGGGCGTAAATCTGGCCCCCCTCGCCCTGGTACTCCGGGGAGAGGGGTT
>JAKFVC010000347.1 GCA_021732415.1 Planctomycetaceae bacterium
CTCCCCGGGGTACCAGGGCGAGGGGAGCAAGAATCATTCTTGGCTAGACTCGCAAATTGCCGTTCAACGATGCATCCAATTTGCTCTACTGCTCGCCGATGTGCAATTGACCCGCCATCTCACCGGCGTGGTAGCTCGAGCGCACGAAGGGTCCGCTGGCGACGAATTTGAAGCCCAGCTTGCGGGCCATTTCGCCGATTTCGTCGAATTCTTCGGGCGGAACATAGCGTTCGACCGGCAGGTGCCCGCCGGTGGGCTGCAGATACTGGCCCAGGGTCAGCATGTCGCAACCGACTTTCCGCAGATCGGCGAAGACTTCCAGCAGCTCCTCGGTGGTCTCGCCCAGGCCCAGCATCAAGCCGCTCTTGGTCGCGAGGTTCGGGGCGGTCTGCTTCACTTGATCCAGCAGATCGAGCGTGCGCTGGTACTTGGCGTTGCGGCGGACTCGGTCGTAGAGCCGGGGCACGGTTTCGGTATTGTGGTTGAAGACTTCGGGCTGCGCATCGATGACACGCTGAATCGCCGCACGGTTCCCCATGAAGTCGGGAGTCAGGACCTCGACGACGGCACCGGTGAGTTCGCGGACAGCCAGCACGCATTGATAGAAGTGCTCGGCACCGCCGTCGGCCAGGTCATCGCGCGTCACCGATGTGATCACGACGTGTCGCAATCCCAACCGCCGGGCCGCTTCGGCCAGACGTTGCGGTTCGTCACCCTGGACTTGTTCAGTCTTCCCCTTGGGAACCGAGCAGAAGCCGCAAGGACGCGTGCAGACGTTCCCCAGGATCATGAACGTGGCGGTCTTTTGCGACCAGCACTCGGTCTGATTGGGGCACTTGGCGCTCTCGCAGACCGTTTCCAGCTTCAGTTCTTCGATCAGACTGCTGGTGAACTGCATCCCGGGTTGAGGCAGCGGTCGCTTGAGCCACGGCGGCAGGCGGCGGCGAGGGGGCGGGGTTTCTGACGGGGTGGCGTTGATAATCTCAAGCATAAGCGATGACTTTTTTCATCCGGCGGAGCAACGGGTGCCCCGTGTAAATATGGTAACGGTGATAGCCACACTCAGCCGCCAGCAACCGTGCGATACTTTCTCGCACCCCATTCATTGACGTCTGACGCAGCCGTTCCACCGAAAGCGAACTGGAACGCCTTTCCAGGGAATTGACCTGGCAGAGTTGCATCCAATCCAAATCCGGGGCCACATTCAGGAAGGCCCCATGATAACTGATCCACGACTTCACTGCCGCCCCCAGGAACCCCACTTGACCGGTGCGGCACCAGATTCCCGGGTCGCTGGCCTGCTGCCAGGCAGCCACCCGAGATTCTTCGCAAACCCCCAGGAGCGTTTTCTCCAGAGCCTGCCGGTAGTCGGCGAGACCCATTCCAATCCGTTGTAGCGGCAAGATCGGATAAATGGCAAGCTGTCCGGGAACATGCACCAGGCACCCGCCGCCGCGATTCAGCCACCGCACGCCAATTTCGCGGGCAGCCAGTTCCTGCGGTTCACAGCGCAAATGCGACCGGCTGCCTTCGCGGCCGATCGTAATCACCGGGGGATGCTCGCAGATTAACAAGGCACCCTGGCGGTCGTTCCGGCCGCTGAGATCAAACACCAGATGTTGCTGCAGCTTGAGGCACGATTCGAAATCGACAATGCCCAACAAATAGACTTGAAGTGCGGCGTCGCGGACGGTGGCTGCGTTCGAGACTGGTCGAGACATTTTTCGAAGGGCTTCCTGTAGAGTCGAAAGGGACTGGACTCGAAGGTCGTCCGCGGTCTCTCGACATCAACTCGTGAATCCTGACGACGACCGCACCCGGGCTGCAGTCAGACGCCGCAATCTCAAAGCAACTCCCGTACCTGACTATTCCGGTGCCACAAGTCCCTGGCTACTGGCATCTGCAGCCAGAGAAACAACTTATTCACCGTGGGATCGGGTCACGCGGGCGTTTGAAATATCTTCAAACC
Source organism: Planctomycetaceae bacterium (assembly GCA_021732415.1). Lineage (GTDB taxonomy): Bacteria > Planctomycetota > Planctomycetia > Planctomycetales > Planctomycetaceae > JAKFVC01. Next base: position 1,970 of record JAKFVC010000347.1, read on the forward strand.
GCGAATTGTGTCCCGGCCACCTCGCCTCGCTCGTTTTGAGCGTCTCCCCATTTTACCGCTGGACATCAAGGGTCTCAACGCGGCGGATCTTGGATTCTCGCAGAATCCTGGGAGGCAGAACGAATTTAACATGGCGGACTCGTAGCCGCGTTTCGCCAGAACGCGGGCAAGGGACTGGCGGCCCGCACTCTGGCGAGATGCGGCTACAAGGACCGGGGGTCGGGTGTTCAAACTTCAAAATTGGCCGCTCACCAGGCCTTGAAAGTACGAGTTGACGTAACGCCAATTTTGAAATTTGAACGCCCGACCCCAATCTGCTCAACGTCACCGCGCGCTCAGCCCCACGAAACCCCACGAAATCGGAACAGAAATCGAGTAGACCCGGCTCCATCTGTCATCGATTGAAACCAGCAGGGGCATGTCAACAATCAGGAAGATTCCTTAAGGTATCGAGCGAGCACAGTCATTGAGCCAAGCGCCACAATCGTCGTTGACGGTTTTGATCTATTTGTTGCGCTGCGACGCCTGTCAGTTTGGGGTCGAGCCTTCAAATTTCAAAATTGGCCTCACGTCAACATGAATTTCGAGGACCAACCGGCCTGCCAATTTTGAAGTTTGAACGCCCGACCCCGGCCTGCACGTGGGCGCCCTCTGGGTATTGCAAGCGTCATTCGGACATCGCCAGACAACGCCGTTCGGGTTAAGATACCGATCGTGGTTGCGGTTATTGACTTGATGGCAAGAATGGAATTCGAAAGTCAATCGTCAGTAAGGACTGGATCATGGCGGCCGTTGCGGAAAAAATGGAACTCGATGTCAGCCAACACCCCATCATATTTTTTGACGGTGTCTGCGGGTTGTGCGACCACACCGTCAAGCGGCTGCTGAAGCTCGATTCCCAGCAGAGACTGCGTTTCGCGCCTTTGCAGGGTGAAACGGCCGCCCAACTGCTGCCCCCGGTCGACATTCAGGAATTGAAGTCGCTGGTTGTCTGCGATCGCCACGGAGTCGCTCGCTATTCGACCGCAGTCGTGCGGATTCTGTGGCATCTGGGCGGTCTGTACCGCGTCCTGAGCTGCTCGTTGTGGTTGATTCCCAGCCCGATCCGCAACTGGGGCTACCGCTTTGTCGCCGCACATCGCTATCGCTGGTTTGGGAAGCATGACGCGTGCCGTCTGCCGCAGCCCGGCGAGCGGGAACGATTTTTACCGTGAAAAAGTTCGTGGGATGGGTCTCCAGACCCGTCTGAGCCTGTAACAATCGACGCCGTACACCTCAAACGCCTCGCGATCTTCGCGAAGCGCCGACTCACTCGCATCAACTAATACTCCACAAGTCTTCAATACGCCTCTTTTGGGGTGCCACTGGCTATGCCAGTGCCGGGTGTCTAGCGACTCACCGTCCGGCAAAACACTGGCATAGCCAGTGGCACCCAAATTGGCTTTATTGAAGCACTTGAGGCTCGGTTAGCCAGAGGACGCCGTGCGCTGCGCGAAGCTCCCAAAAATCGAATCTTTATCGCGATCAATGTTACAGGCTCGGACGGGCCTGGAGACCCGTCCTACAGCAACTCTCACTATTGGGGAACTGAATTTGCGCCTTGCCAGCCACGCTGCCAGCCGCTACTCTGCTGATTCTTGAGCATTGACCCGTTTTGGAGCTGTGGGTCAGTTCTGTCGTAACCGCCGGAATACTGGCGTGTTGCGACTCAAGATGGCTCCCAGGATGGTCTCCTGTTTGGCTTCCGCCTGGTGCGACCGAGACTACTTATCCCCGGATTTTCATTCTGGAGACCGAGTAGACGTCGTTGCCTGGGCCAGCGCGCAAGCGCTTTACCCTGAGTCGAAAAGTACGGCGACGGTTTGATGCAGGCTCATACCCCGGATCACAAGCGAATCGTCATTACCGGCATCGGTTTGACATCTCCCAACGGCAACAATTTGGCCGAATTTCGTGCCAATTTATTGGAAGGCCGTTCGGGAGTCGTGCCATTCCAGACCCGCTACATGGGCGACGTCCTCGCCGGCGTCTGCAATTTCGACGAACTGCGATACCAGAAACGCAAAGAAGTCCGCCGGGGGACTCGTGCTGGCTCGATTTCCATCTATTGTGCTCGCGAAGCCATCCAGAATTCGGGTCTCGACTGGTCGCAGGTCCCCAAGGATCGCGTCGGCGTGTACCTGGGAATTACCGAGCACGGCAACGTCGAGACCGAAAACGAGATCTTCGAGATTTCCAAATTTGGCTACGATACGAAGGTCTGGTCGCACCACCACAATCCCCGGACCGTTGCCAACAACCCGGCCGGTGAAGTCACCCTGAATATGGGTATCACCGGGCCGCACTACACGCTGGGTGCCGCCTGTGCCGCGGGAAATGCCGGTTTCATCCAGGGCATGCAGATGCTGTGGCTCGATGAAGTCGACCTGGCCATTGCGGGTGGCGTCTCGGAAAGTATCCATACGTTTGGGATTTTCGCCAGTTTCGCCAGCCAGGGGGCTCTCGCCCATCACAGCGATCCGACCAAGGCCTGCCGGCCGTTCGATGTGAATCGCAATGGAATCGTCGTTGCGGAAGGGGGCGGAATCTGCATCCTGGAGCGACTCTCGGCAGCCAAGGCCCGCGGTGCGAAGGTCTACGCCGAAATCGTGGGTCACGCGATCAACACTGACGCTACCGATTTCGTCCTGCCGCATGCCAATCGTCAGGCCGAGGCCATGCAACTGGCGTTGAAGCGAGCCGGCTTGACCGCCGATGACATCGACATCGTCAGCAGCCACGCGACCGCCACGACCCAGGGGGACATCGAAGAATGTCTCGCCATCAAGAAGGTTTTTGGCGATCGCCCTGGTCTGGCTGTCAATAATACAAAAAGTTTCATCGGCCACGCGATGGGAGCGGCCGGCGCCCTGGAAATGCTGGGCAATCTGCCTGCCTTTCAGGATGGAATCGCCCATGCTACAATCAACTTGGATGAGATGGACCCGGCCTGCGGAGTGCCTCAGATTGTCGCCAATCGACCCAGGAAAATGGAGTCGGTGCGGTACATTTTGAACAATTCGTTTGGCATGCTGGGGATCAATTCCGTCGTGATTATTAAGAAATTTGAGGACTGAGGCGCGTCTTTGATCGTCAGGGCTACAGCGGTTTTACCAAACAATTGCACGGAGTGACTGTGTGAGGGTACCAGAGTGAGGGAGTATGAGGGAGTATGAGGGAGTTGACATTTCCGCTAATTGGCCGCAATGTCACCCCGTTACTCTCACACACTCTACTCTCACACTGTTTCGATCGCGCAAACCTTAAGTGAAACCGCTCTAAATGGGCCCCGGAGCATCGCCGGTTGTTCTTCGCGATTCGATCTTCGCGATTGGATCTGCGAACTGCGGCCGGTGCCTGATTTCAGGACGATCCGCCCACACCAGCGTCGGGGCTACCTGAAGTAACCCGCGTTGGCTTTGAAGGAGAATTTGTCGATGACGGCGGCTGAGATCAAGCAGGTCATTCTTGGTATCCTCGAGCGAATCACGCCCGACGAAGACCTGTCGCAACTGAAGGACGAAGTGCCGTTCCGCGAGCAGATGGAACTGGACAGCATGGATTTCCTCGACATCGTCATGGAGTTGCGGAAGCAATATCGCGTGCAGATCCCCGAAGAGGATTATCACAACCTCGGCACGATGACCGGCACGGTCACCTACCTCACGCCGTTGATGAAGGGCCTGCAGGCCCACGCCTAAAGCCGTTTTCCGCATCGGCCGGTCCGGTACGCGACAAGTGTGTCCGGTGATTCGGTGGCAAACGCTCCTTACGTTGATATCGCTCCCCTCGCCCTGGTACTCCGGGGAGAGGGGCTGGG
>JAKFVC010000246.1 GCA_021732415.1 Planctomycetaceae bacterium
GGTGAGGGGCACGATTAACTTGCGACTCATGTTCCTGAAATCTCAGGACAATAAGGATGTGGAATATACCAAGTCGAACGACGCTCGAAATGCCCCTCACCCGCGACCCCTCTCCCCGCCCGGTTCGTTTTTCCGGCCAGGGCGAGGGGAGATTGCTCACGGTCGCATTATCCCGAATGTTAACTTCGTGCGCGCTGTCGCGCCACAAACGCAGCATAGTCTTCCGGAGTGTCGATGCCAACTGCGCGATGGTCAACTATTCCAACTTGGATGCAGGCCCCCGCTTCCAGTGCCCTAAGTTGTTCCAGCTTCTCAAGTTGTTCCAGCCTGGAGGGAGGTAATTGCGTCAGACGCTGCAGGAAATCGCGACGATATGCGTAAACTCCCATATGTAATAACCAGGGAGAATCACTCGCCAGTAGCTCATCCGGGTCGCGATCGCGAGCAAACGGAATCGGACACCGACTGAAGTACAGCGCACGTCCGTCAGCGGCACAGACCACTTTGACGCACGAATTGGCTTCCCATTCCGCACGCGATCGGATCGGCGTGGCGAGCGTGGCCATATCAGCTCGGGGATGATCCCGCAGCAGTTGCACCAGCAGATCGATATTCGCAGGATCGAGTTCCGGTTCATCCCCCTGGATGTTGACCAGAATGTCGGCATCCGGACAAACTCGCCGAGCAACCTCGGCAATACGATCGGTCCCGCTGGGATGTTCCCCGGTCAATTCGCAACGAGCCCCGAATTCGCGAGCAACTTGCTGAATCTCGGCACTGTCAGCCGCAATGATCAAATCCGAGAGCAGTCGAGCCCCCCGGGCGGCTTCCCAAGTGTACTGCAGCAGCGGACGCCCGGTCTCATTCAGCAGCAACTTTCGAGGCAACCGCGTCGACTGTAATCGCGCCGGAATAATGCCGTAAGTTGCCACAAAAGAGTCCTTCAACGCCTAACCGCGCGTTTGACATGGGAGGGCGAGGCTCCCGCCGAGCCTAATGCGAGCTTTAGCTCGGCGTCCGCCGGAGGCATCAAACGGGGCCTCCGGCGGTCGCCGACCTGCGGTCGTTCTAGGCTCGGCGGGAGCCTCGCCCTCCCGGCAACTGGCTTTTGAAACACACCGCTAACCGCGCGATTCAATCGGAGCATACCCGCGTTCGGCCGGCCCGGTATAGTTCGAAGAGGGCCGAATGATCTTGTTATCGATCCACTGTTCCAGCACGTGAGCACACCAGCCCGACACGCGGCTGACGGCGAAAATGCAGGTAAACAGGTCGCCGGGGATGCCCATGTAGTACTGCAGGCTGGCCGAGTAGAAGTCGACATTGCACGGCTTGTGAATCACCGCGTCAACTTGCTTTTCGACTTCCACCGACAGGTCATACCACTTCGGATTGCCCGATTCCTTGCCCAGCTTCTCGGACAGAGATTTCAAGTGGCGGGCTCGCGGATCGGCGACTTGATAGACGGCGTGACCGAAGCCCATGAAGACTTCTTTCTTCGCCCGCTTCTGAGCCACCCATTCGGAGACCTTGGAGACATCGCCAATTTCCATCAACGTCTTCAACACTTCGGTATTCGCACCGCCATGCAACGGACCCTTTAAGGCCCCGATTGCTCCGGTGATGACCGAGTACAGGTCCGACAACGTCGCAGCGATGACGCGGGCGGCAAACGTACTGGCGTTGAAACCATGTTCGGCATGCAGAATCAGGACCAGATCCATCGCGTGGGCTTCGGCGGCGGTCGGTACCTTGCCATTCATCATGTAAAGAAAATTCGCCGCGTGGGAGAGTTCCGGTCGCGGCGAAAGTGGCTCGAGGCCCTGGCGAATTCGTTGGAACGAGGCCACTACCGAGGCCGTCAGTCCCACCAGGCGCAGAGCTTTTTCCCAGTTCGCTTCTTTTGTATTCACTTCGCTCAGCGGGTCATACGCCCCTTCGAGCGAAATGGCCGTCCGTAACGCAGCCATCGGATTCACATCCTTGGGCAACGTCTTCAAGAAATCCAAGACGGCCGGGGTCACCTGGCGATGCTTGGCCAGCGACGCGCTCATGTCTTGGAGTTGCTGACGATTGGGCAGTTCGCCATTCAGCAACAGGAACACCACTTCTTCGAAACTGCTGCGTTCCGCCAGATCGTGAATGTTGTAACCGCGATAAATCAGCTTGCCGAGCTGACCATCAATGTCGCAAACGGCGCTATCGGCGGCGACGACACCTTTAAGTCCCTTGGCGGCTGCCGGTTTTGCGGCTTCGTTGCCAGCGGTCTCTGCTGCTACGCTCGTCATGTGGTGTGATCCGTACGTGTGCGGTAGGACAATACAGGTCGGACAAAAACTCACAACGTGTTTTTGTCGAGGATGTTAGGGCGATTCCACTGGCGTGCGATGCAATCCAGAACAGCCTGCTCAAACCGGAGCAGTAAGAGTACCGGAATCACCCGACGAACGACAACCCAAGGCCGCGCGAATCGACACATTCCGTGAGCTGCGGAAGATCGACTGGGGCAAGCCCGTTCTGCCACCGACTTTCCAAAAAATCGCTTCTAGACAGTATATCAGCCGTCACCCCGACTTCAATCTAACGGAGAGGACTGGAACTTTACACTTTCGATATCCGGGCGAGCGTATGCCAATCTGCTGATCGACGAATGGGCAGACTGTCGAACATCCATAGCGTTCTTCTTGCAAGCACGAACGCAGTGCATATTGACCAATATGTACCACATATGGTACACTCTATTTGTCATGGCAAAGAACGTCCAACCCCCGAAAAGGCTGCCTGCGTTCTTCTTTGAGAACGCCTCTGGCGGTATGCCTGTTCGAATTTGGTTGTTATCCCTCTCCGACGATGATCGGAAAATCGTCGGAGACGATATCCGAACCGCAGAATTTGGGTGGCCGATAGGGATGCCGTTGTGCCGTTCGATTTCTGGCTATCAGGGCCTCTGGGAAATTCGAAGCAACCTCACGAATGGCCGGATCTCACGCGTACTATTTTGCGTCCATGACAGAAGGATGGTTTTGTTGCACGCCTTCATCAAAAAGACGCAGCAAACTCCAACTCGCGAGCTGGAAGTTGCAGTCGCGCGACAGAAAGGTTTGAAATGAGCATACCTATCGAAAGAGGGAAAATTGGGCAGAGCTTTGACGACTTCCTTAGGTCTGAGGGTCGGTATGAAGAAAGCACCAATCAGGCCGTTAAACGAGTGATTGCATTTCAACTCGCGGCTGCGATGAAAGAACAACAACTCACCAAGGTGGCCTTTGCGAAAAAGCTCCAGACGAGTCGCTCACAACTGGACCGACTCCTCGATCCAGAGAATACCAACGTGACGTTGGATTCATTGACGCGTGCGGCCAAGGCGATCGGCCGTGTTTTGAAACTGGAATTGCGATAGGCAGGGCCCGTTGGCAATTCCCCCTCTTGCCCCTTTCGCGGTTTTTCTGATAAAACCCCGGGCTGACTCGCGAACACAATAGCGAATAGCGCCAAGGATGGCTCATGGATAGTTTGACCCGACTGGGACCCTATGTCTGGCCGTATCGCCGTTTGATGGCGTGGTCGGTTGTTTTCGCGCTGGCGGTAGCTGCATTGTGGGGGGCGAATCTTTCCTGCGCCTTCCCCATCGTCAAGGTACTGCTCGAAGGCCAGGGCCTGCATGAGTACGTCGACGCCGAAATCGTTCGCTGCGAACGGCAGATCACCAAAGACTCCAAACGCCTGAATGATCTGGAGCGCGCCATCCAAAGTGGCGGCCAACCCGATAACGACCTGGATGATACTGAGATCTACTTACCGGTCTTGGTCAAAAAGACCAGACTCCAAGCCCGGTTGACCGACACATCGCATCAATTGGTGGGGTTTCGCAAGGTCAAGACGTCGGTCCTGCCGTTCATTCCCCACGATCGCTTCAACACGTTTGCGTTGCTGCTCGCCACGCTGCTGGTCGCGACGCTCATCAAAGACTTCTTCTTCTACCTGCAAGATCTGATGGTCGGACGAGTCGTCCAGCTCATCACGATGGATCTGCGCAAGGCGCTCTTCCGGCAAACCCTGAAGCTCGATTATCAAAGCGTCTCCACAGCCGGGACTTCCGATCTGCTCAGTCGCTTCACCTACGATGTGGATACGCTGGCCAACGGGTTGATGCTGTTGGGTGGCAAGGTCGTTCGCGAGCCCCTCAAAGCCGTGGCCTGTGTGATCCTGGCCTTCTGGGTGAACTGGCAGCTCACGCTGTTGTCGCTGACGTTTGTGCCGCTCGCCGGTGTGGTTTTCCATCGCTTCGGCCAATTGTTGAAGCGAGCCAGCCACAAGTCGGCTGAAAGCATGTCGCGGATCTACAAACTGCTGGAGGAATCGCTCGAGTCGATCAAAGTCATCATCGCCTTCAACGGAGCCCGCCAGCATCGCCAGCGGTTTCATGTCGAGAACAAAGCCTTCTTCGAGAAGTCGATGCACATCGTGAAAATCGACTCGCTGACCGGTCCCGTGACAGAAGTCATGGGCTTGTTCGCACTGGTCATTGCAATGCTGCCCGGGGTGTACCTGGTCCTCCGCAATACCGATTCGATCTGGGGCATCAAGCTGGCCTCGCGCCCCATGGGTGTGGCCGAACTGGGGATGCTCTATGCGCTCATGGCCGGCATCAGCGATCCGGTCCGCAAATTGTCGAGCGTGTTTGCCAAGGTCAAGAAATCGATGGCCGCCGCCGACCGCGTGTTTGATTTGATGGATCGCCAGTCCCTGATCAAGGAACCAGTTCACCCGCAACCACTGCCTCGTCACAGCCAGGGGATCGAGTTCCGTAAGATCACCTTTACGTACCATTCCGGTGCCGACGCCGCGCGCCCCTGCGTGCTGGATAAGGTGTCGTTGAAGATCCGCGCCGGCGAAGTCATCGCCGTGGTTGGCGAAAACGGCTCCGGCAAATCCACACTCGTCAACTTGCTGCCGCGCTATTTTGACCCCGAACACGGGTCAGTCCTGATTGACGGGGTCGATATCCGCAACGTGCGGTTGCGCGATCTCCGCAGTCAGTTGGGCGTGGTGACTCAGGAAACGCTGTTGTTCGACGACACCATCTACAACAACATTCGCTATGGTCGTCCAGACGCAACTCCGGAAGACATTCGCACCGCCGCAGATCAAGCCCACGTGACGCAATTCCTCGATCAGTTCCCCGAAGGCTTTGAAACGCGAGTCGGTGAAAAAGGATCGCGCCTATCAGGCGGCCAGCGACAGCGAATTGCGCTCGCCCGAGCCATGCTGCGTGACCCCACAATCCTGATCCTCGACGAAGCCACATCAGCGATTGATGCCCAGAGTGAGTTCCTGATTCACAAAGCCCTGGCAACTTTCACGAAAGACCGCACGACGTTCATCATCACCCACTCGGTCTCCCAGAGCATCCTGGATCTGGTGAGTCGCATCGTGGTGATGGAACAAGGCCAAGTGGTCGCGATCGGTACGCACCATGACTTGATTGCCAACTGCCCGCAATACCAGCGCCTCTATCGCATGCAAGTGCAGCAGCATGCTGCATAGCGTTCGTTGATTATCCCGGATCATTGTTGTCGTTCGTCGACCCCGGCAGGGGTCACAGAGGGTAGCCGGTGGTTGAGCGCAGCGACACCACCGGTTCGGGTTACGTTAAGTGTTTCGACCCTGAAGACATCTGAGGTTTTTTCAAGCTCCAATTTGAGTATTTTTGAGTTTTTCAGCAAGCGGGCTGTTGGCCTTGATCAGTGCCTGGATGTAGCGTTGCTCTGAATAAGTTTCGTGAGTCTTCCA
>JAKFVC010000125.1 GCA_021732415.1 Planctomycetaceae bacterium
CCTCACCCCCGACCCCTCTCCCCGGAGTACCAGGGCGAGGGGAGCTAGAATTAACCCTCACAAACATCCCAAAATCAACAAAGACCAACGCCATGTCCGCAACCCAACAAGTCCGAGAATATCCCGCCACAATGACCTGGCAAGGCGACGCCTCGGGGACACTGCGGCTGATTGATCAGACGCTGTTGCCTGTTGAATACCTCGAGATTGAACTCAATCACGTCGCCCAGGTCTTCGAAGCGATTCGTTCTCTACGAGTCCGCGGAGCCCCGGCCATCGGTTGTGCGGCTGCCTATGGACTGGTGATCGGACTGCAAGCCTCTGCGACCTTGCCGCGTGCCGAATTCGACGCCAAAGTGACTGAGGTCGCGGACTACCTCGCGACCAGCCGCCCGACCGCCGTCAACCTGTTCTGGGCCTTGGATCGGATGCGCCGCGTCGTCCCGCAATCGCCCAGCCTCACGACGCCGGAGTTGCTGGACCGGTTGCTGGAAGAGGCCCGGGCGATTGAAGTCGAAGACCGCGAAATGTGTGCGGCGATTGGTCGACATGGTGCGGCCCTGTTGAAAGACGGGCAGGGAGTCCTAACCCATTGCAATGCGGGCGGCCTCGCTACGGCCGGAGATGGCACCGCGCTGGCCGTGATCTTCGCGGCCGCGTCACAGGGCAAGACGCTGCAGGTCTATGCCGATGAGACTCGACCGCTGTTGCAAGGAGCTCGCCTAACCGCGTGGGAATTGCAGCAACGCGGAGTTCCCGTGACTCTGATCTGCGACAACATGGCCGGCTGGGTCATGCACGAAGGACGAGTCCAGGCCGTCATCGTGGGAGCCGATCGGATCACCGCGAATGGCGATGCGGCGAATAAGATCGGCACTTATTCGGTTGCGTTGCTGGCGAAAGCTCACGGGATTCCGTTCTACGTGGCCGCTCCGACGAGCACATTTGATCTCACGCTGGCCACCGGTGCTGAGATCCCGATTGAGCAACGATCTTCGCGCGAGATCACCCACGGATTCGGGAAACAGACGGCTCCCGATGGAGTGAATGTCTATAACCCCGCCTTCGATGTGACCCCGTCGGAGTTGATTGCGGCAATTATTACCGAGCGTGGATTGATTCAACCTGTGACTGTAGAGCGAGTTAAGGCAGTTGTCGGGAATTGAGTGTCGCTTGACTCTCCAGAGTCGAGTGAGCCCGTAACATTCGGCGTAAAGCAACGTCACCCCTCGCGATCTTCGCGGAGCGCCCGCCCTCCTATGCATTAGGAGTCGCCATAACTCTCGGCCGTACCACGTGAAATGTGAGCCGTGCGCTACGCGAAATTCGCGAGGGATGAACTTGTTTTAGAGCCGATTGCTACGGGCTCGCTCGACTCTGGAGAGTCAAGCTACGGCGACCGAGTTGAAAGCAACCCCCTCCTGCCGTAAAATCGGATGACTGTTGGCGGACCCTTTTTACAACTCTCCCCGCGAGAGTGCCCGCGGCAGAGAATTGACGTCGTCCGGAGCCAGCTCCCGACGCATTGCCGCTCGAATCTATGAGAGAAGTTGTTCGCCAGACTCGTACGCATTTAATGGAGATGTTCGAAAAGAATGGACTCCATCCTCGGCATGACCTCGGCCAGAATTTCCTGATTGATCTCAATCTGATCTCCTACATCGTGGAGACGGCTGACCTCGAGCCACACGATGTGGTCCTGGAAGTCGGTGCCGGAACCGGTGGTATGAGTGCCTTCCTGTCGGTTCGCGCCGGTGCAGTCGTGTCGGTCGAGATCGACAAGAACATGTACGCGATGGCTCAGGAAGCGGTCGCCGGGCGCGATAACGTCACGCTGCTGAACTGCGATGCCCTGAAGAATAAGAACAACTTTGCTCCCGAAGTGCTGGAAGTTGTCCGAGCCAAGCTGGCTGCCATTCCCAATAGCCGGCTGAAGCTGGTTGCCAATCTGCCGTACTGCGTGGCGACTCCGGTCATCACCAACCTGGTCGCCAGCGATCTGCCGTGGACGACCATGATCGTCACAATTCAATGGGAATTGGGCGACAAGATGCGGGCTCTGCCCGGCGAAGATGGCTACGGTGCTTTGTCCGTGTATTTGCAGTCCCAGGCCCGCGTGCGGTTGCTCAAGAAATTCGGGCCGGGCGTGTTCTGGCCGCGACCGACGGTCGATTCCGCCGTGGTCGGACTGCATCGCGACACGAAACGCCAAGAGCAAATTGAAGATCGCGACTTCTTTCACGACTTCATTCGCCGCATCTTCACACAACGCCGCAAACATCTCCGTAGCACACTGATCGGGATGTACAGCAAGGAAATGACCAAGGCTGAAGTGGACGAAGTCCTGGGACCATTGGGCTTTCCCGATGCCGTCCGGGCCGAAACACTCGAGCCTGATATCCTCGTTCGTATCAGTAATACGTTGGGAAAATGGCTCGCGGAGAAGCGTCTGAAGAACAAAAAGTAAACGGGATCACTGACAAACTGGAAATGACCTACCAATACAAGCTCGAAGCGCAAGCGAGTGCATCCCGATTCGGCTTGCTCTATCGAAGAATAGGATTTTTGGAACACTGATCTCCGCTAATCAACACTAATCAATACAGGAATTTTCGAGGATGAATTGCCTTCAAAACTTCTCTCAAAATGTCTTGATTAGCGGTAATTAGCGGAGATCAGTGTTCCAAAAATCTTTTTTCTTCTCAGATGGTGCCGTAAGAATACCGTCAAAGCGGGAAACAGCGGAGTGCACTCGCTGGCGCTTCGAGCTTGTATTTTTAACTCTCAAAGGTGACTGACATGGATCTTCGCATCGCTTACCGCGGAGTGACTTTTGATGATGTCTTGTTAGAGCCAGCCTATAGCAATCTGCTGCCGGCCGAGTGTGACGTTCGCTCGATGCTGACGCGCAACATTCCGCTGAATGTGCCGATCGTCAGCAGCCCGATGGACACGGTCACCGAAAGCGAGATGGCGATTGCCCTCGCTCAAGAGGGTGGCATCGGCATCATCCATAAGAACATGACGATCGAACAACAGGCGCTGGAAGTTGATCGCGTGAAGCGCAGCGAGCACGGCGTCATTGTCGATCCGCTGACCTTGCCCCCCGATGCGACCGTCGGACAGGCCTGCGAGATCATGGACCAGCGGAACATCGGAGGTGTTCCCATTACGCAGAATGGCAGATTGATGGGGATTCTGACCCGTCGCGATCTGCGGTTCCTCGAGTCGAAAGAGACTCGCATCTCTGAAGTTATGACGAAGGACAAGCTCGTCACGGCCCCCGAGCAGACCAACTTGAAAGAGGCTCAGCGAATTCTTCGTGAGAATAAGGTCGAGAAACTGCTGCTGGTGGACGACAATTATCAACTAAAGGGCTTAATTACCATCAAGGACATCGACAAGAACCTGCGGTTTCCGCTGGCGTCGAAGGACTTGCGTGGTCGATTGAGAGTCGGTGCGGCGGTCGGCGTGGGCAACTACGAACGAGCGCAAGCCCTGATTGAAAAAGGAGTTGATGTCCTCATCGTCGATTCGGCGCATGGCCATTCCGAGAACGTGCTCGAGACTGTCCGCGAAATGAAGCGACGCTGGAACATCGAAATCATTGCGGGAAACGTGGCAACAGAGGAAGGTGCGGCAGCCTTGGTAAAGGCCGGTGCGGATGCGGTGAAGGTCGGGATTGGCCCCGGCTCGATCTGTACTACCCGGATTATCTCAGGCGTGGGAGTTCCGCAGCTTTCCGCGATTGCCGCAGCAGCGAAAGCTGTGCAAGATACCAATGTTCCGATCATCGCTGATGGCGGAATTCGATATAGCGGTGACATCACCAAGGCCCTGGCAGCAGGCGCCCATACGGTGATGTTAGGAGGCTTATTAGCGGGATTGCAAGAAAGTCCCGGAGAAGTGATACTCTACCAAGGTCGCACGTTCAAGCAGTATCGCGGCATGGGCTCTCTGGGAGCCATGGCAAAAGGTAGTAGTGAGCGTTATCGCCAGTCGCTGAGTGTCGGTGATGGCGAAGCCAAGTCCCAGAAGTTTGTGCCAGAAGGGGTCGAAGGCCGAGTCCCCTACCGTGGCTCTCTGAGCAGTCTTATCTTCCAACTCATCGGAGGACTCAGAGCAGGCATGGGATATTGCGGCGTTCGGACAATCGCGGAACTGCGCACGGAAGCGCGCTTCATACAAATCTCGCCCGCATCGGTTAGGGAGAACCATCCGCATGATATCGTCATTACACAAGAAGCGCCGAATTACACGGCGGAACATGCTGGCTTGGATGCAGGATAGCATCTGTGTTACCGCAGGCCTCACGTTGGCGTGGGGCCTGTCGAGCGTGGCCTGGGCTGGACCTCCAGCCCCCAAGACGAAGCCCAAACCGCAGACGACCGCGGTCACCGGACGCGCCGCTGTCGATCAACCTGGCATCACCATCTCTCGGCAACCAGGAAAACCATTCACCATTCTGGCCAAGAAGCCAGTTCATACCGCGCGAAACGTCGTGCGGGGTCAGAATGAGTTCGAAGTCGAAGAGCCGACCGTGGTCGCTCCGATCGGCGTCGTCCCGCCACCCGCTCCGACCGAGCAGGTCGATGGCCAAATGGACGAGCGCCAGACTGAAACCCTGAAGCGCCTCAAGGATCGTTCCGCGAAAGATCGCTGGGAGCAGATCCACCAGGAGTGGTTGCGCAACAAGCGGAACAAGGAAGTCCAAGCGGCGCCCACCAAGCAGGCCGACCCCGCTGCCGAGCCGAGCGATCCCGCTGGTGCAGCCAATCCGTTTGAGGCCAACCCACAGGCTCCGGCCGACGCGGGCGGAGACGCTGGTGTCCCAGCCGACGCCGGTGACGCTCCCGGCGAACCCCTCAGTCCCGATGCCACTTTGACGCCAGCCGTACCAGCCGGTGAAGGGGTGACCCGACCCGGTGTGCGTCCCGATCGCGTCTTCCTGCAGTCGCAACAGAAGCCGAACGAAAAGTTGCCGACCGAAGAAGAATTGACCCGCATGTTGAACGAGGACAGCGGACAGCGGTTGCCGCCCCCCGTACGCGATCCCGGCGCAATGCCGAGAATTACCGAGATCCTGCCGAATCCGAAGCAGCGGCCGGCCAACCAGAATCGTCCTCTTCCAGAAGATGACGATAAGAAATACGTAAAGCTAGACCGGGAAAACTCTCCCTACGTTGCGCGCTCGTTCCCGGAATTCACCTACAATTTCCAGGCGGCTAATGTGTGGGCGAATCCGCTATACTTTGAAGACCCGCATCTGGAACGCTACGGTCATACGATGCATCCCATCGCACAACCATTTGCCTCGACGTTCCTGTTTGCGTTGCAGCTGGGTGGCTTGCCCTACCAGATGGCCATCAATCCTCCCAACGAAAAGATGTACCCGCTGGGCTGGTACCTGCCCGGCGACAATGTCCCCTACCGGATGCGCCAGGTGCCCCTCAGTTTGAAGGGTGCGGCGGTGGAAACCGGTGTGATTCTGGGAACCCAGTTTGCCACGCCGTAGTGCGACGTCAGTTGACAGGTTAGTGAATATCAAGAACCCCGGTCGCTTGCGGCCGGGGTTCTTGTTTTATTGTGTTCTTCACCCCGGCAGGGGTGACAGGACGCAAACCGGTGGTGTCGTCGCTCCGCTCCTCAACCCTGTTGGTTATACACAAGTACGTCAAGTTTTCTGGGGAGCCGCCCCCCAGCGGCACGAGATTTGCGCCAGCATTTAAGACAGAAGTGTTCTGCCTTAAATGCATGGAGCAAGATGATGTGCGAAGG
>JAKFVC010000089.1 GCA_021732415.1 Planctomycetaceae bacterium
GTACAAGCTCTGAATTTACCTGGACAAAACAAACCATTGCGAAGTCGAGTCGAACGACGCTCGCGATGCCCCTCACCCCCGGCCCCTCTCCCCGGAGTACCAGGGCGAGGGGAGCGAAGTATTCGTTGGCTTTCATCGCGAATCGAATCGGCCGTTTCGCTCTAACCCAGCGTAATCCGCTGCCCGGTCTTCGCCGATTCGTAGATCGCCAGGATGATCGCCACGCTCTTCCGGCCTTCGGCCCCATCCACCAGCGGTGCCTTGCCGTTCTGGATTGCGTCGACAAAATCTTCCAGTTGCTTGAAGTGCCCCTGGTAACTGATCGACTTGGGATCAGCCGCCCCGCCTCCGCCCCCTACCTTCTGGGCGAAGCGTTCGCGGGTGAGCTGATCGTCGGCGGTCTCGGGATCGAACTTCCAGAGCAGCACGTCATCTTGCTCAACGATCGCCGAGCCCTTCGTCCCATGGATCTCGGTCTTCTTCAGCAGGCCCGGCCAGACACTGGTCGTCGCTTCCATGACGCCCAGAGCTCCATTCTTAAAACGGATCACGGCGACTCCAGTGTCTTCGACCTCGATTCGCTCATGAGCCAGTGTACTGGTAAAGCCGCAGACTTCGGCCACATCCCCCATCAACCATTGCAGCAGGTCGACATTGTGAATGGCCTGATTCATGTAGGCCCCGCCTCCATCGAGCTTCCACGTGCCGCGCCAGCCACCGTTGTCGTAATATTCCTGGGTACGCCACCACTTGACGTAGGCATCGCCCAGGGTCAGGCGACCAAACTTTCCAGCATCAATCGCATGCTTCAAAGCCATGTTCGCCGGGCTGAAGCGCGACGGGAAGATGGTACACAGCTTGACCTGAGCTTTTTCACAAGCCTCAATGATCCGATCGCACCGTTCCAGCGTTATCTCCAGGGGCTTCTCGACGACCACATGCTTGCCGGCGGCGGCCGCCGCCACCGCGGGATCTAGATGAGCGCCACTCGGTGTGCAGATATTGACGATGTGCAACCCAGGATGCTTCAGGAACTCGGCATAGTCAGTGTAGATCGCACAACCGCCGACTTGCTCGGCGATCTTCTGCGCATTCGCCGGGTTGGAGGTGTGAACGGCAACAACCCTGGCACCAGAGAGATCTTGAATGGCCCGCGCGTGAAAGGCGGCGATCATTCCGCAACCGACAATGCCAAAACCTACTGTCATGCTACGCTCCTCTGATGGACATACTGAAAGATCTCAACTGGCGCTGGCGTGGATGATACTTGGGCGGCCGTCATCAGTGAAGCATCCGGCGATGGGACCTTGGTCGCGTTCCGAAAAGGACGGAAGGGACTTAAGTTTCGCGTGGAGCAGTCAGTACTTTGTGGAGAGCGGCAGGTTCGATGGGTTTGACCAGATGTTGATCGATGCCGGCGGCGGCCGTTCGTTCGCGGTCTTCGGGCTGGCCCCAACCGGTGACCGCCACCAGCTGCACGTTCCGCAATGTCGCGTCTTGTCGCATCAGGCGCGCCACTTCGCAGCCGTCCATGCCGGGCATGCCGATATCCAGGAAGATGAGCGTTGGCAGGAATTCTTTCGCCAGTACGATGGCCGACGGCCCGTCGAAAGCGGCGACGACTTCGCACCCCGACATGCGTATCAGAATTGCCAGACTGTTCGCGGCATCGGGATTGTCATCCACGACCAGAACGCGGTGTGCCGGCGGCGAACTGGCCTGAGTTTCGGCAATCGTTGTCGTCAACGGTTTGGAATCTGGAATGTCCGTCGCAGTGGCGGGCAACCGGACCACGAATTCACTTCCCTGGCCGAGTCCCGGACTGCTGGCTTCGATCGTACCACCGTGCAATTCGACCAATCGGCGTACGAGCGTCAAACCGATCCCCACGCCACCGCGCGACCGGTCCAGTTGCCGGTCGGCCTGGACGAAGAGATTAAAGATGCGCGGCAACATTTCCTGAGAGATACCGATTCCAGTGTCCTTCACGCGAATGACCACGTCGGGACCCTGACGCTCAGCGCTCAGCCAGATGTGACCTCCCGGCTCGGTATATTTGCAGGCATTGTTCAGCAGATTCGTGAGGATTTGCTCGAGCCGCGTGGGATCTGCGACGAGTTCCGTTGGTTGTGGTGGCAGAGTTACGGTCAACTCGTGATGACCCTCGTCGACAAGAGGCTGCACCGCTTCGATCGCCAGTTGGATCACTCGAGCCACGTCTACGGTCTCTTTACGCAGTTCAATTCGGCCGCGGCTGATGCGCGAGACATCCAGCAGATCGTCCAGCAATCTCGCCATGTGCTGCACCTGACGTTCCGCAATCGACAGGACCTGTTGGGTCGTCTGCGGTTCGACGCCGGGCGACCCGATGATAAACAAGGCGTTGCGGATCGGTGCCAGCGGGTTACGCAGCTCGTGGGCCAGCATCGCCAGGAACTCGTCCTTCAAGCGATCCGCTTCCCGCAGTTCTTGATACAAATGCGAATTATCCAGTGCGATGCCGGTCCGGTAGGCAAGATCTTCTGCGAGTGCCAAGTCGGCCGCACCGTACCGCCGCTGGGAATCGGCTGTCAAGAACGAGATCACTCCCAACGGCTTACCACGGGCGACGACCGGGACTGCGATGTACGACTTCAAATTCAGTCGCCGCATGAGCTGGAAATGCTCGGCATTTTGAGTAAACGCCGCGAGCATTTCATCGGTGATGTCGCTCACAAGATAAGATTGTCCCGAGCGAGAAGCATTCGGAGCGCTGTAAGGCGCGTCGGCCCGCAGTTCGAAACGGTGCTTGATGCCGAGCGCCGCCTGCAATTTGACGGGATCCTGATGCACGATGGCCACGCGTTCCAGTTGGCCGTCCTTATTGACGATGTCGACGATGCACCAGTCCGCGAAAAACGGCACCGACAACTGCGCCACCTGACGGAACGTCGACTCGTAATCCACGGTGGCCGACAGCACGGCACTCGCGTCGGAGAGAAATCGGGACGTCTCTTCAGACC
Source organism: Planctomycetaceae bacterium (assembly GCA_021732415.1). GTDB lineage: Bacteria > Planctomycetota > Planctomycetia > Planctomycetales > Planctomycetaceae > JAKFVC01. Next base: position 3,003 of record JAKFVC010000089.1, read on the forward strand.
GTTTGCGTTCGGAAACGTCCAGGCAGACGCCGACGACACGCAAGGGCTCACCTTGAGAGTCCGTGAAGATCCTCGCTTTCGAGACATACCAGTGAATGCTGCCATCGGGCCAGATACTGCGAAATTCAATCTCGTACTTGGACCGCTCGTCAATTGCTCGTTGAACGGTCTCCTCGACGGCTTGCCGATCATCAGGATGAACCAGATTGCGGAAGGCTTCGAATGTCTTGCCGAAGGTATTGGGAGCGAGTCCCAAAATGGCTTCCAGATTGTCGGTCCACTGGACCTCATTCGTGTGCAGATTCCGGTCGAACACGCCCATGTGGCCGGCTTCCAGGGCGAGCCGCAATCGCGTTTCATTCTCCCGCAGCGACTGATCCTGTTGACGCCGTTCCGTCACATCTCGGAAGACCAGGACAGCGCCACTCACCACCCCAATCGAATCGCGGATCGGAGCCGCACTGTCATCGATCGGTCGCTCTGTTCCGTCCCTGGCGATCAGCAGCGCATTGTCAGACAATTCGACTGCGGACCCTTCTCTCAAGGCTCGGAGGGCCGGATTCTCGACCGACTGGCCCGTATCCTCGTTGACAATTCGCAGGACGTCGGCCAGCGATTTTCCCTCGGCTTCGTGAGGTTTCCAGCCGGTGAGCAATTCGGCCGCGGGATTGAGAAATCGAACGTGGCCGGTCGTGTCGGTGGCGATCACCGCATCTCCGACACTGGCCAGAGTCGTGCGGAACCACTCACGCTCGTTCTGGACGATGAGATTTACGCGGGTCAGTTCGGCAGTCCGTTCCGCCACGCGTTGTTCCAGCTCGGCATTGGCTTGCCGCAAGGCGTCCTCTGCCAGTTGACGAGCCTTGATTTCACGTTCCAACGCTTCGGGGCTGCGCATGGCCAGCGCCGTCGGAGCGACTTGAATGAGGGCGAAGATCGTGGCCCAGGAGACCAGGGCCGTGAGCAGTTTGATGACACCGGCAAGGCGATACGCAGGCCACCAGAAAATGATGGCTTCCATCAAGTGTGTCGTGCCACAGAAGAGAATAAATGCTCCGAACAGCAGGAAGACCATGCGAAAGGGCAGGTCCCGCTTACGGAGGATAAAAAACACCAGAATCCCGGGGATGGCGAAATAGGCGGCCCAGACGGCCAGGTCGGAAAGAATGTGCAGCCAGCCGAGAGACGGATTGTCGGTCCAGCCGGAGCCGCATTGCCAGCGGGCAGGAAAACCCGACGTATCGAACAGACGCGTCACAATGTCCAACACAGCCACTCCTGACTTGACGATTCACTTCCCACGGCACCGGTAGATTATTCAGAACTGGAGACCAATGAGCCTGCAGACATCAACGAAGTGGGGGCTCATTCGCATTCACGATCAGTCGCTCTGGGCATTGGTCGCTGAATGTGACAGGATCGTTAATATTAGCCGGTGGACGGGCGAAGTGATACCACCCCATCGCGGTCGGGGCTTCGTGGGCCCGCCAGATTCCAGTCTCCGAAGAACGCTACTTTGCCGGTGCGAGTTCAGCGGCGGGGCTCACGAACAAATCGTGCACGAGCTGATCCTTGAGTGCCTCGGCCACGATCGCATGGGCTCGTTCGTTGGGATGTGCGTCGAAGCGATTGACGGTCAGTGTTTCTGCTGCGTGCGCGGTCAGTACCGGTTCCAGATCCAACACAGGAATTCCCGCCGCGCGACAGTACTCGCTTAATTTGCGATGGGCCTCATGGAAGGGATAGTCCGGTCTCAGATTGTGCAGGAAGGGGAAAATGACCATGCGATAGTCGACGTGATGCGTTTTGAAATCGTCGTGAAGTTGATCCAGTTTGCGTTTCAGCCCCTCCCACGGTGCCTCGTTATAGGAGTCGCGCAGATGTGGGAAGTATTCGCCACCCCGCCCCGACGCCTGGCGCCAGCGAAAGTACAGCCAGTTCGGGAAGTAAGTCTCCGAGATCAGGAAAAACCGAGGCTCGGCCTGCTGCAGCGATTTGATGACCTCCTGGGTTCGCGGATCGTAGCCTTCGATATCGTTGAGCATAAACACGTAGATTGCGACATCGATCTGATAGCCCTGGTCGAGCAGACTCTTCGCGCGCGCTTCGATCTGCGACACCTCCAATCCGGGATCGCCCAGGTTCGCGACCTGGAATTTGCCTGGTTGAGCCTGATTCAGCTCCGCATCCAACCGGTCGGTAAATCGATCCTCACGGCGTCGAACACCATGACCAATGGTGAAGCTGTCGCCAAAGAAGCAAATGCGTCGCGTTCCGTCGGGCAGAGTTCGAGGGAACTCACGGACATCTCGCCAGCCAGACTGATTACGTTGAGCTTCGATGTATTTCTGAAACCAACGTTTCGAGATGTTGGTCATGTTGAAGGCGTCGCTTTGGTCAACGCCAAAAGCACACCAGATCTCGGCCAGGGTCAGGACGCCCAGTACGAACCAACTGGAGAGTATGAGATGGGGGACAAGCAGCGACAGCTTAAGTTGCTTGCGTCGACGTCGCAGTTTGAGAGCCCACACCAACAATCCGGCCAGGCACAGCAGCCAGACTCCGAGTCCGAGGAGATAGGTGAGGGGCAGATAAAAAGGGGGCATGGGTATTGGTAACGGTTCAGAGCGTAAAGGATCAGGGGAACGAGAGATATCGTATCCAGAAGCATTGTACTCTGCGACAGCCATCAACTATCGAGGATTTCCAACACC
>JAKFVC010000304.1 GCA_021732415.1 Planctomycetaceae bacterium
CCTTCGCACATCATCTTGCTCCATGCATTTAAGGCAGAACACTTCTGTCTTAAATGCTGGCGCAAATCTCGTGCCGCTGGGGGGCGGCTCCCCAGAAAACTTGACGTACTTGTGTATAACCAACAGGGTTGAGGAGCGGAGCGACGACACCACCGGACACGATCATCTTCGGAATGTCGACCCTGGAGGGGTCGCAGAGCGCAATGGTGCGACCCCTCCAGGGTCGAATACGTCATTGGGCACTAACCGGTGGTGTCGCTGCGCTCAACCACCGGCTACGCTCTGTGACTCCTTCGGGGTCGAAGTCCAGTAGCTCTCCGCGATCATCTCGTTGGTTAGATGCAGTTGTCCGGGAGTCTTGGAATGGACGAGAGGAAACTCAATCTGGTGCGAGGCAGAACGTGACGTGCTCGCCTCGGGCTCAATGGACACGCGGATGCGCGTCCCTTCCGGCAACGGAATTCCGCCGTCAATCACAATCAACCCATTGTGGACCACACCCATCGTTACCATGACTTTACTATCCGACAAGTATTGGCGCAACGCAAGTCCGGTCCCTTAAGACCGCTCGAACGCCACCTGGCTCACCAAGACAAATTGGATTAAGTCCTTGCATGAACGGCCGGAATCCCCGCCAGAGCAAATTTTCCCCCAATTTGACTTAACTCCAGTGCCGATTTGTGGTATCAGAAGAACAATTCAACTAGCGTTGATGGGTTCGACGTCTCAAGCTCAGGTTTGTTTGTTAGGGCTCGTTTGTTTTCGGAAGGGACGACGGCATGGACCAGCGTTTCGAAGGAACTCCCAAGGCGGAGATCAAGGTCGAGGGTCGCAAGATCTCACGCAGCCCCGTCGCGAATGACTGGGGTTCGCAATTGGTTTGGGAAGTGCGCCGCGGCGGTGAAGTCGTCGCGCAAGTGTCCGCCCGCGCCAGTGACACTTACGAAATTACCGATCCGACGCCGGGTCAATACGAAGTCGTACTGCAGATGTTTCAGTACGAAGGTTATGAGAAAGATAAAGACGGCAAGTACACCAAGAGCAAGTTCGTCGACGTGTCGAACAAAGTGACTTGCACGGTCGGCTAATTGGACCGATCAGCCGCAGGGCGCTAGCCCCCGGTTCCGAACGATCAATAAACTGGACCTTCGTCAACGGTCAGAATTCTGGTGCCACTGGCTGTGCCAGTGCCTTTCGAGACAGCTGATCGACGACGAACACCGAAAATCTCCTGAGACCGAAACCGGACGCTAGCGCGTTCCGGCCGATGCTGTCAGAATTCATCGCAACGATTAATACAAGGCAAAGGCGCTATGCTACAACTCGGAAACGTCCGCGTTCCTGTGTGTCACGGAGTGACCCGGCGCAGCTTTCTCGAAGCCGGGGCGACGGGACTGGCTGGCTTGAGTCTGCCGACACTCCTCTCGCTGCAATCGGCCGGAGCTGTGGAATCACAGAACGCCAAAATCCGCAATTGCATCACGATCTTCCTGGTCGGTTCACCGGGACATCTCGATACCTGGGACATGAAGCCCGAGGCTCCCGCTGAGATCCGCGGCAAGTTCAAGCCGATCAGCACGAGCGCTCCCGGAGTCGACATCTGCGAACACTTCCCGCTAATGGCCCGGATGATGGACAAGGTGGCCCTGATCCGCAGCCTGCATCACAAGACTGGTGCTACACACGAAAATGGTCAGCGCTGGATGATGACCGGCCACGACTTCAACGCCGACAGCATGAAGCCGCACTGCGGCTCAGTGATCTCGCGCGTCTTCGGCAGCCGCGGCATGTTGCCGGCGTCGATCGTGCTCCCCGGCAAAATTGGAAACACTGGTGCCGGAAATCTGCACGGACAGGCGGCAGGCTACCTGGGGAGTGCTCACGAGCCCTTCTTCCTGAATTCCGATCCGGCCCGCTCTGACTTCAAGGTGTCCGATCTGACTCCTCCTGTCGGGCAGACGGAATTCCGCATGAATTCACGCCGCAACATCCTGAAGCAACTCGACGATGTTCAACGCCGGGTCGAGACCAACTCGTCGCTGGGCCGAGATACCGCCTATGCCCGAGCCTTCAACTTGCTGACCTCGCCCGAGGCCAAGCAAGCGTTCAATCTCGCCGAAGAACCCGACAAGCTGCGAGACCGCTACGGCCGAAATACACTCGGGCAGAGCTGTCTGATGGCCCGCCGGTTGATCGAGCGTGGCAGCCGCATGGTGAACGTCAACCATTTCGACACGGTGTTCGGAATCTCGTGCTGGGACATGCACGCCGATGGTGGCGGCTTGAATAATACGTATGCCGATTACGAACGTCTGCTCTGCCCGCAATTTGACCTGGCGTTCACGGCGTTGATCGAAGATCTTGAGCAGCGCGGCATGCTGCAGGACACGGTCGTTTGCGTCCTGAGCGAAATGGGCCGAACCCCCGGCTTGAATCCGCGTGGCGGACGAGACCACCACCCGGGTGCCTGGACGAACTTCATGGCGGGTGGCCCCATCCGCGGTGGCCAGGCGATTGGCTCGACCGATAAGACCGGCAGCCGGCCCCAGAACAACCCGATCGAGCCGCCCCAAATCCTGGCTTCGATCTACCACGCAATGGGCATCGACCTCGACACCACCATGATGCCCGGCCCGGGGAATCGGCCAATCCGATTGGTGGAAGCCGAGCCGATCGATCAATTGTTTGGGTAAAGTGTGTCGTTGCGGTTGATGGGATGTTGTGATTGATGGGAGGGTGAGGCTCCCGCCGAGCCTAAAGCGACCGCAGGTCGGAGTCCGCCGGAGGCTTTTCAATAACAACGATGCCTCCGGCGGTCGCCGAGCTAAAGCTCGTGTTAGGCTCGGCGGGAGCCTCGCCCTCCCATCAGCCCGGTCCTGTATTTGACAATGACAAGTCAAAATCAAGTGGGGTAAAAGGGTGGTAGTACTGCGACGAAGACTTGCTCAAGGCGTGACGCTCACCAGCCGCATTGCAACGTTGATCATACTCACGACCCTGGCTTGTGGCTCCACTGCACAAGCCCGCCAGCCCGAGATCCGCAACGTTGACATGCGGGGATTGCAGATCGGGGCGAAGACGTCTCTGATCATCGACGGGACTGATCTGCTTCCCGCTCCGCGCGTGTTCCTCGACGAGTTGGTCTTGGACGCCGCCGTTGATCCCACCAGCACCCCCACGCGGGTGATCCTGTCGGTGCCGATTCCCGACACGGTCGCTCCCGGCGTGGGAGTCTTGCGGCTGGCTACGACCGACGGGTTTTCGAACAGCATCCTCCTGGGGCTGGATCGTCTGCCGCAGCTCCCCATCGCCCCGGAAATCACCGCCCTGCCGGTGGCTTTGCACGGGTCGGTCCCCGGTAGCGGCATCGTACGGACCAGCTTTGCGGGCAAGACAGGCGAGGAAGTCATCGTCGAAGTTGAAGCCCGACGACTGGGTAGCAAGTTGCGACCCGTCATTCATGTGTATGACTCGCGCCGGATTCAGTTGGCTTGGGGAGTTCCCTCGAACAGCTTGTCAGGCGATTCTCGCGTGGTCTTGAAGCTGCCGCGCGACGACAAATACGTCATCGAGTTGCACGACTTACAATATACTCCGCCGGGGTTGAGTTACTTCCGGTTGAAGGTCGGCCGCTGGCAGTATGCGGATTTGGCCTTCCCCCCCGCGGTGACTGCCGGCCAGGAATCGTCGATCGAGTTGCTCGGCAATCAAGCCGGCAGCCGGGCCACGATTAAGCCCACGGCCGACTTCGATCTTGCGACCATCGGCTGGCCAGCAGCCACGGCAGCCAGCGGCCCCGCTCCGTCGGTTGTCGTCAGCTCCATCCCGGAACTGATCGAAACGGCCAACAACGACGCGCCGATGGCTTTGCCCGCGATACCCGTCGCGGTCAGCGGGCGGCTGAATGCTCGCGGCCAGAAGGACCGCTTTCTGCTCCCTGTCACGCCGGGACTGAAACTTTCCTTCGAGGTCTTTGCCGAGCGTCTCGGTTCGCGCGTGGATGCGTCGCTGGAGGTCCGTAACAAACAAGGGGGCGTGCTGGCCGCAATTGACGACGGTCCCAATACGCTCGATCCGCGGATGGACTTCGTCGTCCCCGCCGATCTGGACGCGATTGAACTCGTCGTTCGGGACACCGTCGACCTGGCCACCGAAGAGGCTGTCTACCGGCTGCTGGTGACCTCGACCGACGCCCCGCGTCCCAGCTTTGATATCACCATCAAGACCGATGCCGTCAACGTCCCCACCGGCGAACCGCAGGTGCTGGAAGCCCTGGTCAATCGACGTGGATATACCGGACCACTGCAGTTGCAATTGGCCGGTTTGCCGGCAGGTGTCACCGTCCAGGGAGCCGATATCCCGGCTGGAGCCAACGGTGCATTGCTGACCTTCGTCAATGCCAGCGAAGCGCCCATGCAGCTCATGACGCGACTCAAGGCGCAGTCGCCTGATGGGGCTCTTGTCAAATCGAGCAACGTCGAAGTTGCGGCCGACGATCGGACCCCGGCCTGGCTGCGCGATCGGTTGGCCCTGGCGTCCGCCAGCAAGCCGACCGCCCCGTTCCAAATCGCCTGGATGGATGAAGCCTCGCTGCCGCAACTGGTGCAGGCCTCGAAGAAGCCGGTGCCGGTGAAACTGGTTCGTCCCGCCTCAACCTACGGCCCCGTGAGGCTGATCCTAGTGACCTCGCAACCGCTGCCGCGTGTCAATGGGCAACCGAATCTGCCCCAGTCTGTGCGACTTGAGGTACCGGTCGAAGTCCCGATTGATCCCGCGGTGAAAGTCGCTGGCGACGCGCTGGCCCCGATTGCCAAGCTCCACGCCGACGCCGTGACCGCTGCGGCAGCCGCCCAAGCCGACGCCAAGGTCGCGGCGGATGCCAAGGTCGTCGAAGCCAAAACAAAACTCACCGCCGCAGAAACGGCCCTGCGCGATGCCGAGGCCAAAGCCGTCTATCAGCCGGCCCTGTCGCTCGTCATCCCGTCGACGTTGGTGGAGACAGTGTGTGACATTTCCGTCCGAGCCGAACTGTTGAGCGTCGATCGCGGGACGGTACTCAGAACGGCTTATGCGCCGGTACGTCGGCTGACGGTCCTCAATCCGCTGGCGATCAAGCTCACCAACCCGCCGGCGATGGAAGCGACTCTCGACCCGGCTGCCGGGGCCACCGTCAAACTGGTCGCGAAGATCGAGCGAGCGGCAGGCTACATGGGCGACGTGACCGTGACCTTTGCCGGTCTTCCCGCGGGCGTGGTCGCACCCAATACCGTGGTTAAGGCCGACCAGACTGACCTCGCCGTCGAGATCAAGATCCCGGCGAACTTCGCGGCTGAAGAAATCAAGGGAATCAAGTTGCTGGCCACGGGGCCGGCAGATCCGCTGTCGGGCAATTTGCCGGTGAAGAGCCCGGAAGTGGAAATCCAGATTAAGGTGTTGAAACCGGCGAAGTAAGAGACTGGATGGAAAGGGAAGGGAGCGCAGCGACAGTCGCTCCCCTCGCCCTGGTACCCCGGGGAGAGGGGTTGGGGGTGAGGGGCAAACGCAAACCGCCGAGTTCCCCACCTGGTAATGATGCGTTTCCATTTTCAAGATAACACGACCGATTGAAGTTGCACTGTGAGTTCCACCCGTAG
>JAKFVC010000318.1 GCA_021732415.1 Planctomycetaceae bacterium
ACCCCTCTCCCCGGAGTACCAGGGCGAGGGGAGCGAATTTCTTTCGATGACGCTTGCTTTTCCTCACGATCGAACTCGTCAATCTCTCGGCTGGCGATCAAGCTGCGATTCCACATGAATCTCGCCTGCGGGGCTGATTTCTACGGTGACCGCGCCCTGGCGACCCGTTGTCAGGACCTCGACACCATCCCCATAAATCTGCTGCAGCTTAGTCGGCGAGATATCTCCCCCGCCACTCACCACAACCCAGCGCGGCGCCACCCATCGCGCCAAATCGGGCGGGTTGGCCTTTAGACTCCCGTGGTGCGGAGCCAACAGGACGTCATGCTGTCGCGGGGGCAGTCGCAGCAAGGCCTGCTGACCGGCCTTTTCGAGATCGCCCGTGAGTAATAGGCCGCGGCCGGCATAACGCAGGCTGAAGACGATGCTGTTGGCGTTGTCGTCTGAACTGAGTCGCTTGGCGGGGGGTAACAGGATCTCGACCGCAACATCTTTGTCGCAGCGCAGGCAATCGTCGCCCCAAATCAATCGCATGGGGACTCCTGCTGCGTGCGTCGCTTCACACAACAAGCGGACGCTGGGCTGGCGGAAATCGAGGAATGCGGGGCTGACATAGACCGCTCCGACGGAAAAATTCTCCAGGAGGCCGGGGACCGCATTGAAATGATCGACGTCGGCATGGGAGATGACCAGGGCGTCCAAACGGGTCAGGCCGCGGGCAATCATGGCGCTCTCGACAATCAGGCGAGCGCGATTGCCGTCCTCGAGAGATCCGGCGTCGTAGAGGATCGTCTGCCGATTGGGCAGTTCGATGAGTATTGCCGCACCGTGCCCGACAGCGAGGAACGTACACCGCAGATTCGGATTCGATTGTGACGGCAATCCCCATGCGAGGCCGGTAGCGCACCAGGCCAGAATGAGTCTCCAGCCCCAACGTTGCAGATGCTGCGTCAAGAGGCCGCTACCGATGGCCAGGATCAGCAGATAGAACACCGCCAGCCACCAGTCAGGTGGTCCACTGAGTTTGAAGTGTCCCCAGGGAAGGTCGGCTGCGTAGCGGATAATCCACGTAAAACCCGACAGCGGCCAATCAAAGAACGGGCCGACAACTCTTCCTAATGGAGGCCAGACGAGCACACAGGCCAGATACAGATAGCCCAGCCACAAGGTGACCGTCATGTACAACGACATGATCACATTCAGGACAAACCCGATCGGCGATACCAGATGAAATCGAGCCAGAACCAATGGCAGGGTGAAGATCCAGACCGCGATCGTGGTGATTAAGGCAGTCCGCAGCACATCTCCGAACCAGTAAACCTTCCTAAGCCACCACGAGCGATCCATGTCATCCAGCGGATCGGTCGTTTCTGGTTTTGCCAACCAACCTATGGACCAGAGCCAGTTCAAGGCGACGATGGCCAGGAATGAAAGCTGGGCTCCCGCCTGGAAGAGATCGTGAGGATTGATCGCCACGATGATCAAACCCGCAACCGCCAGATGATTGACCGGGGCGGCAGGTCGTCCTGAAGCGAGCGACAGCAACATGATCCACACCAGGATCGCGGCCCTCAGGACCGGTGGGTCAGCATCCGTGATAGAAACATATCCAATGACGCACAGTCCGATAAACAGCAACTGCAGGCGTCGCGGGAGCCGCAGGATCAGTCCCAGCGGCCAGAGAAACGCGACGAGAATGCCGACGTTGATGCCCGAGATCGCCAGAAAATGGACCATGCCGCTCTGTAAAAACGCCTCTTTCAATTCCTGCGTGATGTCGGTGCGGGGGCCTAGTAGGAGCGCGATCGCCAAGGGGGCATTTTCCGAGCTCAAACTGCGACGGATCCGATTGGCGACGATCGATTGCCAGGCCGCAACATCAGGCAGCCAACTGACGGGTGGTGACGCTCGGACTTGAACGCATTCGGGAAACTCACAACGGACCAGCGTGTGGATGCCACGTTCACGTAAGTAAAGTTTGAAATCAAAGCTGCCGGGATTGCGCGGTGGCCCGGGGATCGACATCAGGCCCCACAGTTCGATCTCAGTCCCGCGCGTCAGTGTGGGGAGCAGTCCCTGCACATCGAGACGTGTTCGGCCGGAAACCGGGATTGACGTTTCCTGGCTACCGTTCGCAATCAGAGCGGTGACATTCAGCTCGGCCAGAGTGCGATCGCGTTTGGGCATCGCGGTGGGAAACGTCGTGATTTCCGCTGGAGTGAGGATCGGAATGGAATCGACGATGGCTCGTAATCGGACCGGCCGGGGCTGCTCGGTGGCGTAGGCGGAGAGGGCATTTGGCAGTACGAGCGACCATTGCCAGTGATGCCACGTGGCACCGGTCAGCCCGCAGGCCACCAACAAGGGAATGGCGGCCCAGCGGATTGAAACCACCGAGAATTGAACTAACCAAATCAAGGTCGACAGCACGGCCCCGCTGAACCAGTATTCCCACGGAACTTGTGACCCATACCAATCGGCAACGATGCCCGCCGAGACCGCGATCAAGGCCACAACAGCAGGGACGTGGCGATTCGCTGTGGAAGAGCGGAGTGTGGGTGGCTCGTGGCGGGATGATTTCACGATAGCTCTCGCACACGAAGTGTGCCGTAGCCCGACTCTCTGAGTCGGGAGCATTTCGACGAGGAGTTCCCGACTCGGAGAGACGGGCTACGGGGACTCACTCCGCAAGTCCCCGTTCGAGCCGAATCCTGTTCCACACGCAGATTAGGCCATACATGGGCAATCCCAACGCCATCAACGCCAGGCCCACTCCCGAAGAGAACGGTTCGGCAAAAAACGCCATCCACAGGAACCAACTCATTCCGGCGAGGTACAGTCCGGGCACCAGCGGATAGCCCCACGTATGATACGGACGAGCCCATTCCGGATGGCGAATCCGCAGCACGTAGACTCCCAGCACGCACAGGGCATAGAAGATATTGGCCGAGTAGACTACGAAATTCGTGAGGAGTCCGAAGAGGTCTTCGCCCTTGAGGCTCTCGACATGCAGGAGCAGATACGTGCCGACCAGAACCAGAGTGCACGACATGGTGGCCTGTGTCAGCAGAGAGACGGCGGGTGTCCGGAACTTCGGATGGACGTGGGCCAGGGGTCGCCAGAAGATCCGGTCGCGGGCCATGGCAAACGCCACGCGCGGTCCCATCATGAGATTGCAGTTCAGGGCTCCGAAAACGCTGCACAGCGTCACGGCCGTGATTCCGTTTGCGCCCAGCAGAGCCAGTTTTTCACCGAATGGCTGCAGCGTTCTTTGAATCGTGAGCTGGGCCGTCTGGCCGGGGGCTCCCGCAATCTGCGACATCGACAACACGCCGTGATAGGCGACGTTGACTGATACATACAGCAACATCAACAGCAGCGTACCGCCAATCAAGGCCAGCGGGATATTGCGTTGCGGGTCGCGCACTTCTTCGGCGACCGGGGCGATGTCGTGCCAGCCGTTGTAGGCCCACATCACCGAGAGCAGGATAGCCGCAAACTGCTCTGACAGAATCTTCTTTTGGGGCTCGACCGTCGTCAAATAGTTGGACCACTGCACGATGTGCGAATCGAGACCCAGAAACAGAAACGGCAGCAGAGCAATCAATGCCAGGAAGCCAACTTTCACAATCGTCGTGAGACTTTGGACGTGCCCACCCCAGACGACTCCGACGATATTGATCGTCGTCAGCAGTGAAATCGTGAGGCAGGCAACAATCGCCAGAATCCATGGATTTCCCGAAAGATTGGAGGGCAAAAACAGTCCGCAGCTTAAACTGGCGAAGAAGACCGCCAGAGCCCCGTTCGTCGCCGTCCGACCGAAGATGTATTCGTTGAAGCCGAACAGGAAGCCGACCGGCCGGCCGTAAGCTTCGCGCAGGAAGACGTACATCCCACCCGCCCGGGGCAACATGGCCGCCAACTCGGCGAAACACAATGCTCCAAACAGGCAAATGATACCGCCGAGCACCCAACCGGTGATGATCAATGGGAACGATCCACAATCAGCGGCGATGCGACTGGGCTTGGCGAAAATTCCCGCACCGATCACGTTGCCGACCACGATCGCAATGGCGACTCCCGGACCGAGGGCTCGGAGCAATTGATGCTCGGCAGGGGCGTTGGTTTCCGTAACGCTAACAGGAGGGAGTGCGGAAGAACTCACGTAGGGGATGCTCCGGTTAGGGTGCGTTTGATAATTCGTTGAAGCGCAACTTACCGATCAGCAGCAGAATAAATATGGCTCCCCTCTCCCCGGGGTACCAAGGCGAGGGGAGCGAATTCAGTGTTAGAATGCTCCTGGAGCGTTGCCCCCCGCCGCCGGTGCACCCGGGGCGGCCGGTGAGAAACTGGCTGGTAACTGCAGCGATTCCAGGCACAGTGGAATTCGTTCGGTGAATTTCTCGCTCGAGCTTGTGGAATCGGGATAAACGATCAGCAAGATGGCCTGCGTGTCTTTCTGGCTGGTGATGAACAGCTTAAAGGTCATCTTCGTCTCTTCAAACATGCGATCCGGCAGGAAGACCATCGTGTCATAGGTCACCTTTTGGACGAGTTTGAAGTCGGCCGGGAAGTCTTCACGGCGCCAGTCTGTTTCTTTGAATTGCACCCCCAGATCGCCAGCCAGCAGATTGACGGTGTGCTCCTGGAATTTCAGCGGGTCGATGCGTCCGGGTGCTTCGGCAGGGACCGAAAACAACGACACGTTGCTGAGCAAATAGATGTAAGCTTTCCGCGTGGTCGTCGCTTGCGGTTCGTCGACCGACACGTTTTTTGACCACGCGGCGACCATTCCCGGCAGCTTGATTCCCAGATAGCCCGGTTGGCGGAGATCGTCCAAGGGTTCCTCGGTGCCAGGAGCGGGTGGCGGCACATTGGGATCGCGTGGAGGCGGGACGGGCTTCGGAATGAACTCGAAGCCCAGCGGAGTTCGCAGTTTGAACCCAGCTTCTTGCAATTCCGGGCTGAGATTGCGATTGAGCAAGTCGATGTGCTCGTAGAGCTTCTTTGTAACTTCCATGCGCTCGAAATAGATCGCCTCAAAGCAGCCGACAGCCGACAGCAGCCAGGCCAGGCAGCCCAGACGGATCCACCACGTCCGCGGCAATGCCGAGCGTGTTGCGGGGACTGGACAACAATCTTGCGTATCGAACATGACACCGCCTTGCAAAACCATCTTGAGCCGAAAAATTCAAGCAGATGGATTGTCCACCCCTGCGGACGAAGCGTCAAGCGGGGAGCATGGGATCGGTGATGTGTCCGGCATAAAACACAACAACCCTCCCGAGATGATGAAAATCTCGGGAGGGTTGAGTGTTTCAGTGTCATCAAGTCAGGCGACTTATTTCTTGCTGCTGGCGACCACCGGGCTGTCGGTAGTCCGGGGAGCTGCGTTGCGGAAGCCACTCCACTGGGAAACTCGTACGATCGACGGCAGGCTCGAAACGGTTTCGACTTGCGGAGCCGGACGGTAGCCGGCAGTGTGTTGAATGGGTCGGCTCGCTTGGGCGACCTCTTCGACGACGTCTTCAGTCTCTTCCGGTTCACGCGGCGGGATGACTTGTGAGGTTCCGGGGACTGCCGGTGC
>JAKFVC010000350.1 GCA_021732415.1 Planctomycetaceae bacterium
GAATCCTTCATCTTTTCGGCGTATTAAAAACGTTGTTTAGAAAGGTCTGGTCTAATGGGACGGGGCTCACCAAGACCGTGTTCTACCCATCGTTGTGAATTTAGACATTAGTCATTAGACATTCTCCCCAAACCCAACGGTATCATGCTCGACCTGCAATATATTTGTGACCATGCTGATGAAGTCGCTGCGAATTGTGTGAATCGCGGGGTTTCGGCGAACATTCCGCAGATTGTCGCTCTGCGCCAAAAGCGGGGCGAATTGATCGCTCACGGCGATAAGCTGCGACAGGAGCAAAACGAGATTGCGGGGCGGATTCCGAAGGAAAAGGAACCGGCCACCAAGCAGACGCTGATTGCTCGCGGCAAAGAGCTGAAGGAACTGGTCGCCAAGGTCCAAACCGACCAGGAAGAACTGGAGAAGAACCTGCGGGTCGAGATGTTGCAGGTTCCGAACCTCACCCATCCGGATGCTCCGATTGGTCGCGATGACCACGACAGCGTGACCGTCCGCACCTGGGGCATCATCCCCCAGTTTGATTTCAAACCGCTCGACCACGTTGATCTGGCCGAAAAGCTGGGGATTCTTGATCTGGAGGCCGGTACGAGGGTCGCCGGGCACGGGTTCTATTACCTCAGGAACGAAGGCGTGCTGCTGGAACTTGCTTTGATCCAGTATGCGATCGAAAAGCTTGTGAAGGAAGGGTTTACGCTCTACACGACCCCCGATCTGGCCCGTGACGATGTCCTCGAGGGGATTGGATTTAATCCTCGGAGCGGCGCGGAAACGCAGATTTACTCAATCAATGATTCCGACCTGAGCCTCGTCGCGACTGCGGAAATTACGTTGGGTGGAGCCTTCAAGGATCAGATTCTCGATGCCGCCCAGTTGCCGCTGAAATGTGCTGGAATTTCACACTGTTTTCGCACAGAAGCAGGGGCTCATGGTCGGGCAACACGCGGAATTTACCGCGTGCATCAATTCACCAAGGTGGAAATGTTCGGCTTTACGACCAATGACACGGCGGCCTCCAACGACTTCCAGGAAATGGTCGTAAGGATTGAGGAAGAGATTTTTCAGGGGTTGGGGATTCCGTACCGGGTTCTCGACACGTGTTCGGGGGATCTGGGTGGTCCCGCTTATCGGAAGTACGATCTGGAGGCGTGGATGCCCGGCCGCGGCACTGCCGGCGAGTATGGCGAAGTGACGTCGGCGTCCAATTGCACCGATTATCAGGCTCGCCGCCTGAATATTCGGTACAAGACTCCGGAACAGAAGGGGACGCAGTTTGTCCACACGTTGAACGGCACGGCCGTGGCCGTGACGCGGGCGATTGTGGCGATTCTGGAGAATTATCAGTTGGCCGACGGATCTGTCGTGGTGCCTGAAGTGTTGCGAAAGTGGGTCGGGAAGGACAAGATTGGATAACTGCGGCCCATTTGTGGCCTGCCGATATTTGGGATAGGCGTCAGTCCAGAATTGCATGGTGTGAGAGTATGAGGGTATGAGTGATAGAGGGTGGAGAGTCGAATCGTCTGCTTCTCCGGCACTCTCACACTCTGGTACTCTCATACTGTTACTACTCTGGTACTCTCATACTGTTACTATTGGACTCTGGAAACGACGCATACGCGAGGGGCAGGTCTGCCACCTGTTTGGCACCGGCACATGTTCGTCGGTCAAACAGTCCGCAGACCTGCCCTTTTTTCGTAGGATAGATACCCCCGACTCCCAAAGTCGGGCGACAACTTTTTGCAAAGAGTGTGCCTGTGTCCGACGCGACTCCCGTCAAACCGACTGATCTTCCCGTGCCGCCGACTGTCTCGACGGAAGGCTTGCCCGAATACGAACCGCTGACGCCAGAATTGGTCGAAGACGAAGCGATTCGTGGCGACTTCGTGATGAAGTGGGCGGTCATTCTGCTGGCCGTGCTGCTCGGCTGTACGGTCATCGCGGAGACATCCACGCTGGTCCATGTGAAAACGGGGCAGTACCTGGCTGGACATGGCTTCTTGCCGCCGGCGAAGGATGTTTTCAGCTATACGGCAGTCGATCGTCCCTGGATCAACCTCTCCTGGTTGTTCGATCTGATTTCCTCGGTCGCCTTCGGTCTGGGATCGTTCGTCGGCCTGTCGGTCTTTAAGGCGCTCCTCGCTGGCGTGGCCTTTGGATTGGTGGCTCATACGAGCCGGCCGGGCATCTCAACTTGGTGGGGCTCGATCTGCGCTGCGCTCGCGGTTCTGGCGGCTCAGCCGCGATTCACGGCCCAGCCGGAAGTGGTCACGCTGATTGGCATCGCCGCCTGTCTGTGGTTGTTGCACCGCTGGCTGTGGAATGCCAGTTCCAGCCAAGTCTGGATGCTGATCCCGGTCTGCGTCGCGTGGTCGAATCTCGACAATCATGCCTGGTGGGGGCCGTTCTTACTGCTCCTCTACGGCTGTGGTGAATATCTGGGACAATGCGTCGGACGCCCCGGAGTTGATTCGCCACAACGTCGCACAACGCTGTGGATGGTCATCGGTGGTTGTTGGCTGGGCATGCTGGTGAATCCCTTCCTGTGGCACAGTTGGCTGGCTCCGTTTGCCCAGTTCGGCACGTTCTATCCGGCGATGGCGGCCTACGCTCCGATGTATCTGGAATCACGCACTTTGACCACCGCCGCCCCCTGGATCATGCAGCCGGTCGTGATGGCGTCGGCAGCCGTCCTCTTTCTGACGGCCGGCGTGTTGCTGGTGATCAATCGCAAACGCCTGGATTTCGGTCACGTGCTGATGTTCTTCGGTGCTGCCGTTCCCGCGATCCTGGCAGTTCACGAAGTGGCCGCCGCAGCGATTGTCTTCTGCATCGTGGCGACCGTGAATGGTCAGGCCTGGTACGCCGCGACTAGCACGCGCCAGTACTCGACGGAAACCAGGGCCCTGATGTTTTCACGCGGCGGTCGAGCCGTCACCGTCCTCGTACTGTTCAGCCTGGCGTTGCTGTTTACCGTCGGTCGACTACGGCCTGTAGGGACCGGCACGGTGGGCCTGGGACTTGATCCGGAGCTGGATGGATCGATTAAGAGTTACGAGACCGTGTTGAAGGACTCGATTGATGATCGACCATTCAACTTCCGGATGGAACAGGGCGATCTGTTGATCTGGGTGGGCCAGAAGCCGTTTATCGACCAGCGTCTGGACCTGTACGCGGGGCCGCCCGAAACCAGTTTGCTGACCCTGTTTCAGCGGTTGCGCGTCGCGCTCTCACCCAAGCAACAAGGACTGCGGCAATCAGCGGAAGACGTGAAATTCTGGAAGCAGGAATTCCAGCGGTTCAATATCACGCACTGCTTGCCACGGATTGGGGGCAACAATCCCGACTACAAGACGTTTGATGATTTGTTGCGTTCGCGTGATTGGCAGTTCTGCCGACTGGGATCCGCGACGGCCGTCTTCTATCGCAACGATCTGCCCACACCGGAATTGAAAGCGTTTCTCGCGAAGAACCAATACGACTTTGGCGACGCGGTGTTCAAGACCGAAGCCGATTTGTTGCCGCCACGAGCCGGTTGGGCTCAGTTGCCGACCTTCTACCAGCGTTACATCTGGAAGACCAATGCCCGTCCCAGCCCTGAAGTGCGTGAAGCACGGCACCTGATTAGCTTGGCCAGCATTGCCGGTGCGCGGGGATTCGGCCTGGCCTATCAGGCGATTCGCCGAGCTCAAGAAGGATTGTCCAAGAATCAGAATGACGCCGCCGCTTATCAGGTCCTGGGCCAGGCTTATTTGACGCTGTTGAATTTGGAATCGCAGGGCCGTACAGATACCGAGCTGGGTCAGTTTCGTTATCTGCAGGCCGTGCAAGCGTTGAACTTGGGGTTAATCGCCTCTCCTGACAATCCCGACGTCCATCAATTATTGTTCCAGCTCTATTCGACCAGCAAACGGGCCGACCTCGCACTGCGAGAAGTCACCGCGTTCTACGATTGGCTGTCGGCGTTGGATATGCGTGATCCGACGGTGGAAAACGCGCAGATCCAGCAGATCGAACGGGCCGGACAGGAGATGGATCGGATCTCGAAGTATCTGCTGCAAGTCGAGGCCGAAGCCAAAAAGCTCCCGAAAGAAGTCCAGGCCCAGCCGTTCCAGATGGCCATGTTCTATTATCGGAATGGCATGGCACAGAAGGCGCTGGAACTCCTGCAACCAGCGGACGACGTCGTTTCGCAGCCCCCGCAGATCATGGCCTTGCGGTCTGAACTGCTGATGGAAGCGGGCCGGGTCGAAGAGGCCTACGAGTTGGCTGGACAACTGGAAGGATTGTCGCAGCAAGTTCAGTTTCAAGATTGGCAACGCCCGCGAGTCCTCACCCTCCTGGCCAATGCCGAATACACGCTGGCCGCACAACTGTGGACGCGCCAGGCACAAGACGAGGAGCTCAAAGGTGCCGCGGGCGTGTTGCGTTCCCTGATTCCGCGCAACTTCGGAGCGATGGGCAAGCCGTGGCCTCTCACACTGACTGAGCCCGCAATCCAGTACTTCTACACGACGCCGATCTCGACGTCGAACTTAAATCTGTTTGCGGCGCTCGTGTACCTGGAAGCCGGACAGGTGAAGCGGGCTACAGAATACTTCCGGTTGGTGCTGACTCAAAACCCAAATCATGCGGAACGGGCACTGGTGGCATTCTACATCGAGAAGCTGACCGGCCAGTGGGTCGATTATGTCCCGCCGGCGGACCGTGTGCCGATTGAATTTTCACCGGAGTAAAGGGCGCCACGCATGCCGTGGAGCTGGATGATTCGTCGCTGCAGCAGGACGTCTGCTGAAGGCGGATCAAGTTTGCGTTGACGTTCGAACGGCCACATGGCAATCTGCCTCGTCGTTTCGTGCTTCAGAACTTTCGATCATGGATGACGGTGTCACTCTGATCCATAATTTGAATATGCCGTTCGCCGTTCGTGCCCACCGATATCTGGCAGACGATGTGCCCATTTTGATCGTACAGGGCAATTGAGTTGCCAGCGCTCGGATCAATTCCGAATCCTAATGCTGATGTGCCATTTTCATTAAGGATTACGACTCGAGCATGCACGCCGTCGATTTGGACTTGGATCCGCTCTCTTTCTTTTGAGTCTCGCAATACGAGGCTCGGATCACCGTTGTCCATCCTGTGTGCTGTCAGCTCGCCTCTTAGCCGGCCCTGCTGGTCGACTAATGCGATGTGAGAAGTTGTGATTGCTGGAACATCCGGGACGATTTTCGAGCGTGTTGCCATGTTGCATGCTCCACACAAAATGTCGTCGTCACGGTGTCGCTTGAATTGGATTGGTGCCTAGATCCACTCAATTGGAAGACGGGCGCGTTTCAGATTGGGGTCGGGCGTTCAAATTTCAAAATTGGCCCAATAAAACTAGATATACCGCCCCCCTCGCCCTGGTACTCCGGGGAGAGGGGCT
>JAKFVC010000139.1 GCA_021732415.1 Planctomycetaceae bacterium
AGCCCCTCTCCCCGGAGTACCGAGGCGAGGGGAGAAAGATCTTGGCACGGGCTCTGTTATGTCTCCGACGAATCCTCGTCCTCTTCGACTTCCCCCGCCGCGTTGCGGACTTCATGTCTCAGCAGCGGGAAGTAAATCACATCACGAATACTATGGCTGTTGGTGATCAACATCACCAGGCGATCAATTCCAATCCCCAAGCCACCGGCGGGGGGCATACCGACCTTCAGAGCCCGGACGAAGTCATGGTCCATCTTGGCCATCGAGTCTTCTTCCTTCTGCCCTTCCAACTGCGTCAAGAACAATTCTTCCTGCAGACGCGGATCATTGAGTTCCGTGTAGGCATTGGCCAATTCCAGACCATCGATAAACAGCTCGAACCGCTCGGCGATGTTGGGATCGGCCTGTTTCCGCTTGGTCAGCGGGCACATTGACGCCGGGTAATCAATCACGAAAACCGGCCCGATCAACTTGGCTTCGACGGCTTCTTCGAAGATATCGTTGACGATCAAATCGTGAGCCTTGCCCTTGGTGTCGACATGGAACCGCTTGGCAGCTTCCAGGACCCCTGCGGTATCGTTGATATCGCAGCCGGCATGTTCCTTGAACAGGTCGCCATACTTCGCACGCTGGAAGGGCGGCGTGAAGTCGATTTCCTTCTCGCCCCACGGCAGCACCATTTCCTGGCCCGTCGCGCGGATGGCGTTCGTGAAGATGGCCTCGGTGAGGTCCATCATCGTCTCGTAGTTGCCATAGGCCTGGTACAGCTCGATCATCGTGAATTCGGGATTGTGAGTGCTATCCACACCCTCGTTCCGGAACACGCGACCGATTTCATAAACGCGTTCGACACCACCGACCATCAGTCGCTTCAGGTGGAGCTCCAACGCAATCCGCAGATACAACTGCATATCGAGCGTATTGTGGTGCGTGATGAACGGCCTGGCCGCAGCACCGCCGGCAATGGCGTGCAGGACCGGCGTTTCAGCCTCGACGAAGTTGCGATCACGCAGTGTCGACCGGATCGAGTTGATAATCTTGCCGCGCTTCAACATACGCTCGAGGACCCCATCATTATAAATGAGGTCGACATAGCGCTGCCGGAGCAGCATCTCGATGTCTTTCGCGCCGTGGAATTTCTCAGGCGGCTGAGCGAGCGACTTCGTGAGGAACGTCACCTTGGTGGCACCGACCGTGCTTTCGCCGGTGTTCGTGACCTTCAGATGACCGTCCACTCCGATGATATCACCCAGGTCGATGCAGTTGACGAGCTCCCACTGCTCGTCGGTGAACTCGGACTTCGACAGCATAATCTGGATGCGGCCGGTCCAGTCCTGGATGTGCATGAATTTGAGTTTGCCCTTGTCGTTCCGCAGCATAACTCGTCCGGCAATACGGACTTCGGCGCCAATGACCCCTTTTTCGGTGGGGCACTTTTCGCGGGCGTCGCGGATCGCGACATGGTCGTCAAAGCGCTGGCCCCAAGGATCAATGCCTAAGGCTTCGATCTTGTGTAGTTTCTCCAGCCGAGCGGCTTCCAGACGATCAGTAGTCTCTGCGGACATATCGAGCGGTTTCAATTCCACAGTCCCGACACTACGGGACAACCCAGGTTTCAGTCTGCGTTTTCTGCCAAATAACGGAGAAACAGGCAAACCGCCGCATCATGGCTGATCACGGCAAGACATTACAACTTGAGGAAAAATCTGCGGGAGCCGAAGGAATATCGTCGAAAGTTGGAAAAGGGTCAATGGCAAGGCCAATCTACCGCGCGAATGTACTTTACCTGGCTTGCGTGAATTCCCATAAGTCCCATCCGTCCCATTGGTCCCGTAAGTCCCATTGAATTCTTGGGACCAATGGGAGTGGGAGAAGTCGCCCGACTCCGGAGAGTCAGGCTACAGTGTGTTGAGTTGAATCCACGGTGTGGCAGGGGTATTCTCGCCCTAAGGTATCTGGTCTCAACGACAACTGATCATTGCAACTGGGGAGTGGCTCGCTCATGCCGACGAATGGTGAATTGAATCGCAAATTACGGATGGCTCTGGTCGGCGGTGGCCAGGGATCGTTCATTGGCCGCGTCCATGTGACCGCCGGTGTTCTCGACAACCGGGCTGCCCTCGTGGCTGGTGCGTTGTCTTCTGATCCTGCAAAAGCCAAGGCCTCGGCGGCTGACTACGACATCCCTTTGGATCGTGCTTACGGTTCGTACCAGGAGATGATCGAGAAAGAATCGGCCCTGCCTGCTGATCAGCGGATTGATTTCGTTAGTATTGCGACCCCGAACCACATGCACTTCCCCGTGGCCAAGGCTGCGGTTGAAGCGGGATTCAACGTCGTGTGCGATAAGCCGATGACGTTCGACCTCAAGGAAGCCGAAGAGTTGGCTGCCTTGGTGGCCAAGTCCAATGTGGTCTTCGCCGTCTCGCACAACTACACCGGGTACCCGTTGGTCCGTCAGGCCCGCGCAATGATCGCCGCGGGTGAGCTGGGCGAAATTCAGGCCATCCGTTCAAATTACATCCAGGGCTGGCTGCGGACTCGTCTCGAATCCAGCGATCAGAAGCAGGCCGCCTGGCGAACCGATCCCACCAAGTCCGGGGCGGCCGGCTGTTTCGGCGATATTGCGACGCATGCCTACAACCTGGGTCGCTACATGACTGGTTTGCTGCCCTCGAAGGTCTCGTGCAATCTCAAGACTTTCGAAACGGGTCGCCAGTTGGATGACTACGGTCACGCAGTGATTCAGTTCGAGAATGGCGCCCTGGGGACCGTCACCGCGAGCCAGATCTCGCATGGTCGCGAGAACGACATGTTCATCGAAGTCGACGGCACGAAGGCCTCGTTGTCATGGCGTCAGGAAGAGCCTAACGTCATGATCGTCCGCCGCAACGGGCAACCGCACTCGATGTACACGCGAGATCCCAATGCTCCCTATTTGAATGACGCTCTCAAGACGACCTGCCGGTTGCCCTCGGGACATCCTGAAGGCTTCTTCGAGGCGTTCGCGAACGTGTATCGTTCAGCCTATGACGACATGGCCAAGCGGGCCCTGGGGCAGACGTTCGAGAAGAAGGACACCATCTACCCGAACGTCGGCGACGGCACCGAAGGGATGTACTTCATCCAGCAGTGCGTGGCCAGCAGCCAGCAAGGGGGCGAGTGGTTGCCGTTGAAGCATCCTTTAGCTCGGAAGTAATCACCTGACGCTGACGGATGGTCCTGATATCACCGTTGCGGCCTTGGGGATCTTTGAGAGCTCTTTCGCAACAGAAAAACTTCGACGTCGGCCCGGCAACATGCCGGGCCGATCGTTTTCTTTGTGTGCGTATCGTGGGACGGGTCTCCAGGCTCGTCCGTCCAGGTCCGCATGCGATTGCCCCACCAGAACTTGGTTGCGTTTGATGAATCCAATACCCGTGAAAATTAAGGGATCAGACTCACCACGTAGACACGGAGAACACGGAGAAATCTCAAGTCCGATCTCCGTGTCTCCGTGGTGAAATTTCCTGCCTGCTGATTCGCCAAACATGCCTTAGGGGAAATAATTCCGACCGGGACTAATTCGGGGGAAGTGCATGCGTTGGGAAAGAGAACGGACGGACGGGCCTGGAGACCCGTCCCACGACAGTCTAACCCGTACAACCGCTACGTCCGGAAAACTCCCTACGCGACAATCCAGCGGCGGTCCGCATCATTACCCGAATTACCAGCAGATATGAGGTAAGTTTCCACTGCCAACTGAGTGCGTCGCCGTCGCATTCGCCTGACCACGGAATGGGCACGGAGCTTTTCCACCATGCGTCAACTTCTCTTCGTACTCGCCTTTTCGCTGCTCACGGGCGGCACTTCCCTCTGCGCGGCGGAACCGAAATTCGTCGAACTTGTAGCCGAGGGAAAAGCCTATGAGGGCAAGGTCGTCGGACGTAATGACGAGAAAATCTGGCTGGTGCAGCGTGACGGCCGAATGCACACCCTCGAAGTGAAGAAGATCGAATCGTTCCGCAAGCTCGCGGATAAGTTTTCACCTCTCGGCGCGGGTCACGTCCGCGACGAACTGCGGCGTGAACTGGTCGGCGAACGGATGGAGGTCCTCGGGACTGGAAAATATCTTGTTGCCGGGCCGGCCACTGTGGTTGGCGAGTACGCCCAACTGTTCGAAGACCAGTACCGGGCAGTCTACAATTATTTCTCCGTCCGTGGGTTCCCCATTCGTGAGCCCGAATTTCCATTGATCGCGATCATCTTCCCCGATGCCAAATCGTTCGCCCGATATGCGGCCAAGGATAAGGTCGAAGCCAAAGGGGGCTTGAAGGGCTACTACGTCCAGTCTTCCAATCGCATCGCCTTGTATCAGGACGCACCCAGTGCCGAGACCAGCGACGCCTCGCCTCCGGTTCGCATCCCATTCTGGAAGGATCCAGAAGCCGTTCCCGGGAACGAACCGCAATTGCCTCCGTGGGTCAAGGCCCCCGAGAAACCCCCATTGAATCACTGGGCCAGCACCGACAGCAAGCTGGAAGCAACGATGATTCACGAAGCGACTCACCAGGTCGCCTTCAACATTGGGATTCATAGTCGCGTGGGCCAAACGAACCCCCGGTGGCTCGCCGAGGGACTCGCCACAGTGTTCGAGGCACCGGGGATGCGTAGCTCCAGTTTGGCCAAGACGCCGGGGGCGAAACTCAATTTGATGCGTTTGAATAATTTCAACGACTTCGTCGCTCACCGCCGCCAGCCCAAGTCGCTCGCGGCCTATGTTCAGAGTGACCAGGTTTTCGCGGAGAATGTGATCGACGGCTATGCGCAGGCCTGGGCTTTAACCTACTTCCTGATTGAAACCCGGCCGAGGGAATATTCGCGGCTGATGCACTCGATCGCCGCCCGTCCGGCCACCGAGAACTACGATGAGAAGCAGCGACTGGCCGACTTCGAAGCCGCGTTTGGCGCCGATCTGGCTCTGCTGGAAGCGAAATTCTTGAGGTTCATCGAAGAAGCCACCCCGCCAGCTTCGCGCGTCGTGGCGCGGCCTAAGCATATCCGCACACTGGACGACCTGCGCCGGAACGGCATCAATCCGATCAAGAAATCGCAATTGGTGCCACTCTCTGAGATGCCCAAGGCCAAGCCGGGGCAATCGGCGTACGACAAGTAGCCGTGGAGTAGGTTGTCGCTGGCAATTAGTACCTAATGAGCAGCAGAGCTTCCCCGCATTGAACTCGCTCCCCTCGCCCTGGTACTCCGGGGAGAGGGGCTGGGCGGTGAGGGGCACGATCAACCCTCGACTTAGGGGGTCTGGTTCTCCCGAAAATAACGGGCAACGAATTCCCAGTTGAATGCGAATCGAATGACGCTCGGAGTGCCCCTCACCCCCGACCCC
>JAKFVC010000112.1 GCA_021732415.1 Planctomycetaceae bacterium
GAACGTCGGTCTGGACGATTGGCCGGCGATTTTTGACGACCGAGTTAAAGGGGTCGAAGAAGTCAAAGAAGTCGAAGGGATCGAAGAGTTCAAAGAGATCGGTGGCGGAACGGCGGTCTGGACGATTGGCCGGCGATTTTTGACGACCGAGTTAAAGGGGTCGAAGAAGTCAAAGAAGTCGAAGGGATCGAAGAGTTCAAAGAGATCGATGGCGGAACTTCGGTCTGGACAATCGGCCGGCGATTTTTGGCGACCGAGTTAAAGGGATCAAAGAAGTCAAAGAAGTCGAAGGGATCGAAGAGTTCAAAGAGATCAACGGCGGAACGTCGGTCTGGACAGTCGGCCGGCGATTTTTGACGACCGAGTTAAAGGGGTCGAAGAAGTCGAAGGGATCGACGACTGACTGACTGACTGACTGTTTGGGGTGATACAAGTTGTCTTGAGGCCTAACGGTCTGCCCCGGAAGATTTACTCGCGCGTTATCTGAGGTGAATCACGGTGGTCGCGGACGCTGGCAGCGTCCGCCACGGGGGCCGACGCTGCCCTCCAGGCGAACTGCGCACTTTGAATCCTGTCGGATCGAGCTTGTCGCGACGTCACTCTCTAGCGCACAATGTTCAGTACCCCTTTCTGTTCGCGGTGATTCTGCCGTACGATCCTGCGGAGTGTTCCATGTCATCCCTATTGTTGATCATCGCCTGCATGGCGAGTGGGTTCGGTGCCGCGCCGGTCGCGGACTCCCCGGGATGGCCGCAGTGGCGAGGTCTTTCGCACAATGGGATTTCCACGGAGACCGGCATCGCCAACAGTTGGCCGGCTGAAGGACCGCCCGTGCTGTGGGTGAAGGAGATCGGGCAGGGCTATTCCGGCTTTATCGCGGTCGGTGATAAGGTCTACACGCAAACGCAGACCCTCTACGAACAAGCTGTCATCTGCCTCGACCCCAATACGGGCCGGACCGTCTGGTCATATCGGTACGGCTGGCCCTATGACGGAGGTGGACTGTATCCGGGACCGCGGGCAACTCCCGCCTGGTATCAGAACCGGGTCTACTTTGGAGCGCCCGACGGAACGGTGGGTTGCTTGAACGCAGACGATGGAAAGCTGGTCTGGTCCAAGAATCCCAAGCTGCAATATCACGGGCAGGGGACCGACTTTGGATGTGCGTGCTCGCCACTGGTCGTGGAGGGTAAGTTGATTGTGCCGGTGGGCGGACGGACGGCGAGTGTCGTGGCCCTCAATGCCGAGACCGGCGAATCGGTCTGGGCTTCAGGCGAGGCTCCTGCCAGCTATTGCACCCCGGTCCCCATCACATTTGGGGGCCGCACGCACGTTGTCACGTTGCTCGAAAACTCGCTTGCCGCATTTGATCTCCAGAGTGGCAAACGCCTGTGGAATCTGGAGTTCTCCCAAGGCTACGATGAACACGCTGCCGCGCCGCTGTATCAAGAGCCGCATCTGATGATTGCCGGTCCCTTCCGTAGCGGGGCCAAGCTGTTTCGCATTACTCATCGGGCGGCGGGCCAACCGGCCAAGGCCGAGTTGGCGGTCAAAACGGTGTGGGAGAATCTCAAGTTCTCTAATGATGTGGCCTCGAGCGTGTTACTGGATGGTTGCGTTTATGGATTCGATTTGAAAGACGCACAATCGCGTCTAAATCGCCCGTCGCGCGGCGAGTTTCGTTGTCTCGATTTCGCCACGGGTAAGATCAAGTGGTCCACCACCAAAGTCGGCCAGGCCAACATCATCGTGGCGGACGGCAAGCTGATTCTGTTCGGCGACAACGGAGAAGTCATCCTCGCCAAGGCGGATCCCGAGCAATACACCGAACTGGCTCGCACCACCGTCTTTCGCGACGAGGTCTGCTGGACTCCTGCGGCGTTACACAACGGTCGTTTGTACCTGAGAACCCAAAGCCGCGCAGTCTGCCTGTATCTCGGCGACAAGCCGCTCGCGACCGAAGATGCCAAGCCGACTCAATCCACAACAGCCGTCGCCAAACGGGGATCATCCCGTCTGATCACGAACAATCGACTGCTGGGCGGCGAGCGCGAGTACCCCGCAACGACCCCGGAATGGGATGACTTCTGGTTGTGGTACAAGTGGTCGTTAGGCGGGCTGGTGATTGGGACATTGGCGGGCGTTGTCATGGCCACAACTGGCAGATTCACTTATTGGATGTATTCGAGATGGCGCCCCAGCAATGCGACCGGCGCTCTTGTTACCGCGGCGCCATTCTGGTGGGGGTTTGTCTGGCGCGTCTCGTTCTGGTTGACAACGTTCCTCTGCGGCATCTGTGGCAGTGCGGTCCTCAATCCTGGCCGCGAGCATTATTTGTTCTCGTGGCCACTCGCGCTATGGTCGGTGTATCAGATCACGTTGAACATCATCGGTTGGAGCGAGCGGCAACCCAATCCGCGACAAGCTCGCTGGTGGTCACGCGGGGCAGGGCTGGGATTGTTGGCGGCATCCGCGTTTTACTTTCACGTCTGCCGCAGCCTGGGGATGTCGATTGAATGGGCGTATTTGATTGGATTTCTGCCGGCCTTCCCGGTTGCGGCGTTGTGTTCGCGGATCCTGTCGAGCAACCATCGCTATGTGTTAATTGCCGATCCGGTGCTGGCGGCCGTGTCATTCACCGCCTATTTCTGGGCGTGCGCGTGGTTCATGAAGTGGTGGTTGGTCGTGGGGAGTTAACGCGATTCATTCTTCGTAGGCGAGCGAACAATTACGCTGAATACAAAAACCACCCGGCCACCGTGCAGACTGCGAGCGTCTTAAACAGATTCCAGTGCAACCGAAAGGTCATGCAGCACGCAGCGAGCGTGATTCCCAACGCCGCCACATTCAGCGATGACCAGACAGGCGAGAGCAGATGCAGCGGTCCGAAGGAAACATCCACACTGGTACGAAACAAAGTCTTCAGCGCCAACCACACGGCCAGATTTAAGACGACCCCCACCACGGCCGCAGTGATGCTCGACAGGGCGGTCGAGAGAGACTTGTTGTTCCGGAGCGATTCGATGTACGGTGCTCCGGCAAAAATATACATGAAACAAGGGACAAACGTGACCCAGGTCGTGATCAATGACGCCAGAATACCTCCCCACAGGGGAGTCAGCGGTGCCGGGTGGCGATAGGCGCCCAGGAACCCGACAAACTGCACAACCATGATCAACGGTCCGGGAGTCGTCTCTGCCAGCCCGAGACCGTCGAGCATCTCGGGTGCGGTCAACCATCCAAACACTTCGACCGCTTGCTGGGCCACGTAGGCCAGGACGGAATAGGCACCGCCGAATGTCACGACCGCCATCTTGCTGAAGAAGATCCCTTCCTGGAAGTAGACGCTCTCGGCTCCGAATGCACGCCAACAGACGAAGACCGGAGTAATCCACAGCGCCAGACAGAACACAGTGACGCGCAAGGAGCGTAAAGCCGATGGCTGGTAATACGGATCGGTGACATTTCGGTCGGCTGGAGGGACCGCAGTTGAGTCGGTCGCCGATGTCTTTTGTGGTTTCAGGACGAAGAAATAGTGCTCGCTGTAGCGTCCACCGATCCAGCCAATCAGGCCGGCGGCGATGATCACCAGCGGGAACGGGATGTGAAAGAAGAACATGGCAGCGAAGGCCAATACGGCCAAAAGCACCATCATCCGATTCTTGAGGGCCTTCTTGCTGATTCTCAGCACGGCCTCAATTACGATGGCAATGATGGCCGCCTTCAACCCGAAGAATACCGATTGCAACAACGTGGTCTGCTGATAGGACACATAGAGGATGCTTAATCCCAGGATCGACACGCAGCCCGGCAACACAAACAAAATGCCGGCGGTCAAGCCCCCTTTCACCCGATGCAGCAGCCAGCCGATATACACCGCCAGTTGCTGAGCTTCGGGGCCAGGTAGCAACATGCAGTAGTTCAACGCATGCAAAAAACGCTGCTCGCTGATCCAGCGTTTCTCATCCACCAGAATGCGGTGCATCACGGCAATCTGAGCCGTCGGACCACCGAAGCTCAGCGCGGCGACTCGCAGCCAGACGAAGAATGCTTCCCGGTAGGTGACGTGTAATTCCGTCGCGGAGGAGTGTGTGGGTGGATTAAGGGCGGCGGAGGGAGAATTCATAAGGAATGGGCGAAGTCTACGGAGCGATCAACGTCTGTCGGCGATTAGATTGGCAGCTTGACTTTGGCGATCAGCATATCAATCACACGATCGGGTGTCATCCCCTCGGAATTCGCTTGAAACGTGGTGACGATGCGATGCCTGAGCACCGGGTGAGCCACCGATTTGATATCGTCGGTCGTCACATGAAACCGGCCATTGAGCAGAGCCCGCGCCTTGCCCCCCAGGATCAGATACTGTCCGGCACGCGGGCCGGCTCCCCAGCTGATGTATTGCTTAACGAAACTGTAGGCCTCCTCTTCATCGGGCCGGGTTGCTCGCACGAGGTCTCGGGCATAGACGAAGACATGATCGGGCACCGGGACCTTGCGCACGACTTCCTGCAGCGCCAGGATTTGACGTCCGGTCAGTGCGGTCGTCAATTTGGGTTCTTCCCCGCTGGTGGTCTGCTTGAGGATACGTAACTCTTCGGCGGCTGTGGGATACTTCAACACCAGGTTGAACATGAAGCGATCAAGCTGCGCTTCGGGGAGGGGATAGGTCCCTTCCTGTTCGATCGGATTCTGCGTGGCCAGCACGAAGAACGGTAGCGGCAGGCGATACGTATTGGCCCCCGCCGTGACGTGTCGCTCCTGCATGGCTTCCAGCAGGGCGGCTTGCGTTTTGGGCGGCGTCCGGTTGATTTCGTCCGCTAGCAGGATGTTCGTGAAGAGCGGTCCCTGCATGAATTGGAAGGAACGGCGACCGGTTTCTGGATCGTCCTGCAGGATGTCCGTGCCAGTGATATCAGCCGGCATCAAGTCGGGCGTGAACTGAATACGCCGGAATGACAACTGCAAGATCTTCGAGATCGTACTGACCAGCAGCGTCTTAGCGAGACCCGGCACGCCCACCAGCAGACAATGTCCGCGACAAAACATGGCAACCAGGAGATCATCAATAATGTGATGCTGGCCGATGATGACCTTGGCAATCTCCTCCTGCATTCGAGAATAGGCCGTGGCCAGGCCTTTGATCGCCTGGGCCTCGCGCTCCCGAGCTTCACCTTCGGACTGAACTGGTTCTGGATCTTCCAGTGCGTCTGACATGATCTGGAATCGTATTTCGCTGCAAGATTTAAGGATCTAAAGAAGAACTCCACAGACGGCCTTGGCTCCCCTCGCCCTGGTACTCCGGGGAGAGGGGCAGGGGG
>JAKFVC010000214.1 GCA_021732415.1 Planctomycetaceae bacterium
GACCGTCGGTAACCCCTTCCCCGCCCAGCAGGTGACCGTCCCGTTCGGCGGCATCGTCGAGGATGTCAATTTCTACAACCAGTTCATCCTGCCGATCATTACCTTCCCGAACGGCCCGGCGATCTATACCGAGAACGAACCGCCGGTCGCCATCGATTCCGGCGCGAGAGTGACCGATGCCAATTCGGCGAACTTCGCCAACGGGACGCTGACTGTCACGTTGACGGCCAATGCCACATCCGACGATCGGCTGTCGATCCGCTCAGTTGGCTTTGGTGCGGGACAAATCGGAGTGGCTGGGAATCAGGTCTACTACCAGGCGACCAGCATCGGAACGTTCGCCGGTGGCGTCGGTGCGAATCCGCTCGTCGTCACCTTCAATGCCAACGCGACCACCGCCGCAGTCCAGGCTTTGCTGCGAGTCGTCCAATTCGAAGCGATTGGCGATGACCCCTCGCCCGCGACGCGCACCGTGCAGATTGTCATTGGCGACGGCACGGATGGCGTCAGTGCTCCGGCCACGAAGCAGATCATTGTCATCGCGGTCAACGATGCTCCCATCGTGACCCTGTCGACCGATACGCTGACCTATCCCGAGAATACCACCGTGCAGCCGGTGGATATTTTCGCCACCGTGTCCGATCCTGATTCGTCCGACTTCAGCGGCGGCTATCTGCAGGTCAGTGTCATCGGTAACGAGGGCGGGCCGACCCGGACCACGCAGCGGACCTATGTCGCGAACAACGCGCCCACTCCCCTGGATTATACACTCAATCCCACGAATCCGACGGTCCTGTCACCGTTGATCGTGTCGGGTGCGGACGGCACACTGACTGACGTGAATATCACTGTGAACATCACGCATACCAACGATCCCGAACTGACGGCCTATCTGATCAGCCCGACTGGAACCCGCGTCAAGTTGTTCAGCAATGTGGGAGCCAGCTCGTTCCCGTTCTCGTCGCAAGACTTCACCAACACGACCTTCGACGATCAGGCCTCCACTCAGATTCTGTCATTCCTCGCTTCAGCTCCCTATACGGGCAGCTTCCAACCCGAGAAGCAACTCTCGCCGCTCAACGGGGAGGACCCGAACGGTACCTGGAATCTGGAACTCACCGATGCTTTGGGGACGCCGTTCGACGGCAGCGGTTCGCTGATCACGTGGTCGCTGGGGCTGACCATGACTGAGACCTCAGTCAATGAGACACTCGCGATCTTGAATCAGGGTCAAGGTTCGGGAACCATCGGCCTGGTGGGCAACCGCGTGACGTACGGTGGTACTGTTATCGGAACCTTTACGGGCGGCGTGGGAACGACTCCGTTGACCATCGGCCTCAATGCCAATGCGACACAAGACGCCGTGCAGTCCCTGATGCAGAATATCACTTTGGAAATTGACGGCGACAGTCCGATCCTGGGACAACGCCTGGTACAGTTCGTCGTCAATGACGGCGACGGTGGCACCAGCCTGCCTGTGGACCGCCTGGTCGAGGTCGTGGCAACCAATGATCCGCCCGTCCTGACTCTGCCTTCCGGACAGTCGATGTACGTCGAAGGTTCGTTGCCGATCGTCCTGGATACCTTTGCGACGGTCAGCGATGTGGACTCGACCGATTTCAATGGCGGAGTGCTGACTGTTGATCTCGGAACGACGGCCAAGCTGGGCGACGTGATTGGAATTCGCTCAACCAGCGTGCAAACGGGTTCCATCAATGTGAGCGGTACCACGACCCGCACGGTGCGTTACGGAACCACTCCGATTGGCACGGTCACTGGCGGTACGAATGGCGTGGCCTTGACGGTGACACTCAATGCCGCAGCGACTCCCGTCGCCGTGCAGGCCCTGGTACGGGCGATTACCTTCCAGGCAGCCGTCAATAATCCCAATACGTCTGTCCGCATTGCCAAGTTCCAGGTGACCGATGGTGACGGCGGTACCTCCGCCCTGGTCAGCAAGGTCATCACCGTTCAGCAGATCAATGATCCGCCAGTCCTGACCCTCTCGACGACCACGAATCCACCCGACCCGACACTGTTGTCGCAGGTGACCTACAATGCGAATGGGTTGCCAGTGGTGCTGGACTCGCTGGCGACGGTCACCGATCCGGATACCCTGGTCTTTAACGGCGGCCGGCTGACAGTGACCCTGACTGCGGGGGCGTCTGGTCGTGACCGGCTGAGTATTGCCAACGGTGGTGGGGTGATACTCGCGGGGACCAACGTTTCCTTCAACGGAATTGTGGTCGGGCGGCTGACCCCCGGAGTCGGTACGGCACCGCTGACTGTCGACTTCAACGCCAGTGCTTCGAAGGAAGCGGTCCAGGCTGTGGTTCGGGCGATCAACTTCGCGATCGTCGGGCTCGATCCGGTCCCCGGTGACCGGACTGCCACCTTCCAGCTTACGGATGGTTCGGGCGGCGTCAGCGTGACGAAGACACGCAAGATCATCGTTCAAGTGGCGAATCAACCTCCCGTCAATACGGTTCCCTCGGTCACCATCGAGACCCAGGAAGACGTGCCAGTCGCTGTGACCGGTCTGTCCATCACCGATCCGGATGCCAGCCTGTTGCCGATGCAGGTCACTTTAACTGTCCTGCACGGGACAATTACGATTGACACCTCAGTGATCGGGGGCTTGGGCGTTTCGGATGTGACGGCGAATGGGACCAATCGCGTCGTCCTGTTCGCGGATCAGTTTACGATCAATGCGACTCTGCAGAGTTTGAACGCGGTCATCTATCAGGGGAACGCGGACTACAGTGGCAGCGATGAACTGACGATGCTGACCAGCGATCTCGGCAACAGCGGCCCCGGTGGTGTGCTGACCGATTCGGATTCGGTCTTTATCGATCTGCAGGCCATGTTCGATACGGCCACGATCACTCCGTCAACGAGCGTCACCCGGAATGTGAAGGGTCTGGAAGTCCTGCTGGATCCCAACATCAAGTCGAAACTTGGCGACGGCCAGACCGACATGGAGGGAGCAATTCTCTCGGTCAATGTCGCGGCCGGCCGCAACCGCAGCGACCGACTCCGCCTGATGATTGAAGGCAAGGGCACCGGTCAACTCAATACGGCGACTAGCAAGAAGGGAATTATCAGCCTGCGACTGGGGACGACGGTCATTGGTACCGTCAGTGGTGGGGAGAATGGCAGACCGTTGAAGATCGTCTTCAACGATAAAGCGACCGCCGCCGATCTGCAGCACGTCCTGAAGCGGATTACCTTCCGCACGGCAGTCGGCACCACAGTCTACGGCTTCCGCACTGTGACGTACGATTTCACCGATGCCTTGGGCCTCGTCGCCAACCAGGCCACGAAGCAAGTCAAGGTCGTGCGAACGGCGACTGAGCCACTGTAGAGTGAGCCACTGTAGAGTCACGGGATTTCAAACAACTCGCAGCCCGGTTGCCTCATCGCAACCGGGCTGCGTTTGTTTTGGCTGCGTGACTGTTGTTTTTGGGAGCCTCGTCCGGGTGAAGGCGCTATTTGGTTGGGAATAGTTTTTGAGATGCTTGGTGACCGGTAACAGTGAAACCAAGAGTTGCGGTGCGTTGTCGCCCCCGTTGGGCTTGTCCCAACGGAGCGGTGACTGGCCAGCTACTAAAGAGCAACGCTCTTGACCCTCAACGCGTGGTCTCCGATGCCCCCTGCCGCCGTGAGCGAACCTTGGTCAAAGCAGCAACTGGCTGGCGGCAGGGGGCATCGGAGATATAAAGGTTGAGAATTCGGAAAAACTTACTGATGGGTAGCTGACCAGTCAGCGCTCCGTTGGGGCAAGCCCAACGGGGGCGGTTTCCAAACGCCCCCATCAAATAACGGCTACACCCCCCTCGCCCTCCCAACCACTAACATTCGAATCCAATTCACCGTGGCGACTTTTCCAGCTTCCGATCGAGATCGATCATCGGTTGCTGGCTGACTTGCAATGCACCCTCCCGACCGCGATCCAGATCTCCGATCAACCCGATCACAATCGAAAACGAGAATGCCAGGAACAAGGTGACCGGCAAGTCTCGCGATCCCGCGCGGCCAAACTGATAGCCCACTCCGGCCATGGAGATGACTGATACAATATATAAAGCGACCCAGATGATGGCGGGAATCTGATACTGACTCACGATCAGACGTTTGGAATGCATGTCGATCACCTCGTTCAGCGATTCCACGAATAAGGCATGCATTTCCGAGTCGCTATCCTGCTTGGCGACGAGCAACGCCTGAGCCCACATTTCGTCGTGCAAAGCTTCTGAACGCGCAAACAACTCTGGGAGAGTCTGAGGCTGATTGACAAATTCAGCTCTCAAATGGACATACTCGCGCAGACACCGACGAATTTCATGACTCTGGGCCTCCGGGACCATACCCGCTCGCAAGTACGCCGTACCAATGGCATTCGTTTCGTCCAACAGCAATTCCCTGCGCGTATCGAAACGCGACGCCGCTATTCCAAACGTAAACGCCAGCAAGAAGGCCAGCAAACCCAGAGTGCCACCGATTACCGAACTGATCGGAGCATCATTCCCCGTCGCGGACGACCGCTTTCGATAGACGGCCAGTTGAAAGCCACCTTCGATGGCTGCGATGACCAATCCCACCGTCAGCACAAACAACGCCCAGAGGGGCAGATAATCAAACCAACTCTTGGTAAACATCAGCCGGAAACTCCCTGTGCTTCGTCGATTCGCCGACTCTTGAATACCATTCCAATCAAGGATTCAACTTTGTGTCGGTCGGGTCCAAGTCGTTTTTCACTTCAGGGTTGACCGGTCCCAGCCACTTTGCGTTACGGAGCGACATCCCCAGCTTATAGATCTGCGACAAGTCACGCAGTCGCCTGTCGATCGCTTCAGGAGACATATCGGGATGCTTGGGATCTTTGTGCGATTTCATGGATCCAGCCCCCGTGGCGGACGCTGCTAGCGTCCGTGTGAACTTCAAAATTACACAAGACTCTCGGATGCTGGGATGTTGTGCAGAAGAAACGTGGCACCTGAGTCCCGTCACGTAAGGGGCATTGCATCTACATAAGCGACGCAACCGAGGAAACCACCGAAAATATGATAAAACTGCTCCCCTCGCCCTGGTACTCCGGGGAGAGGGGTCGGGGG
>JAKFVC010000276.1 GCA_021732415.1 Planctomycetaceae bacterium
TGCCGAGCGAAGTTTTTAACGCGAAATCAACGACACTCAACCAGATCGCCCCACTCGCGGTGATCTTTTTCCCCCGAGAATACGACCGCCCAGACGCGTACCGACAAATTTCCGGACGGTATTGGGCTATGCCAGTGTCCGCAGTCTTTCTGTTCGCTGTCCGGCAAAGCACTGGCGGAGCCAGTGGCACCCGAATTCAGGGTTCATACATGCTAATGGACCGTATTGATTCCAGTTTGTCGTGCGCTGCGCGAAGTTCGCGAGGGATGAACTTGTTTTGCGCCGGTGGTTACGGGCTCAGACGGGCCTGGAGACCCATCCCACGGAAAATCGGCCTATTTCGGCCCGTGTTCCTCCCACTTGGCGACGATTCCCTGGCGATAGGCGATATTCCCCAGGTGGGCCGCGGATGCTGCGGACACTCCCGCCGAGACCGGTGCGTTGGGGGTCTTCCGGCTGCGGACGCATTCGACCCAGTTCAACAGGTGCAACATCTCGCCGTCGGGCTTGTCGTAGAAGTCGGCTCCCCGCGGTCCCGTCCCGAGGATCATTTCGGACGCGGGCACCTTCTTCTTGCGTTCGGGGGTGATCACGTAGCCGCCGCGATCAATGTAGAGCGTCGCGTCGGAACCCATGAATTCGACCATCGAACCGTGCCGAGCGTTGCTGAACGTCCCTTCAAAATAAGCCTGCACGTGTTCCGGATACTGCAGCAGGCATTGAATGGAATCAGGCGTCTGCCACACCCCTTCCGCTGCAATGAAATCGCCGATCGAGGTCGCGCTGGTCGGATGATCGAGTTTTAGAATCCAATGGACGACATCGATCCAGTGGACCATGAGATCGGTCAGGATACCACCGCCAAAATTCCAGAACCAGCGCCAGTTGCGGAACTGGTATTCATCGAACTCCTGCGCCGGAGCATTCCCCAGAAAGGCCTGCCAGTTGACGGTTTTGGGATCGATATTCAGCGGGACTCGTTTCACGCGGTCGGCGTTGCGATTCCAGGTCAGATGGACTTTGAAGACGGTCCCAATCCCGCCGCTTTGAATGATCTCGCGGGCCTTCTGGATATGCGGCATGCTCCGTTGCTGAGTCCCAATCTGCACGATCCGCTTGGATTTTTCCTCAGCGGCGAGGACCGCCGTCCCTTCTTTCAAATCGTGAGTCAACGGCTTTTCGACATAGACATCCTTGCCCGCTTCACAGGCCGCAATGGTCATCGGCACGTGCCAGTGATCGGGAGCACCAATCAGGACCGCGTCGATATCCTTGCGGTCGAGCAACTCGCGGAAATCGCTGGAGAGAATGGCTTTCGGGTCGGCGAGTTTCTTCGCTTCTTCACGATGCGTGTCATAGATATCGCACACCGCGGCGATCTTCACATTGGGAATTTCCTTCAGCGACTTCATCAGAAACCGGCAACGTCCCCCAGTCCCCAGGCAGGCCACGCGCAACGTATCGTTCGCCTGAAACCCGAGCGCCGTTTCGGCCTGCAGGCCAGCGAAGAGGGCAGCAGCGGAGGTGGCTCCTGCAGCGTGCAGGAATTCGCGTCGATCAACGAAGTGTGTCATGGATTGAGCCTATCCAGAGAATGGTGAAACGTACGACGAAGTGTTGGTGCATTCTGAACGACCGCCCGAATTGATGGAAGGGACAGCGATTTCAAAGCCCCAACGGGGCGCACTAGGCCAGCCCAGGGCAACGCCCTGGGGCAAGACACCAGATCATGATGAAAGCCCTGAAGGGGCGTGCTAGCGCGCCCCTTCAGGGCTTCGAACAGTGCTCAGGCCTGGTACCCAGGGCGTTGCCCTGGGCTGGCCTAGCGCGCCCCGTTGGGGCTGAAGAAAATCAGCAATTACGCGTCATCCAGCAAATCGACCGCGACAAACCGCTTGCCTTCCAGCATTTCCAGGCTGGCACCGCCGCCCGTACTGACGTGGGTCACCTTGTCGGCCAACCCAAACTCCTGAATCGCAGCCGCGCTGTCGCCACCACCGATGATGCTGGTCCCGCCGCTCGCCACAATCGCTTCCGCGACGGCCCGCGTGCCGGCATCGAAGGGGGGCATTTCAAACACGCCCATGGGGCCGTTCCAGACGATCGTCTTGGCAGCTTTCACGACTTCGCTGTATTTCTTGATCGTTTCAGGGCCGATATCAAACCCTTCCCAGCCACCTTCGCTGGGGATTTTGCCGGCTGCCACGACTTGCTTGTTGCAGTTGCCGTTAAAGGCATCTCCACAATGCGTATCGAGCGGCAACAACAGCTTATTGCCTCCCTTGGCCATCAATTCCTTGGCGAGTTCAACCTTGTCAGGTTCCACGCGGCTGCGGCCAACGGAGCCACCCTTGGCGAGTTCAAACGTATAAGCCATCGCGCCGCCGATCAGGACCTGATCGCAAATCTTCAGCAGATTGTTGATGACTTCGATCTTATCGGAAACCTTCGCGCCGCCCACGATTGCCACGAACGGGTGCGCGGGATTGGCGATCGCTTCGGACAGGAACTTGATTTCCTTCTGGACCAGGAATCCGCACACCTTGGGCTTGCCGGTCATCGCATTGGGAACAGCGACCATCGAACCTTCTGTCCGATGGCAGGTGCCGAACGCGTCGTTGCAATAGACGTCGCCAAACGTCGCCAACACGGCGGCGTAGTCGGCCTCGCCCTTCTTCTCACCCTTGTTGAACCGCACGTTTTCCAGCACCAGGACTTCGCCATTCTTGAGAGCCGCGGCCTTGGTCTTGGCGTCAGGACCGACCGTGTCGCTGGCAAACAGGACGGGACTGCCCAGCAGCGATTGCAGGCGGCCGACGACCGGCTTCAGGCTGAATTTGGCGTCGGCGGCAGGATCTTTGCCCTCGGGGCGGCCGAGGTGGCTCATCAAGACAACGCGTCCGCCGCGGTCCAGGACCGACTTGATGGAGGGAAGTGCCTCACTGATGCGGCGATCGTCGGTGATTTGCAGTTGATCATCGAGCGGAACGTTGAAATCAACACGCATTAATACAGACTTACCGGTCACATTGACGTCTGCAATGGATTTTTTGGCCATGTTCCGTAGTACTCTCGTCGAACGATCAAAAATGGATGTCGCCGGAGAGTCCGCACAGTGGCTCTCCCGTGCCGGTATGGTAAGGCGGCACGGGAAGCGTGCCAAGCGTAGCGTCGTAGCCTGACTCTCCAGAGTTGGGCGAATTCCGCACAGATCACGAATTAATTTTTGAACAGAAGATCACGAAGGTCACGAAGCGAGAAAATACACGAAGAAGTAAAAACACAGAGAAACAGAGGACACAGAGTGAAGACCAGGTGGCCGTTTTCTGCCTCTGTGGTCCTCTGTGTCCCTGTGTTTCCCAATCCATAATTCGTGAGCAAACGGGAACTGAACTGTCTGATTGCCTCTTCTTGGCATTTCTTCGTGCTCTTTGTGTCCTTCTGTTCAAAATGAATGAGGAATAAGGCCGGACGTACAGTCGCCAGGGCGCCGACGCCAGCAGCATCGGCCACGGGTGCCCGACTCGGGAGAGTCAGGCTACAGTGGAGAGTCGGGCTACGGACCGCTACACTGAATCGCTTTGGTTTGTTTCGAGTCTATCAGGAACGGGAAATTCAACGTGGCGGTTACTTCTGTTGTCGGGCTGCAGTGGGGCGATGAGGCCAAAGGCAAGATCGTCGATATCCTTACGGATCACCATGATATTGTCGTGCGCTACCAGGGCGGCAACAACGCCGGCCATACGGTGTGCTTCAATGGCGTCAAGTACAAGCTCTCGCTGCTGCCGACCGGCATTCTGCGTCCCGGCAAAATCGGTGTGATCGCCGCCGGCGTCGTCGTCAATCCCCGCGCCATGCTGGATGAAATGGAACGCGTTCGCGCCCAAGGGGTCGAAATTGGCGAAAATCTCCTGCTCAGCGACCGCGCCCACGTCATCTTCCCGTATCACATGGCGGAAGAAGCGGTGATGGAAGCGGCTCGCAAGGGCGAAGCCATCGGCACCACCATGCGCGGCATTGGCACGTGCTATCGCGACAAGATCGGTCGTTCGCACGCCATTCGGACCGGTGATCTCTACCACGCTGCCTCGTATCGTAAGAAGGTCGCGGAAATCACCGCGACGAAGAACACGATCCTCAAGGCTTTGTCCCCTGATTTCCAGCCGCTGGATGCCAACGCCATCGCGGATGATTACGCCAAACTGGCCGAGACCCTGGCGCCGCACGTGGTCGATACGACCCGTTATCTGCACCAGGCACTGGCAGCCGGCAAGAGCCTGTTGTTCGAAGGGGCCCAAGGCAGCTTGCTCGACATCGATCACGGCAGTTTCCCGTACGTGACCTCGTCGAACAGTTCCGCGTGTGGCATTCACAGTGGTAGCGGTGTTCCCGAACGACGCATCGAAAAGATGATTGGCGTGGCGAAGGCCTATACCACACGCGTCGGCGGCGGGCCGTTCCCCACCGAATTGAACAACGAAATCGGCCAGCACATACGCGACGTCGGCCACGAATACGGCACGGTGACCGGCCGTCCGCGACGTTGCGGCTGGTTCGATGCCGTGGCGACTCGCTACGGGGCAATGGTCAGTGGCGTGGATACCATGTCGTTGATGTTGTTGGATGTGCTCAGCCAACTGGATGAAGTCAAGATCTGCGAAGCCTACGACCTGAGTGGCGAACGGACCATGAACTTCCCCAGCCATGTGGAAGATCTGGCCGAAGTGCAGCCGGTCTATCGCACGCTGCCCGGCTGGAAGCAGGAAATTTCGCACATCCGCAAGGTCAGCGATTTGCCGAAGCAGGCCCGGGCGTACCTGGATTCGATCGCCGAATTGATCGGGACGCCGATTTCGATCGTCTCGGTCGGGCCGGATCGCGAACAGACGATGATGGATTAGAACGGCCCCGTAGCCGACGCTGCCAGCGTCGGAACGCAGACGCTAGCAGTGTCTGCCACGGGAACAATGCCTCAAGTCGGCGCTCGCTGCTGATTACGGATTCACGCTCGTCATGACCTATCAAGAAGCATTAGACCTCCTCGCCCGCTGGCTCGATGAAAGTGTCGGGAACC
>JAKFVC010000070.1 GCA_021732415.1 Planctomycetaceae bacterium
CCCCCGACCCCTCTCCCCGGGGTACCAGGGCGAGGGGAGCGAATGTCGCTGCCATGCATAAACAACACGACCTTCAACTCGCGATCTCGAATACTTGTACCATGCGAACGGTCCGTTGTCACACTTTGTCGCCGTCGTTCTGACACCCGTCAGAATCACTCGCCAGCGAATCGCGCTTACTTTCGATGAACCTTGCCCGGTGGCTCATCAGGTTCGTAAGCCTTCACGATCTCCTTCACCAGGCGATGCCGCACGATATCCTTGCCCGTCAGTCGCACGGTCGCCACACCCTTGATCCCCGACAAACGCTCCACGGCGTCAGTCAGTCCACTCTGAACTTGCGGCGGCAGATCGATCTGCGTGACGTCACCGGTCGCCACAATGCGCGACCCTTGCCCCATGCGCGTCAGAAACATCTTCATCTGCGTGATGGTCGTGTTCTGACCTTCATCCAAAATAATAAACGTATTGTTCAACGTGCGGCCGCGCATGAACGCCAGCGGTACGATTTCAATCACATCGCGCTCCATGTAGCGCGTGATCTGCTCATGGTCGAGCATATCATGCAACGCATCCAGCAGCGGACGCAGGAACGGATTGACCTTGGCCAGCAAGTCACCTGGCAAGAAGCCCAGCTTCTCACCCGCTTCAACGGCCGGCCGCACCAGGACAATTTTTTTCACTTGTTCCATGCGCAAGGCATTCACGGCCATTGCAACGGCCAGGTACGTCTTGCCGCAGCCGGCGGGACCAATACAGAAGATAAGTTCGTTCTCTTTGGCCAGTTGCACGTACTCCGCCTGCCCGGCGGTGCGCGGAACCACTTTGCGCGATTTTTCGAATAGGTCAATCGTCGTCTGCTCGGGACTGGCCGTCGGACGATAACTGCCATTCAAGGCGCGATCGATATCTTCTTCGCGAACATTGCCACGCTGGACAAGTCGCTCTTTGAGGCTCTGAAAGACTTCCATGCCGCGCCGCGTCTGTTCGTCGGTCCCGCGGAACGTGATCTGGTCACCGCGCAGGAAGATCTCACCGCCAACGGTGTCACGGATGCGACGCAAGTTATGGTCACGCGGCCCGAACAATTGCATGATCTGCTCGGGATCGTCGAACGCCAGGTTTGTCTCCGACATGTGTGGTAACCAAAGACCTTTGATACGGCGCCAGCCATTCCAATGAACGCTGAGCCTGGAAAAAAATTGTACCTTCAAATTTGACGGTACGCGAATGAATTCAAATCAAAGCAGAATGCGCGCCGCACAGAATTATATTCGAAGTGACGACACGGCAAGACATTAAGGCGCGAGGCCGAGAATTGCGGCCGATTACGTATGGGGTGATCGCACGACAGTTTGGCTGGGCATGATGCGCGTCAGCAACTAGACGGAATGTATGAGAGTACCAGTGTTTGAGGGTATGAGAGTGCAGAGAAGCCCAATCAAATTCGGGCGGCCCTCTTACTCCGTTACTCTCACACCCTCATACTCTCAAACGCTTTCTGACGCGCGGACATTAAGTGCAACCGCTCCAAGTAGGATACGGCAAGAACTCGCCCAGTCGGCGATGAGTCGCGATCGAGACCGGAAGTGGGTTAGAATCACATCATCTTGGCAGTCCTCACAATACGCCGCGAATTCCGACGAGACGCCCCATGAAACTTGCGCACGGTACGACGGTCATCCGCAACGGACAGCTAGTAGACGGAACTGGAGCCCCGGCGGTTCGCGAGGGCGTCGTAATCGCTACGGACGGACGAATCACCTATGCCGGCCCGGCGGCCACCGCACCCGCCGTTTCCAATGCGACGATCATCGATGCCCGCGGCGGGACGATCATGCCGGGACTGGTCGAGGCCCATTTTCATCCCACGTATTTCGACGTCGCGGCGTTGGAAGACTTGGATATCAAGTATCCCGTCGAGTACGTCACACTGCTCGCCAGCGTGAATACAAAACTCGCTCTCGAATGCGGCTACACGTCCGCCCGCAGCGGCGGCAGCCTGTTCAATATCGATGTCTGGTTGAAGAAGGGCATTGAAAGCGACCTCATCCCCGGCCCGCGCATGTCGACCAGCGGCCGCGAGATCTGCGGCGTCGGCGGCCTGATGGATTGGAATCCCGACTACCGCAAGATCGGCATGGAAGGTCTCGTGCTGCTCATCAACGGTGCCGACGAAGCCCGCGCCGCGGTCCGCAAACTGGTCAAGGACGGCGTCGAATGGGTGAAGACCTATCCCACCGGAGACGCTGCCGCCCCCGACACAAACGACCATCACACCCTCTGCATGACCTATGAAGAAATGCATGCCGTCGTGGCGACAGCGCACAACCACGGCATGAAGGTCACCGGCCATTGCCGAGCCACCGCCGGGATCAAGAACGCACTCCTCGCAGGCTACGACACGATCGAACACGGCACGTTCATGGATGACGAAACGCTCGACTTGCTCCTGGAACGCCGCACCCCCGTCGTCCCGGCACTCTATTTCGAACTGGCCAGCATCCAGCGCGGCCCCGAATTCGGCTTATCGCAAAGGGTGATCGACGGCCACCAGGAAACGCTCGACGGCGGCGCCGAAAGCGCCCGCCGGATCCTGCGAGCAGGCGGCCGCATCGGCCTCGGTGGCGACTACGGCTTCGCCTGGAACCCCCACGGCGACTACGCCCGCGAGCTCACCTTCTTCGTCAACTACGTCGGCTTCACACCGCTCGAAACGATCAAGTGCGCGACGCAAACCGGATCCGAGATCATGGGCCGCAGCGACGAATTCGGCACGCTGACCGCGGGTAAGCTCGCCGACATCCTGGTCGTCGACGGAGACGTCATCAGCGACATCTCGATCCTCGAAGACCGCAACCGCTTCATCGCCGTAATGCAAGGCGGGATCGTCAAAGCTGGGCAATTGACGAAGCCCAGTCAACCAGCGTCGTAGGATGGCCGCCCCGGCCGTCGTCTTGTCCAAACGTGTGGATCTGGAGCAAGCGGCACATTGACCGACGCCACATTGATTTAACGTTGAGTGATTGAATATCGGACTGCCAAGAGTTCGACGGCCGGGGCGGCCATCCTACGAGGCCGACGGAAGCTCAACGAATAAACTGATTCACAAAGTCCGCCCCCAAACCGCACTCAATGTAATGCTTGCGGCACATCTCAATCTTCGTGTGCACATCCTCATAAGCCACGACCGCCCCAGCAGCATCGAGATACAACATCGCCCCAGAGATATTGAAGAACGTGATCATCTCCTCCACGCCCTCATCCACCACCAGCGTGTGAGTTTCCCCCGGCGGCTCGAACACATAGCTTCCCGCTGTGGCAATCCAGTTATGCTCCAGATACCGCCACGAACCCTTAATCACGTACCCATGCACGGGCGCCGGATGCCGGTGACGACTCAGCACTCCCGCTTTCCGCACGCGCAACAAGTTGCACCAGCCCCCGTTGATCGTGTTGAGCATCAACGGACGAAACCAGACCAGCGGTGCCTGGGGCACCCAGACACGCTCATCATCGGGAATTGCTTGCGCGACAATTTCGGACACGGCATCAGGTGGTAATTGCATGAGAGTCCAGCATTTCTAGGGTCGCAAGGCAGTTTCCAGGGCACAAAAGCCATTCGTCTTGTGCGAACCATCGCAGAAGGGACGATTCGCCGATTGACCGCAGCGGCACAAGGCCACGTTACCCTTGTCGTTCGTCAAATCGAACTCATTCCCCTGATAATCGATCAGCGTAATGGGCCCTTTGATGACAATCG
Source organism: Planctomycetaceae bacterium (assembly GCA_021732415.1). GTDB lineage: Bacteria > Planctomycetota > Planctomycetia > Planctomycetales > Planctomycetaceae > JAKFVC01. The sequence continues at coordinate 3,764 of JAKFVC010000070.1, forward strand.
GACCGTTCTCGCGCAACTTGACAATGACTTCCGACATGAACGCCCTCCGATTCTCCGTGGTCGAATACCGCTTCTACAAGTTGTACCCGAACTCCACGCAGAAGTGATATCAACCCCACCGAATCGGCAGACTCGCCACTGCCGCGGGATCTCAGGTATGATTCGCACCGGTTTAATAGGCCGTCAAGGTGCGGACCGAACAGTTTTTCATCACGATTCGAAGCAGCAAGTCGTCATCCATGCAGCCAGCCATCAGCCAACTGTGTACGCTCAATTCCTCCTTCGAGGACGATCTGAAGGGCTATGCAGACGCGACTGGTGCCGCGGTCGAATTCTGGCTGACCAAGCTGGAAAACTACCTGCAGACTCACACCATCGAAGACGTCCGAGTCCTCTGTGCCGAGCGCGAACTCAAACCGGCTGCGGCGACATTTCATGGCGGCTTGCTATTGTCTCAGGGGGACGCCCGCCGCGCAAGTTGGACGCAGTTTGAGCAACGGCTGGATCTGTGCGGGGCCTTGAAAATTCCCACGTTGATCATGACCCCCGACTTCCTCGGCCCGTTCTCGCATACCGATATCGAACGAGCTCAAGTCTCATTGAAGCAAGCGGGCCAGGCAGCGGCCCAGCGCGGAGTCCGGCTGGCCCTCGAGTTCCAGTCGCGCGGAACCTTCCTCAACAATCTGCAGACCGCCGCCGGCTTCGTCGATTCGATCCAGGAACCCTCTGTCGGTCTGTGCCTCGACGCATTCCACTTCTACGTCGGCTCGAGCAAAACCGAAGACCTCGGCCTGCTGCATCCGGGCAATCTGTTCCACGTCCAGTTAAGCGATCTGGCCGACTGCCCACGGGAAATCGCGACCGACGCCGACCGCATCATCCCCGGCGACGGCGACGTCCCGCTGCAGTTGATCGTGAACCGCCTGCGCGAGATCAACTACACCGGCTTCGTGTCGCTCGAGGTTGCCAACTCCATGTTCTGGAGCATCCCGGCACGCCAGATCGGCGAGATCGGACTGACCGCGCTACGGATTGCCTTAGGGCAGAATTCGTGATCAAACCAAAATCAGCCGGAACGCGCTAGACGGTGTTTGATAAGAATGAATCTGTCTCCCCTCGCCCTGGTACTCCGGGGAGAGGGGCGAGGGGCACGATCAACCAGCGACGCAGAGTCCAGGATTTCCAAGATAAAGACGCACTTGAATATCCAATCGCACGACACTCGAAATGCCCCTCACCCCCGACCCCTCTCCCCGGAGTACCAAGGTG
>JAKFVC010000131.1 GCA_021732415.1 Planctomycetaceae bacterium
GGGCTGGGGGTGAGGGGCATAGCGAGTGTCGTGCTCACTGCAGTCAGAAAAAGGCAATCTACTCTGAAACCTGATCTCCGAGTCGAAGGTTAATCGTGCCCCTCACCCCCGACCCCTCTCCCGGGAGTACCAGGGCGAGGGGAGCAGTTTCCTTTCCGAGGCCTGCCACCCCATTTGACAGTTGCAGTCGCGATCTCTCGCGGCTCCGTTGCCGTGCGCCATGTCAAACGGTTTGCAGTCGATTCCCATTAAAATTTGGCCAACTTTGACGTTTGTGCAAGCTTTGGCGGTTGCGTCGGGTGGACTGCGAGTTTACAACAGGTACTTCATCGCATATCACTACTGCACTACAGACACGGTGTCGGTGGGTGAGCGCATTCACAATGCCCTTCAAGGATGAATCGATTGGTGTTGCGCTCCAGGCCGCACCATTTCCCTTCGGCTTCATCTTTCGGAGAAGAGCCCCTATGCGGCCCATGCTATCAATCGCTCCGTCGACGTCATCTTCCCTGTTTGCTGCACTCGCTCGCGGGGGCAAACGCTCTTCCAGGTCACGGAGCTGGCTGCAGAATCCTGAACATCTCGAGCCTCGTATTGTGCTCACAGTGGGATGCGAATGTGGATGTGATGATGATCCGTTGATGTTTGCCTCGGCCGCAGTCGGTGCCAGTTCGGTCCATGTCGGAAGTTCACCCTTCGCTCCACCAGAAGACGACAACACGGTGTTTGTGGTGGATGAAGGTCCGTATCTCGATACGGGCTGCACATTCAACGAAGACGTTCCCAATGGTCGACTGGTCATCACCTTGCCCATCGACCGCTACATTGGGGATGTCGACAAGCTGCAGGCGGCTGGCCTGCTGCCTGAGACTGTTGAACTCAAAATGCCAGCGTTCGATGTCGATTACGACGTCGACTTCGAACCGGAACGGGATCGCGTCTACTTCAATGGTCACGTCGTCACCGAGGAATACCTGACCGGACAAGACGAGACGTGGAAGCTGAATACCTTCCGGATCCCCATTGAATGGGTGAACCTGCCCAGCGATCCCGGTGACGGTGGCACGCTCGAGCCGGCCGACAACACGATTGAGATCCAGATCGACGTCCTGAATGCCGGGTGGTGTACTTCGATTGACTGGGCAGCATTGACGATTGACGCGCCCAATCCCGTCTTCTTCGTCCATGGAATTCTGAGTGACAGTTCCGGTTGGGGTGATGTCTGGGAGCCGGGGTTGCAAAATCTCGGGGTCCCGGTGGGAGACATCAGTCTCGGGGGAACATTTGGAATTGCTCTCGATAGCATCGGCAACAACGCCGAAAAGATCGCCACGAAGATTTCCAGCCTGCAAGAGCGCTGGGGCTTCGACAACATCACTTTTGTGACCCATAGCAAGGGTGGCCTGGATTCACGGCAGTACATTGAAGACCTGCTCTATGATGGCGATTCGGACAATGACGATCTGGTCAGCGCGCTCTTTCAGATCGGCACTCCCAACGCCGGGAGCCCGCTGGCAGACGCACTCGAGTCAGGCCTGCTGGAATTCTCGGCCAGCTTTGGTGTCGTCGGTTTGGCAATTGATGGCTTGCTGCACGCGTTCGTGACGCCGGCCGGACTGCAACTCACGACCCCCTATATGGAAGGCTACAATGCCATCCATTCGTTTAACCCCAATACGTCCTACTATTCGCTCGCCGGCGACTACGATCCCAGTAGCCTGTCAGAAGATCCACTCGGCGTTTTTCTGGATGCCTTGTTACCCGGCGCGGATGACTCGGTAGTCCCCGAATCCTCGGTCTGGGCTCTCGACTATGCGTCGCATCTGTCGTACCAGTCGACGGCCCCCAATGGGCAGGCCACTCATGCGAACCGGCCCGGAGCACATCCCGGCGAAGTGGGCTCTACGGGCATCTACAATCTGTTGTTGCCGCTGGTCCTGGGGAGTGGCGGCTCGGCCGGTCCGAATATCGCTCCGCTGGCGGCTGGTCCCAGCGTCGTGCCTAATACTGCCTCTGAATCGACCGAAACGCCCTCCACGGGAACCCTCGTAGGACAAATCGCCCAGGGCCAGGACCAAACCCAGCAGTTGCAATTGGATGCTGGCCAGCCGGCGTTCATCTCCCTGATCTACAGTAGTGGAAATCTGGACCTGACGTTGATCGATCCGAACGGCAATCCCATTACACCCACGACGGTCAATCCGAATATCGAATTTGGCTCCAGTGAGGATGACGACGGCTTCAAGATCGAGATTTACAGTATTTCGGCGGCTACCGCTGGACTGTGGACCGTGAAGGTCCACGGCACCTCGGTGACCGACCCCAGCGGTGTGGAACCTTATCTCATCAATGGCTGGTTCCCCTCCAGCGATCTCATCCTGACGGCAGACACTGACAAGTCGGCGTATGAAACGGGAAGTAGCATCTTCATCACCGCCGATCTGAAGAATGGTGCCGCGGGTGTGACAGGGGCGACCGTCACGGCCCAGGTCTTTTCGCCGACGAATGTCGCCACCGACGTCGCGTTGTTCGACAATGGCACGCATGGAGACGTGACGGCTGGTGATGGGATCTACTCGAATTCGTTCGCCGCGACGAATGATCCAGGAAGTTACAAGATCCTCGTCAATGCGACAGGCACCGTACCGACGTCGTTCAGCCGGCAGGATCTGGCGATCGTGTCGGTGGCTGACGTGACCGGGTCGTTGAATGGCTCGTTTACGGAAGACGTGGAAGATACCAACGGCAATGGATTGAATGAGGAGTTGATCATTCATGCGGGAGTGGATATTTCGGCGGATGGTTTCTTCCGTTTCATTGGCCAGTTGCGTGATTCGGAAGGCCAATTGATTGACGAAACCTCGTTTGCCGGAAATCTCACGCCATCGGATACCTCGGTCGATCTGGTGTTCGACGGCAGCAAGATCTTTGCGAACGGGGCCGACGGACCCTACACGTTAAGTCTGGTTCGACTGGGGCAGGATAGTGGCGGAGTGGCTGTGCCCGTTCAGGAACTGACTGCCGCGTATGAAACGTTCGATTATGATTTCAACAGCTTCGAACATGCGTCGATTGTGGTCACCGGGATCATTTCAGAAGACCCGGTCGATTTCGACTCCAATAACAAGATTGATCAGCTCACGCTCACGGCCGGGGTGGAGCTCGTCAACTCCGGGTTTTACGATTGGTCGGGCCGGCTCGTGGATGTGAACGGTTTCGAAGTGGGATTTGCTGGCAGCTCCGGCTTTCTAGATGCCGGCACGGGCGAGATCGAATTCGACTTTACGGGCGCGACGATTGGGGCTCATGGTGTCGATGGTCCCTATCGGCTGACTGACATTTTGATTAACAGTGGCAGCGAATCGGCCGTCATCCTCCAGGATTTCTTCACCGCCAACCATCTGGCGAGCGACTTCGAAGGCTTCACCGGCAGCCAGCCCGCCAAGCCCACGAATCTGGATCTCGTGGATGGCTCGGACACCGGACGCTCGAATACCGACAACTTCACTGGGGATAACACACCCACGCTCACTGCTAACGCCACGCCAGGCAGCATCGTTGTGTTTCTGGTCAATGGCGACACGATCTCGGCCACCGAGATCTCCAGCGGGGTCTATTCAGCCACTCTGGCGTCCGGCATTTTGGAGCTCGGGGCCAATTCCATTACCGCCACCGCGTCGAATGGATCGAATGTCAGTCCACAGTCCGATGCGTTGACGATCCAGCTTGCGGTCGCGCGAACTGTCAATGTGACGGCGGGCAGTTCCAAGGCCCTCACGCAGCCCGATGGCACTGTCGTGACGACCCAACTGCAGGGGACCTCGGCTGTCGCCGTGATGACCTTGCTGGCGAACGATCAGTTCGCAGAAATCAACACGATCACCATCAATAATGACGGCAAGAAAGCGAAGAAGCCGGCCCTGTCGGTGACCGCGACGGGCGGTCAGGGTTATGTCAGTCAGATCAACAACACGACGCTGTTGCTCGACAAACTGACGCTGACCAAGATCACTGTGGGTCAGATTCAAAGTGCACGTGACCTGGGGACGCTGACGTTTGCCGGGACCAGTGTGCTGACCGGCAATCTCAACGTGGCCAGAAATCTGGTCGCCATGCAGGCCCAGCAAGTCACGCTCGTCTCCACGATCAACGTGGGGGGGAATCTGGGGCTGCTCAAACTGGCGGGAGCCAGTGCCGGCTCGGCCATCAATGTGCAGAAGAAGCTGGCGAGTCTGGAATTCCACGGTGACAGCAATGTGGCAGTTCGAGCCGCGAAGATCACGCTCGTGACGAGCAACGGCATCATGCGTGGCAGTTACACCGCCAGTAGCATCGATACCATCTTCTCCTCCGGCGCGTTCCTGGCCCAGTTGGGAGCGACGAAGGTTAAGAATCTCAACGTTCCGCCGAGCTAAGTGCCAAGCAACCACGTGAGCCGGGCGGCATAAGCCCCCGGCGCCCGTGGCAGACGCTGCCAGCGTCTGCGTCCTCAGTATGTGAGCGGAATGGCGCTAGCCACCGGTTCTTCGCGCATATAGCGTTGAAAAAAACGACGGCTAACGCCGCTTACCAGTCCAACGCGACGGCCGGGCAATGCCGTGAAGGATTTTGCTTGGAAAGCCTGAGACACGGACGCTAGCAGCGTCCGCCACGGGGGCAGACGCTGGTAGCGTCTGCGTCCTTAATTTGTGAGCGGAATGGCGCTAGCCACCGGTTCTTCGTGCCAATAGCGTTAAAAAACCGGCGGCTAGTACCGCAGATTAGAAATCTGTCCGCACCAAGAGGAAATAATTCCCAGTCTTCGCCAGCCACCCAGTTGGTGATGTCAAAATTGCTCTTCCAAGGTCTGATGAGGAATCTCACCTCACACACC
>JAKFVC010000229.1 GCA_021732415.1 Planctomycetaceae bacterium
GCAGCGATGGCGGCCGTGTCAGCGACGAGTTTGTCGAGGGCCGGCTTGTCAGCTTCGGCCTTCTTCATGACCTCGAGCTTGGCGGGCAGATCTTTTTCAGCGGCGGCAGCGGCGGCGGTCGCTTTGACCTCTTCGGCCTTGGACTTGGTCAGCGTTTCGCGAAACGGCTTCGCTTTGGCTTGCAGTTCATCGGCCGCTTTTTGAGCCGCAGTCTTGCGGCCTAACGCTTCGTCAGCCGCCGCCTGCAGCATGGCAGCTTTGGCTTCACCGGCAGCCAGTGCGGCGGCGTCCTGCGCCGAGGCCGTTTGGCCCTGCCCGATGATTGTCGCCATCGCGAGCCCACAAACGACGAGACTCCATGAAATTCGCCATCCGCGCATAGTCGATACCTCTGAATCAGTGCCTGACGATACGGCAGGTAGGAAGCCAAGTGGCCGTTGCCGCACCCTCAAACTTGTTGCCAATGATCATTCCTCGAGCGGGACAGGAAACCGACAATGCCCTGACTGAGGTCGAGTAAACTACCTCATCGGCAGAGTTTCCCGAGCCCGATTGGAAAGATCTTTCAGAATAGCTTCACATCAAATTTACCAGATGTGAGGGTCGTTACGCCAGACTTCAGAGGCAAAAGTGGAGTGGCTTGCGGGAAGTTTCTTGAGGGGGAGTTTGGTGGCCGGAGCAGACGGTATAGATGTTACAGAGCGGATCAATCGCATCGTGGGACGGGTCTCCAGGCCCGTCCGTCAGTCGTAGCGGAACCTCGTCAGAGTTCCGCCGAGTAGCCGTCCGACTCTCGCCCGTCGTCGGTCCGCCCGCGACTGAAAGTGACAACCCCAAGAATTCTTACGAATTCTTCTACCGGGACGGACGGGCCTGGAGACCCGTCCCACGATACGTCGGCGCGCAAAAACAGCGGAGTTCGCGAATGGGAAACGCGAACTCCGCTGAGGTGTATCTTTTTGGGTTAGCACCACAGAGGCCCCGAGGGTGCAGAGTCGTCGTCGATTGGATGCCTTTCAGCACGCAATTCGCAAATACTCTGTATTCTCTATGCCTCTGTGGGATTTTTTCGGCGGGATTTCTCGGCGGGATTTTTCACCCAGGCCAGCCGTGGCTTAGCGATCCTTGCGATGGCGAATTTTCGCCTTCATGCGTCGCTTGCGGCTACCGATTTTACGTCGTCCTTTACCAGTCTTCTTCACTCCCACAGTCGTCGGTCTCCTTCCTGAAAGGTCAATAGTTCCGGGGCAAAACAAGTCCGAAGCGTGCCAGCATATCCACCCCGGTGGAAACTATCAAGTGCCAGTCCAGGGGGATTTCCAGAACAACAATTAGCGGCAGACGTTACATCGGCAGAATCAGCGGCTATGATCACGCATCAACGCTTACAACGGTTTTCCCGTGGCCGACGCTATCGACTCGAGTTTCAACATCGAAGACGCGGTCTGAATGTGTGAGGGTACCAGAGTCTGAGAGTACGAAAAAGGTCCGTTGAGTCCGGACTACTCTTACTCCGTTACTCTCGCACCCTCATACTCTCCAACGCTTTCGATTGCTCAGCGCTGGCCACGGGATTTGACGCCACTTTTTGAATCACAACGGACGCAATTCATGGAATATCGCAATCTCGGCGCGGCTGGCATTAAGGTTTCGCCTATTTGTCTCGGAACGATGATGTTTGGTGGTCAGGCCAACGAGGCTGATTCGATCCAGATCATGCACAAGGCCATCGATCTGGGCATCAATTTCATTGATACAGCCAACATGTATAGCCTCGGCCAGTCGGAGATTGTGGTCGGTAAAGGATTGGCCGGCAAACGCGATAAGGTCATTCTGGCTACCAAAGGTCGCCAGATCATGGGGCCCGGACCGAACGAAAATGGAGCCAGCCGCCGGCACCTGACCAACGAATGCAATGCCAGCCTGAAGCGACTCGGGACCGATTATATCGACCTCTACTATGTGCATGCTCCGGACGACACGACGCGGATCGAAGAGACGCTGCGAGCCCTGGATGACCTGATTCGCCAGGGCAAGATCATGTACATCGCCTGCTCGAACTACCGCGCGTGGAAGGTGTGCGAAGCACTGTGGACCAGCGACAAGTTGAATCTCAACAAGTTTGTTTGTGTGCAGCCCCTCTACAACATTGTGAATCGTGATATTGAAGTGGAACTGTTCCCACTCTGCCATGACAAGGGACTCGGCGTTGTGTCATACAGTCCGTTGGCTCGCGGCATCCTCACCGGCAAGTACAAAGCGGGCGAGCCCTTCCCCGAGGGGAGCCGGGCGGCTCGCAACGATAAGCGGATGCAGCAGGCTGAACTGCGTGACGCCAGCCTGGAAGTGGCCCAGAAAATTGCGGCCCACTGCGAGAAGAAGGGTGTCGCGATGAGTCAGTTCTGTATCGCCTGGTGTCTGGCGAATGCCAACCTGACGTCAGTGATCCTGGGGCCGCGCACGATGGAACAATTCGACGACAATTTCGGCGCGATCAACGTCAGCATCACCGCCGAGGACGAGGCGTTTATCGAATCGCTGGTGCCGACTGGCGAACACAGCGGCAAGGGTTTTCAAGATACGGCCTATCCGGTGACCGGACGGCGATTTGTCGCGAGATAGTGCATTCAATTTCAGAATGTTTGATCCACAGATTTCGCAGATGACGCAGATTGGGTTCGGAAACTTCTGAATTCATCTGCGAAATCTGCGTCATCTGTGGATCATGATTTTGTCTGCTCTTTGACACCTTACCGGGCAGTCGTCATCATGCAGTCGCAGGTTTCAGGCTGCGGTTGTCGGAGAGAAGAGTGCCGATGACCTCAATGGAGTCACCCCGGGGCAGGATTGCTCCAGCGAGGATGTCATGGCTAAACCGTGGCGGTTTCTGCCCTACGATGCTGGTCGAGTCAAAGATCTGTGCGTACAACTTTCGGTCAGTCCGGTGCTGGCACAAGTGTTGTCGGCGCGCGGCTACGAGGACGGCGACTCGGCTCGCGTGTTCTTGAACTCGAAGCTTAATGAACTGCATGATCCTGAGCTCTTGCCGGGCGTCCCTGCGGCCGCGGATTTGATTGTGGCTGCTATGCAAGCGGGCCGCCGAATCACGATTTATGGGGACTATGACGTCGATGGCGTCACGGCCACCAGTCTGCTGTGGCACTGTTTGAAACTCGCCGGCGGTCAGGTTGATTACTACATTCCCAGCCGCCTGGAAGAAGGCTATGGGATCAACTCCGAAGCGATCGCCAAGCTGCATGCCGAAGATCCGAACCGGCTGGTTGTGTCCGTCGATTGTGGTATCGGCAGCGTTGTGGAAGCGGCGCTGGCGAAGCAGTTGGGGCTCGAACTGATCATCACTGACCACCACCATATTGGGCAGGAATTGCCCGATGCCGCGGTTCTGGTCCATCCCCGGTTGCCCGGAACGTCGTATCCGTTTGGTGATTTGTGCGGTGCGGGAGTCGCGTTCAAGCTGGCATGGGCGATCTGTCAGCGTTTGGGGGATGGCAAGAAGGCCTCGCCCCGGATGCGCGAGTTCTTGATCAGCGCGGTTGGTCTGGCTGCGGTCGGTACGGTCGCGGACGTCGTGCCGCTGAAGGGGGAGAACCGGATCCTCGTGCGGTTCGGCCTGACCAGCCTGCCTGATAAGTCGAGTCTGGGGCTGAAGGCCTTGATGAAGATCGCGGGCCTTGAGGGCCGGCCGGAACTCACTGCGGAAGACATTTCTTTCGGCATCGCACCGCGGATCAATGCCGCTGGACGACTGGGACAAGCTCGGCTTGCGGTGGAGTTGCTCACGACCGAGGTTGCCGATCGGGCCGCGTCACTGGCCGTGTATATTGACGAGCAAAACAAGGTGCGTCAGACGGTTGAACGCAAGGTTTTCAAGCAGGCCAAGGAGCAAGTCGAAGCACATCCGGAATGGCTCGAACATGCCTCGTTGGTGTTGGCCGATTCTGATTGGCATCCGGGTGTGATCGGGATCGTGGCCAGCCGGGTCACGGAACATTTTCAGAAGCCGGCGGTCTTGATCGCCATCAATCAGTCCGAAGGGACTGGGCAAGGTTCCGGGCGGACGTTCGCGAATTTCGATCTGCATTCCGGACTGACCGCGTGCGAAATACATCTGCTGAAGTTCGGCGGGCATCGTGCAGCGGCTGGTTTGAAGATTGCCGTTGAGCAGATTGATCTCTTCCGGTTGGCCTTCTCGGAACACGTGGGACAGAACCACGACGTCCAAGAAAGCGATCTGGAACTCAAGATTGATGCTGAGGTGCGGTTGACCGATCTCACGTTGAATGCGATCAAGGAACTCGATCGTCTGGGGCCGTTTGGCCGGGACAACCCCCGGCCGGTCCTCGCGACACAAGGCGTCGAGTTAGCAGAGCCTCCCCGCAAGATGGGTGAAGGCGAACGCCACTTGTCGCTGACCGTTCGTCAGGGAAGCCGCAAAATTCGAGCGATCTCGTTTGGTCACGGCGATTGGGCGGATGAGATCTCTGCCGCGGTGGCGGATGGCTCGACGATTTCGATCTGCTTCGCTCCGAATATCAATCGGTTTCGCGGGCAGGAAAATGTCGAGATGCAACTGATTGACTGGAAAGTCGACGGGGCGCGCACGGCGAGTGCGGTAGGGAAGCGGGCGTCGATTCCTGCTGCACCTTAAGTGGAGCCCCCTCAAAAGGAGCGTAGCGACAGTTTCTCCCCTCGTCCTGGTAATCCGGGGAGAGG
>JAKFVC010000315.1 GCA_021732415.1 Planctomycetaceae bacterium
AAGCTGCAAGACAGAACGAACACTCTGTGGTATCTTGGCCATCTGAGCTTCCTTGCTCGGAGGGATTCAAGGTTTGTAAGCACCCGGAATCTACCAGCAAGGCGGCTCTTTGTGCTTTAGCAGTTTGCATAATTTAACGTGCTTTGGATGGCCAAAGTCGAACTTAGTTTGTTCAACAAATGCCTCGGTCTGTTTGACCACCCATACGGAATTCGGATGCTCCGTGGCGGTGGAAACAATGGCTTCGCGAGATTCTAAGCACAGGAAAACCAACACATACATTTCTCGAAGTCCACGAGCAGTAATGGTCTTGACCGAGAAGAAATCACATCCCCAGAGCGTATTCTTATGACGGGTGAGAAACTCTTCCCAACTGTCGGACGTGCGATCTGGGCCGGGTTCGATTCCCTCTTCCTTGAGGATGTTCCGCACTGTTTGACGGCTGATACCTTTGATACCCAATTTCCTGATCTCGCCAATAATTCGGGTGTACCCAAAGCCCGTGGCCTTGGCGATCTGGATCACGAGTTCTCGGATCTCTTGGGGCTTCCGCTGACCACCCTTGGGATTCTTGGTTGTCTTCTCTTCACCGTCACGAATCCAACGATAGAACGTACTGACACTGACGATGGTGATCAGTGCTTCGATAGCGCGACCCAAAGCCTTGCCGAACTTGATGAGTCGTTCACGCTCGGAGGGCCTCGTATGAATCTGGCCGGGGATTCGGGCTCGGAGGATCTTGTTCTCCTCCTTCAGATATTGGACGTACTTACTCACATTCCGCACCTGCGTTTGAAGGTTTGCAGGGCGGTGGGTGGAATTGCCAGAAGTTCAATTAACTTATATTGGATGGGCGTAAATTGCGCGAGTCGCCGGGTGATACTTCCGTGATGCTTAATGATCACCATACAGACGGTCGAGAAGCATTCCAGCAGAGCCGTTCCGGTTGGTGCTGGGCTGGGCCGGTTTTCCGGATACAGACCATACAACGGTTTGCCTTTGAGGCGGCGGCGGATCTCGCGTTCCATCAATGCCATGACCATCAACGCCCAGACCAGAATGCTCAGCAGGCCGGCCATCCGAGAGGGTTTCTCCAGGAACATCGGGGCGACAGCCAACGGGCCTTTCAGGTTGCTGAACCGACGCTCGACCTGGCTTTGCTCCTTATATTTGGACAGTACTTCCGCCACGGGGTAGGCCGTCTTCGTCAGATTCGTTTTCAAGACATAGAGCCCCTCCAACTGTTTCAGTTCCTCGACCGTTTGAGGATTGATCTTCCAGGTCAGCCGCAGTTTGTCTCGCGATTGGGTGACTTCGTACTCGAACACTTTGCCTTCCACATACTTGCCTTTGGCCTGTTCCAGTCGACGGATCACGGCGTCTTGGGTCTTGAGATTGTATTTCCCCAAGTTCCGCTCGATGGTTTCGAACTGCTCACGGATCTTGGCGACATGCCGCTCGCGCGTCTGGGCTTCCTGTTTCGCTTTGGCCTCGCTGAGCACGAAGATCAGCCGATACTTCAACTGCCGGTACTCGCCATCGACCGTGCCGTTCAGCGTGTCTTCGATTTCACAGGCGTAGTAAGCATCGCGTTCCTCGGGCGGCAGGTGACTTTGGCTCTGGGGAGAATAATTGACTCGCTTCAGCTCTTTGCGGTGCTTCAGAAATTCTCGCTGCAAATGGGGCATGAATGCGCCGCCACACAGAAATTGCCCCTTCCGTGCCGCGATGGCCAGCAGGTTCTCCGGGGAGTCCAGTTTCGTGTCGGCGATATACAACAACTGGCCCTTGGGCAACACCCGATCCAATTGTTTGAGATTCTCCAAGTGCGTTTTGGTTTCGGCGGCATTGCCATCCAGAGGCAAATGTCCAATCGGCACGGCCCCATCGTTCGTGACATTCAGTCCAAACTGAATTTGCTTGACATCCTTTCTCCCACTTTTGGTGCGACCATAAGTCGGCAACGGCGTCGGAGGCGGTTCGGTCGCCGTGGCCGTTTCATAGGCCCCGTACAACTCCACATCGGAGATGTCGTAATGAATCTGGCTGACGTCCAGTTCAAAGGTTTTGATCATTTTCAGAACCAGAGCCGTCTGCACGTTCTGGGAATGTTCGGCCAACCGCTCCAGGCCTCTCCCCAACAGATCATCATTGATCTGTTCCGGATGAAGGTTGTAGTAATCCGCCACACCCGACTTACCGGCCCAATCGCCGATACGAAACAGGGCCTTGGGATTCAGCAGGCGATTGGCAATCATGATTTCGACCAAAGTTCCCAGCGGCACGCCCCCTTCCCAGGGCACGACCTCATCAATGACCTTGTCAATCGACAACAGCTCAAAGTAATGCTCAATCAGGGGCAAGGCCCCCACCGTCTGAGTCTCAAACCGGGTCGATGCGTCCATGCGGCACTCCTTAAAGGCTCTGCGCTCCTACGCAGTCGCCCAAGAATGCCACATCATCAATATTTTGTCAGGATCAACCCGCACCCAGGGGTGCGGAATGTGAGTATTTAGACAATCCGGCCGTCGCGTTGATGCCCAGCCTGGCGACGCGTGGGGGTCTGGGAGTAGCCGCCGGAATCTATTGTCGATCTGAGAGCTGATTCGGCCTCGCGTGCTTAGGCCAGGCGTCCCGGCAGCAATTCGTTCTGCGGCCCACCGCACTGAAATTGCCAACCGGGCATTCAGTCGAGATTCATCCGCCCTGCGCCGTTCGAGAGACGCACGCTCCCTACGTTCGCGTGGGGACGTCGAAACGTACTCGGTACCGCAACTCAATGGGGTAATTTCGCGATAGTTGAAATTTAATGATCGCGAAACGGGCCCCGGCCCAACCACCGGTCAGGGCAATGCGTAGGAGAATCTTGAAAAGTTGAGGCCGTAGGCGTCACCCAAGAGGCTAAGCTCAAGCTCGCGACGCTAGGCGAACACAGATCAGGAAGGAATCGACTCGCGCTAGTTACAAAAAGTGGTTTTTAGATTGTGGGCAAATCCCACATCCCGTTGCTCGTTTGCCTGACCTGGCACAACGCGAATAGTTCGGCTCTGTCTTACGTTGCTGGGGTCAAGCTCCGCAGAAGTTCGTTGCTTGACGCGAAACCACATGCCTACCATTGGGGTCACGACAGTTCGCTTCTTCCTTGGGATCTCATTCAGCAGGTATTCATGAAACCAAACCCTTTGCTTTTGGCGATGGCCTTACTTGCCTCTGTCACACTCCACGCAGTTGAATCTCGCGGTGTTGTCTGTGACGAAAACCAACTGGACCACCTACAAAGCAACTGCGCCGACGCCGTCCAATCGTTGAACGCAATGACGTGGAACATCCGTTACAACAATCCCGGCGACGGAATCAACGCCTGGCCGAATCGCAAGGATTGGGTGGCGGAGATCATCATCAAGAGTAAGGCCGACATCGCTGGCTTCCAAGAGGTTCTTGCCGGTCAACTTGAAGACTTGAAAATGCGACTGCCGCAGATGGACGTTTATGGCGTGGGCCGAGATGACGGCAGAAACGCAGGTGAGTTTGTGCCGATTTTCTTTCGCAAGACTCGTTTCGAGTTGGTCGAGCAATCGACATTCTGGCTGTCCCCGACGCCCGACAAGACTGGTAGCAAGGGTTGGGATGCGGCCCTGCCTCGAATTGCAAGTTGGGTCAAACTCAAGGACCGAAATTCGGGTATCGTCTTTTATGTGATGAACACCCACTTCGATCATCTTGGGAAACAGGCGCGAGCCGAAAGTGCGACGCTACTCCTGAAATACATGCGCGAACAATTTGCCAAACATCCCGTAGTTCTTATGGGAGATTTGAATACGACGCCAGACTCCCTGCCCTACAAGACGTTGATTGGAAAAGGGATGCAGGCTGATTCGGTGTATAGGGATGCTTACGAGCATTCGGAAGAGAAGCCCGAGGGTCCAGATTCCACCTGGAACGGCTTTCAAGCGATTGTTCCTCATCAACGAATTGATTTCGTATTTACCACGAAACCAGTTAGAGTCATGCGGTTGCGGACTCTTGACGATCAGCGGGAGAATCGATTCCCTTCTGACCATCTGCCTGTCGTTACAGAGCTTAAGCTCAACACAGAGCAATGAGTGATCAAGATCAGGCGTTGAATTGCCCATCCCAATTCGCGAGGGGCTGGTGTTACTGGGATTTATGAATCGTGACGGTGTCAGACTTGTCTTTCCCGCCAGCACAAATCACAAGCGTGAAACGTGCGTTGCCGCGCCCTTTCCGACTATGATGGTTCCTGGCGGTCAGATTCTCCGCACAGGTTAAGCGTGGTGGAAATGTTCCTGGAGTCTTCGATGCAACGTGGTTTCCTCATCGCTGTTCTAGCTCTGTTGTCCGCGCAGACAGCGCCTGCTGCGGATCGCGTTTCGTTCAATCGCGACATTCGGCCGATTCTGTCGGACGCCTGCTTTCAATGTCATGGACCAGATGACAAGCAGCGAAAGGCAGGGTTGCGGTTGGACCTCAAGGAGTCGGCTGTGACGAAGTCGGATTCTGGGGAGATTGCGATCATTCCTGGAAAGGTCGATGACAGTGAACTGGTCATCCGGCTCATCGCAACCGACGACAGCATCCGTATGCCCCCCAAAGGTTCTGGGAAGACGGTCTCGCCGACCCAGATCGAATTGATCAAACGCTGGATCGCTGAAGGGGCGGAGTATCACGGGCATTGGG
>JAKFVC010000333.1 GCA_021732415.1 Planctomycetaceae bacterium
ACCCGTCCCTCGCCGCAGTGCCCAACCGACCTCGTACGCCGACGAACTGGCCCCGCGAGTCAGTGCCGCCGGACACTTCAGCCGCCCGGCCCCTTCAGCCGCGGCCGTCTGGCGAGCCAACGGATCAACAGTGCGCTAAAGAGTTTCGTCAATCGGAGTAGCGGAATCTCGTAAGAGTTTCGCCCCGAAGCCTGAAGACTACCGCGGAACTCTTACGAGATTCCGCTACAGAGATTCTGCAGCCCGGACGGCAATCGCCTCCGGGCTGCTGGCCTTCTTTGGGGACGGCGGCGACCAACGTTCATCCCGCCGAATACGACATCCGCTCGAACCACATGTTGCCGTTTCGCCTCAAAACTGACCGATCCGCGCTCTGCTCGTGATCGTTAGATTTCCGGAGTTCTTATTCGAGTTAGCGTGTTGTGGAGTCCGGTTCCTCTGGCGACTTCTCCACCAGCCGGAATACTCTCAGCGTGGACACTGATCCTGCGCTTCCACACTCCCAAAAACTCGGCAACGTTATGACGTCACACGGTCCGCTCAGCACTGGTTTCACCCGCAACTCGCTCCAGTCCTTGTGGTCAACTCTCTGGCCGTGGACATCAATGGGCGATAAAAAATCTCTTCGCCGTCGACACGCGGCCTCGCGGTCGCTGGTCGAACGCCTGGAAGCACGGCAACTGCTGACCCTCTACGATGTCGGCCCCGGCCTGGCCTACACCTCGATCGGGGCCGTTCCCTGGAGCGGATTGCAGGCGGGTGATACCGTCGCCATTCACTATCGCCCCGAGGCTTATCACGAAGCCATCCTCATCTCCACCAACGGAACGGCCGATGCCCCCATCCGAGTGATCGGTGTGGCCGGTCCCAATGGCGAGCGACCCATCATCGATGGTGAGGACGCCACTATCGATCCCGATCTCCATTATGTCTACTCGGCCATGCCCACCCGCGGCCTGGTCACGGTGAGCGTCGGTGCCGGATATACTTGGGGAGACAAGCCTTCGTATATCGAAATCAGCGGCCTCGAAGTCCGGAATGCCCATCTGGGAAATTCACTGATTCGATCCGACAATTCAACCGTTCCCTACCTCAGCAATGCCGCCGGCATCTACGTCGAGCGTGGCGAACATATCACCATCACCAACTGCGAAATCGACCACAACAGCAACGGACTGTTTGTCGCCTCGGGCGATTCCGAAGAAGTTCAGTCGCGTGATATTCTGATCCAGGGCAATTACATCCACGACAACGGCAACGTCGGCAGCGACCGCCAGCACAACGCCTACACCGAAGCCATCGGTATCACTTATGAAGACAATCACTTCGGTCCGCTGCTGCCAGGTTCGGGGGGCAACAATCTGAAAGACCGCTCCGCTGGGCTGGTCGTCAAGAACAATTGGATCGAAGGGGGAGCCCACTTGCTCGACCTCGTCGACGCCGAAGATAGCTACGGCCTGGCAGGCGCCGATCCGGGTTATAAGCAGACGTTCGTCTACGGCAATATCCTGATCGATACTGCCGGCCCTGGAAACTCTTCCAACCTTGTTCACTACGGGGGCGATTCGGGCGTGGATGCCGAGTATCGCTTGGGAACGCTCTATTTCTATAACAACACAGTCTTCATTCAGGGAGCTCGCCGAGACAGCCCCGACGCGCGTTACTCGACCGAAGTCTTCCGTTTTGATTCCAACGCGCAGATCGGCGATATCCGAAACAACATCTTCTATTCGATGGGCGACCCGGCCCTGCCCGATGTTGAAGCGACCGGCCTGACCCTGATGGATAGCACGGGCGGCACGGCTTATTTCTCAGACAACTGGATCTCACCCGGCTGGAGTACCTGGCGCAACGATGACAACTCGGCCGGAGGCACCGTCACCGGGACAAACAGTTTTATCAGCAACGCCGAGAACGATCCCGGCTTCGTGGATCAAGGCAACTTTGATTTCCATCTCAGCGACTCCTCGCAGGCACTCGACCAGTCAGGCCCTCTGGTCGCAGCGGCGATTGGTCACCAGGAGCCAAGTTCCCAATACGTTGTCCATCAGGGCCACACCGCACGTGACGTCATCGGAACGGCGCTCGATCTGGGAGCATTCGAAGGCTCATCCGCGGCCGGTCCAGCTGGCCCGGGACACCTGCAGTTTCAAGTCACAGCCCAAAGTGTTCTAGAGAATGCCGGGGTTGCCCACATCATTGTCCGCCGATTAGGAGGCACGACAGGCGCAGTCACCGTCCACTACACAACCGTGGAAGGCACGGCCAAGGCGGGCACTGAATTTACGGCGATCTCGGGGACACTGGAATTCGCAGACGGACAATCGACCGCCGAGATCGACGTCGCGATTCTCGACAACCCATTTTCCGGTTCCAACAAGTCGCTACAGGTCCAGCTCATCAATCCCACGGACGGCGCGACACTCGGTTCGTCCACCCAATTGACGCTGACGATTCAGAACAACGAACCCACGCAGGCCGGCCCGTCCACCGTGCAATTTTCACAGACAACATACTCAGCAAGTGTGTCGGCCGGGCAAGTCGTGGTAACGATTTCGCGCACGGGAGATTTATCTCTTCCGGGTCAAATCCACATTGAAACCAAGGCCGGCTCTGCCAAGACCCGAGCACTGTTTAATCAGCTCTCGCAAACAATCAACTTTGCCCAGGGACAACACTCACAACAGGTGACTATCGAGTTACTCAATCAGTCGATGGGAAAAGTCAAACGAACATTCCAGCTCAAGTTGACCAACCCCTCCGGCGGCATCTCGCTCGGACGCCAGGGCAAAGTCGCCCGCGTGACGCTTCACCCTTAAGTCCGACCGTCCCTGTCAAAACGAGAGAGCCACAGATTAACACAGAAGAAACACAGAAATTCAGAGAGGACTAGTCCCCTCTTCTTAGTTCCGTGTTTCTTCCGTGTCCTTCTGTGGCTCAACTTTTGTAATGAAACACAGGCTCTCCGCATCTCAGTCGAAGGAGCTTAAGAACTAAAGAGCGGCGTCGACAAATAGCGTTCACCCGAGTCGGGCAGAATCACGACGATCGTCTTACCCGCAGCTTCTGGCCGCTTGGCAATTTTCAATGCGGCACTCATCGCAGCACCACAACTGATGCCGGCAATGATCCCCTCTTCCTTGACGAGTCGTCGGGCCATGTCGAAGGCTTCTTCGTTGGTCACCAGTACGACTTCGTCAATGATGGAGCGATCCAGGATATCGGGGATGAAACCGGCACCAATGCCCTGAATCTTGTGAGGTCCCGCGTTGCCGCCAGACAACACTGGACTGTCGCTCGGTTCGACGGCAATCGACTTGACCGGCACCTTCTTCTCGTGCTTGAGATACCGCGAGACACCCGTAATCGTTCCGCCGGTGCCGACACCTGCGACGAAATAATCCACTTTGCCTTCAGTATCGTTGTAGATTTCAGGACCAGTGGTACGGAAGTGAATCGCGGGGTTCGCGGGGTTCTTGAATTGCTGGGGCATGAAGTAGTTGGGATCGGCAGCCAGCTCCTCAGCCTTCTTGATGGCCCCGCGCATCCCTTCAGCACCAGGAGTCAGAATCAACTGGGCTCCAAACGCCTTGAGCATCTGCCGACGCTCCATCGACATCGTTTCGGGCATGGTCAAAGTCAGCTTGTAGCCCCGCGCCGCACACACATAGGCCAAAGCGATGCCCGTGTTACCGCTGGTGGGCTCCACAACGTGCATCCCCGGCTTGATTTTGCCAGTCTCTTCAGCATCCCAGATCATCGAGGCGCCAATGCGGCACTTAACGCTATACGCCGGATTGCGGCCCTCGATCTTCGCCAACACGGTGGCGGTCAGGCCCTCAGTCAGATGATTAATCCGCACGAGCGGGGTCCGGCCAATCGAATCAGCGTTATCTTTGAACACGGGCATATCAGGCTCCTTCCCAAGAAGAGGAATTGGTGGCAACACTTATAGACGCCAGCAGGCGACAGCCCAATTATGGTAGAAATCAACATTCACAGCAACTCCGCCCTCAACCACCCAACACTAAAGGACAGGCATATCTCTTGACAGAACGCAACGACTTGTCAAAGATATCGTAACGTTGATTGGGTCGTGGCTCTCTCGGTTCCGGATTACAAGAGGTCTCCGCATGACGACCGCACGCAAATTCCTGGTGGATCCCACGGTGACTCCGTTTTACCACTGCATTTCGCGGTGCGTCCGGAAGGCGTTGCTGTGTGGTGATACTCATTTGCATCGCAAGGAGTGGATTGAGACACGACTCCAGGAGCTCGCCGGGATTTTCGCGATTGACGTCTGCGGCTTTGCCATCATGGACAATCACCTCCATGTGCTCCTGCGTTTGAACTTGCAGCAGGCGCAAGCCTGGTCCGCCGAGGATATCGCCCGCCGCTGGCTCGCGCTGTGTCCGCCCCGAGGCATCGATGGCAAACCTTTGACGCTCACCAAACAGTGGATTGCGGATCGCGTGCAGGATGCCGCCTGGATTGCCGAATCGCGCCGAAGATTGAGCGACCTGGGTTGGTTCATGAAGTTCCTCAAGGAACCGATCGCTCGCCGGGCCAACAAAGAAGACGAATGTACGGGGGCCTTCTGGGAAGGCCGGTTCAAGTCGATCGCGATTTTGGATG
>JAKFVC010000329.1 GCA_021732415.1 Planctomycetaceae bacterium
GGGTACCAGGGCGAGGGGAGCCAGATTCATGGTTAAAATCATTGGTAAAATGCACTTCAACGATTCACCAAACACGCGCTAGGAATTCGCCCGACTCTGGAGAGTCAGGCTACGGACTGCGATTCCAAACCGGTAAAACTATGCAACCATACCCGCCATCACGTCGCGAATTTCTCGGCTCCGCCACCTTCGGCGTCAGCTCGTTGGCCTTGGCATGGATGATGCAACAGGACCCGTTGCACGCCGAACCGAGCAAACCCGCCTTAGAGCGGCCCAAGTACGATTTGTTGCCCAAGAAACCGGCGTATGAGCCCAAGGCCAAGGCGATGATTTCCCTGTTTATGCAGGGTGGGCCTAGTCATGTCGATTTGCTCGATCCGAAGCCGAAATTGAATGAGCTCGATGGCAAGCCGTTTCCTGGAGACATCAAGTACGACAACGCGGCGCAGGCCAGTTCTCGCGTGCTGGGGTGTCCGTGGAAGTTCGCCAAGCATGGGCAGTCGGGGACTGATGTCTCGGAGTTGTTGCCGAATCTCGCGGGGATCGTGGACGACATCACCGTGATCCGTTCGATGCACACGGGGGTCAACAATCACGGCCAGTCGATCGACGCCTTGAACACCGGCAAGGCGATTTCCAACCGGCCATCACTGGGAAGTTGGATGACGTTCGGCCTGGGTACCGAGAGTCAGAATCTGCCCGCGTTCGTCGTCCTGACTGATCCTGATGGACTGCCCGTGTTGGGAGTCCAGAACTGGTCGAACGGCTGGTTGCCCTCGTTGTATCAAGGAACGGTCGTGCGGCCGGTTGAACCGCGGATCTTGAATCTCGATCCCCCTCCGATGGTCAAAGGTAAACCACAGGAACGTTACCTGGCGTTCTTATCGCAGATGAACAAACAGCATTTGCAGAAGCACCCGGGAGAGCTGGATCTCGAAGCCCGGATTGCGAGCTACGAACTGGCCGCACGGATGCAATCAGCGGCTAAGGAAGCGGTCGATATCAGCCAGGAAACGCAGGCGACTCAGGAGATGTACGGCATTAATGAGCCAGCATCCAAAGAGTACGGCGAGCGGTGCTTGATTGCTCGGCGACTGGTGGAGCGCGGTGTGCGATTCGTCCAGATTTATACTCGATATCAGTTGTGGGACCATCATGGTGAAATCCGCACGGCCCTGCCCGCCGCGTGTAAGAAGACGGACAAACCGGCGGCGGCCTTGGTCAAAGATTTGAAGGCTCGCGGATTGCTGGATAGCACGCTGGTCCATTGGGGTGGCGAAATGGGACGGCTGCCGGTGATTCAGAACGACGCCGGTCCGGAAAAAGTGGGCCGCGACCATAATACTTATGGGTTCTCATCGTGGTTGGCGGGCGGCGGGGTCAAGGGGGGAATGGTCTATGGTGCGACCGATGAATTCGGCCACCATGCGGTGACCGATGTGGTGACTCACAGCGATTATCACGCGACACTGTTTCACCTCTTCGGGCTCGATCCTGCGAAGGTTGTTTTCACCCGCAATCAGCAGGAGATGTCGCTGATCGACAAGCAGCCGAGCCGGATTGTTAAGGAGATCTTGAAGGGGTAGCACCCCCCGTGGCCGACGCTGCCAGCGTCGGAATGCAGACGCTAGCAGCGTCTGCCACGGGACTCGCTATTGCGGTTGATGGGAGGGCGAGGCTCCTGCCGAGCCGCATAGTCTTGCGAGGGCCGATAGACGCTTGCGGCTCGGCGGGAGCCTCGCCCTCCCATCAACTCGGTCCTGTATTCAAACGAAGATGTTAAGAAAAACAGCCCGTGTCGAAGTTCGACACGGGCTGCAATTGAGATCGTTCTTAACTACTGCGACTGACGATTACCGTTGAGCGGCTGCGCCGGGTCGGCTGGTGACTGCGGCCTTGGCGGCTGGCTTGGCAGCGCCCGGTGCGGCCTGTTGGGCTCCCGGTTGGCGGGGAGCAGGCTGGCCGGTTCCCGTGCCGGTCGCGACGGGCTTCTTCGGGCCGCCGGTCGTTTCATTCTTGAGGAAGTTGTCGATCCGGGCGACTTCGCGAATCCGGTCAAACGTTTCGGCGACGGCGTGTTGAGTCTTCTCTTCCTTCAAGGCGGCAATCAACTCGTCTTGAACTTCTTCGATTGACTGCACAACTTGTTCGGTCCGGCCTTCGGACAGGATGATGACGAACTGCTGGCCTGATTGAATGACGGACGAGACTTGTCCCGGCTGCAATTTGAAGGCGGCCTTCTCGAGCGGCTCGCTGAGCGGGTTGCCTGAGAATTGCGGGATCGGCGGGATCGCACCACCCAGGGCTCGGCTGCCGGCGTCCTGCGAATATTTGTTGACGGCGGCCTGGAAGTTGGCAGGAATGTTTTGCGGATCCTGGGTGGCCATTTCCCAGGCCTCGGCGGCACGGCGCTGGTTTTCCGACACAATGATGCGGGCCTTCACGCGGGGGCCGTAATTCTTCAGGAAGGCCTGCTGGAGCTCGTTCTTGCTGATCTTGATGTCTTCGCCAGCCAGCTTCCGCAGCGACAGCATCGGCCAGATGATATCACGGCGATACTGGGCCTTCGTGACACTGCGTTCGGCCTGCAACATGTTGTACCACTCGCTGACCGACATGTTGAATTTCTTGGCGATCTTGACGATTTCCTGATCGACTTCCGCTTCGCTGATCTGGATGTTCTGGTTTTCGCAAGCGGTCTCGATGATCTTGCGATTGATGATGTTATCGAGGACTTCGTTGCCGTGACGGAGCATGCACTCGTGCGCGACTTCGTCATAGGAAACCATGACAATTTGCTTGCCATTGGTGATGCGAGCCAGGTAGCGGGCGGCTTCGTTCTTGGTGCCGGTGACGGTGGCCTTGCCGGGGGCGGCGGCCGATTTCTCCTGAGCCTGGCCGGCTGCGGGGCGTACAAACTGCAGCATGAAGCCGGCTACGAAGGCCACGGCAGCCGTGCCGCCGAGGACCAGAAACATGCTCTTGGAAGTTGATCGTTGTGGCATGCCACCGGACATGCTCGCGGGCTGATTCCGTTCACTCATCATTGCCTCCCTGGCAAAAGTCTAATCGCGAAGATCCCGTATCGAAGGGGCCGGGTTTATATTCGGATTTCGAATTTTGGGTCAAGGGAAGTTTTTTCAAAGCCGAATGGATAGGGAATGTCTAATTGCCTAATGACTAATGTCTAAATGGGTAAACTTCGGTCGGCACGGTGACAGCGGATTTGATTGCATCTCGGCGTTTGATCACTCGGGCGTCGTCATCGCTCATCCTTTTAGACATTAGGCAATTAGACATTTCTCCACCATTTTCCGATTGTGCAAATCATCCTGTCCACGCATAATCCGCGTCCCATCGTCCTCAATCCCTCCTGCCACTCCCCTCACCTGCCACGGCCTCAATGAGGTATCCGATGTCGGCTTATCGCTGCGCTACTCGATTGAGTTGGTGTTGGTTGCTGCTGCTGGCACTGGCGGGTTGCAAGACCACGGCCGATCAGGGACCGCTCTACAAGCTGCAAGCGGTGGATGAACGTGCCGTGGCGGCACCGGTAGCCGTCAGTGTGACCGACAAACGGCCACCGAAAGAGCGTAAATATCTCCCGGGAGCGATCACTCCCGTCGACTATCAACAGGGGGTCGAGACACTGACGCTCGACAATTTTGACCCGCAGCTCGCGGAGCTTCTTAAGCAAGCCTTCGCCCAGCGGCTCGCCACTTTGTCACCCGTACCGACTTGGGCTGATGTCGAAATCACGCGATTTCGCGTCGTGGTTGACCGGCGCGACATTCTGGCTGAGGCTTACGTGCAGCAATTATCAGCCGAGAAGAGTGGGTCGGTTGTCACCTTTGAGGACGACACGACGGAGGTCACTGCAGGCAGCATTGTTGGGGGCATCACGTCCGCCCTGGTGGCGGCAGTCATCGCTGGTAACAAGCTCGGAGAAGTGGAGAATCATCGAGCTTCATGGAATCATGCGGAACCAAGCGTAACGTGCGAGATAGCGCTACATGTGCAACTGCACTGGGCCGATGATTACCGCGAGGAGTTCGATCTGGAGGCGCAGTCCCACTCGACGTCATCGGCGTACGGTTCGGTTGAAGATGTCTTAAGCGAATTGAAATGGAATGTCTCGCCCACAGTCGAGCAAGCGATAACGCAAGTCGGCGACCGCCTGTTGGCTCGCGCCAAGGTTTCCTTGCGAAATAATCCTGCCCTGGGTGATGCGGAAACGCAGCGATCGCCCGTCAGTACCGCCCCGCGGCCCAATCCGCCCGAGGAAGTTGGCCCGGAACTGGAAGGCGCGGAGCCTTTGCCGCCCGCTTTGAATGCGAAGTAGATTGACGCAACGACCTCCCATGGGAAATGGGCTCCCCTCGCCCTGGTACTCCGGGGAGAGGGG
>JAKFVC010000336.1 GCA_021732415.1 Planctomycetaceae bacterium
CCTCTCCCCGGAGTACCAGGGCGAGGGGAGCTAAGTTAATTTATCACAATCTGCGCTAAAGCAGTTGAGCTTGTCTTGTTGATTGTCCTAAGGAACTGGCTCGGTCTCCCCCGCGAGGCTGTAGCAGTTGAAATATGTCATATCACGGTCATCGAAGAACCACGCGAACTCTGGCATTGCGGCCAGCCGCCAATCCCATTTGGGGCCTGTGGGCTCTGCTGCGAGATCGACACGTCGCACTCCGTTTGTTGCTGTGTGCGCTGGCGCTTGTGGGGATGCTGGTTTCCGTGCATGCTTCGCGGATGCCGTTTGGTTATCGACTGGGACAGCGTCCCGCGCATGGCATTGCATCGCGATTAGATTTTGAGCGTCCGAACCTCGTGGCGACGGAACGGGCTCGTGATGATGCGGCGGCGAAAGTGGCTCGTATCTTTCGGCACGACCCGGGGCCCCTGGAGAAGCTGCCCGATCGCCTGGCGGGCATGTTGAAACAGATTGCCGCGGTAAAGCAGTCCGACCAGATCCCGCTCGAGTTGCTGACGGCATTCGGTTTGACAGATGCCGCCGGAACGGCAAAGCGAACGTCTCCGCGGAATGGTGCGCCGACCGCGAAGCAGCGTCGCAATCAACTGTATAAGGTGCTGCGCGATCCGACCCATCTGGCGGAAATCGAAAAGGAATTTCGCGAGTTTCTGAAGCCCCTGCAGCGGACTGGTGTGTTGCTGTCGTTGTCGATTCCGAACGTGAATCCTTCGGACTTGGGGACCTTGCGGATCAGGAATCCCAACGGGCGATTGACGGTGGCCTTGCTGGCCGAGGTGCAGTTGGCTCAACTTCTCGCGAACGACGGCATGCTGGGTGAGACATGGTCACGCTATCCCGCGTTAGACGATATCCGACCGACTCTGGAAGCATGGATGACGGCCAACATTCCCGAGACGCTGACCTATGACGATCAGGCGACTCAGGATGCTCGAGAAGTGGCGCGGCAGGGTACGGCGGAGATCAAGAACGCGTACAAGAAGGGAAATCTGCTGGTCAATCCGGGTGTGGTGATCGATCAGGATCATCTGGGTTTGCTGGAGGCGGAATACGAGGCGTTCGAAAGCGGGATCACGATCTGGGAACGCTGGCTGCGATTTGCAGTGGTCGCGGTCGTGATCTTGTTGCTCGGCGTGCTGAATGGCTTCTATCTGGTCCGGAACGAGCCCACCTTGGTCCGCAGCGCAAGCCGGCTGAGTGTCTATCTGTCGGTTCTGGTGGTTGCGGTTGCTTTAGGCCGAGCGTTGTCGTTCGATCCGTGGCGCGCGGAAGTGATTCCCCTCACGGCGACAGTGATGATATTTGCGATCGCCTACAACCAGTCGCTGGCCACTCTGACCGGCTTTTCGCTGAGCTTGATTCTGGCCTTCGCGACGGGGGCCGATTTGGGGCACTTTGTGGTGCTGATGAGTGCCGCGACGCTGACGGTCATCCCATTGACGCAGGTTTCGTCCCGGTCGACGCTGATCAATGTGGGGCTGTCCTCGGCGATGGCGTACTTTGTCGTCTCGTGGGGCGTGGCCATCATTGAGAACCAGTCGTTGACAGGCTTGTTCGAAAACACCGACCTGCTGATGGAAAGTTTGCGGGGGGCGGCGTGGTGCATGGCATCGGGCTTCCTCGTCGCGGGTAGCTTGCCGTTCATTGAAGGCTTGTTTGGCGTCGTCACCAACATCAGTTTGCTCGAACTGGGCGACGTCTCGCATCCATTGCTGGCGGAACTCGTCCGACGCGCGCCGGGGACTTATAACCACTCAATCACAGTGGCATCGATTGCCGAGACCGCTGCTGACAGCATCGGGGCGAATGGTCTGCTGGTGAAGATTGGGGCCTATTTCCACGACATCGGCAAGATGGTCAAGCCCCATTATTTCGTCGAGAACATGGTCATCGGAGAACCCAGCCGCCACAGCCAGCTCGCTCCCGCGATGAGTACGCTGATCATCATTGGCCACGTCAAGGACGGTGTCGATCTGGCGGAACAACACGGTCTGCCGCGGCCAGTGATCGACTTCATCGAGCAGCATCACGGGACGACGCTGGTCGAGTATTTCTATCACGCTGCGACGAAGCAGGCGGGGGAGCATCCCGACCAAGGTTACGAAGTACTGGAATCGGCATTTCGTTACCCGGGACCCAAACCGCAGACACGCGAATTGGCCGTGATGATGTTGTCGGACGCCGTCGAGAGTGCCAGCCGCACGCTCAGTGAACCGACGCCGAAACGTATTGAAACGCTCGTCAATGAGATTGCGCGGAAGCGGTTGCTCGATGGACAGTTTGAAGAATGCGGGTTGACGTTGACCGAACTTAACCTGATTCAGGATTCGTTGATCAAGTCACTGAATGCCATCTATCACGGTCGCATCAAGTATCCAGAACAGCGGTCGGCATAAACGCCCCCGTGGCAGACGCTGCCAGCGTCTGCGACGAAATTTGTAGTCTCAAACGCCGACGCTAGCAGCGTCGGCCACGGGAGTTCTCATGCAGCCGGAAGAGCTACAGTCTCTGCTGAAACAATCGCTGGAAGACTTGATTCTGTCGCGCGGTGAGCGGCAGGCACTCCGGCAGGTGTTTGAGGATATCGCCCCAGCTCCGAATCAGATCGCTCAAATCCGGCACATGATCTTCGAGACGGCTCGTGCGAAAGTTGACCAGCGAGACTCCGGGCTGGTGCTGGATTGGCTGGAAGAGCTGATGAAGTTGCTGCAGGCTCAGGGGGCTGCTGCGACCGAGATCCTTTCACCAGAGTCGCACTTTTCGCCCAGCGAAGATTGTCCGCAACGGATCATGCAGTTGGTGCATGCGGCGCGAACGGATCTGGATATCTGCGTCTTCACGATTACCGACGACAGATTGGCCGAAGCGATTCTCGAAGCACATCACCGCAAGGTGGCGATCCGGATCATCACCGACAATGAAAAGGCGTTTGATCCTGGATCGGACGTCGAGCGTTTGCAGGGTGCCGGGATCCAATTAAAGGTGGATAACACCCCGTTTCACATGCACCACAAGTTTGCGCTGTTCGACCGCCAACTGTTGCTGACGGGCAGTTATAACTGGACCCGTGGGGCTGCGCGGGACAACCTTGAGAATTTCATCGTAACCTGTGAACGGAGATTGGTCGGACCGTTTCAGGATGCGTTTGAACGCTTGTGGCGAGAGTTGTAGTGGAGTTAAGAGGCGGGCCCGATGTGATAAAAGTGATGTTACCGGACGGCAGTGTTTGTCCGAGGTTTGTTACACGTTGTAATAGTGGTGGCTGAATGAATTCCCCCGAAGGGGATATGCATCATAGCCCAGGGTTGCCCGCACCAGCGGGCTACCCTGGGTTTTCAATCATCATTGAGCCCTACCCTGAAAGGGTTACGTCCTCAAATCACGCAACCCTTTCAGGGTAGAACACTTCTTGGAACGCTTACCCAGGGTAGCCCGCTGGTGCGGGCAACCCTGGGCTATGTTGCATAACCCCCTTGGGGTATTCATTCGAAATCGAACGAGATTCCCCATTGGCCTGACTTCCAAAACACCGGGACTTTTCACCGCTTTTCATCACATCGGCCCCGGCTCCTGTCACGAATTCTTACGAATTCTTCTACCGATGCCTTACGGCTTAGCCAGATGCTCGGTCAGCAGGCGATAGAGTTCCGCCAACGATTGCACGATGACGCGAGTCTCGGCGCAGACGCCCATGAAGTTGGTATCGCCATTCCAACGCGGCACGATGTGCCAGTGGATGTGACCTGGCAGGCCTGCTCCCGCCACATGGCCCAGGTTCACGCCGATATTAAAGCCCTCGGGCTTGATGATGGCTTGCAGGGACTCGGTCATTGATACCAACTGCTGTTGAATCTCCAGCAATTCGGCGTCGTTCAATTCGGACAACGAGGCCTTATGAGCCAGCGGTGCGATGAGCAGATGGCCGTTGTTGTAGGGGTAAAGATTCAGCAGCACCACGGAGTGAGGATTGCGCCGCACGACGAAATTCGTGGCGTCGGCGGACTCATTCAGGTAGCGGCAAATGAAGCAACCCGGGGGGGCCTTTTTTTTGTCGGCGGTGACGTAGGCGGATCGCCAGGGTGCCCAAAGCGGGTCGTGAGTCATGGTGGTCTCTCATGGATGAGACGTTGGAGTCGTAAGAATGATCTTATCTCCCCTCGCCCTAGTACTCCGGGG
>JAKFVC010000186.1 GCA_021732415.1 Planctomycetaceae bacterium
GGAAGGTGTCCGCGACCTGGTTGCCGACTTCGCAGAAGTCTTCCACGTCGTCAAACACGGTGCCGGCAACGCTGGCCGAGTGACCGGTCAGACCCGAGTAGCTGTAGTCTTGATTGATGTTGCCGATCGCGTCGGCAATGTCATCCAATTCGCTGGTGATCGAGTTGCGGAGGGTGTTCAGACCGACCAACAGACCCAGAACCAACATCGTGGCGATGAGGACCAATTCAGACGAAACGATGAAACCGGCTTCGTCATTGATGAACTTCTTCAACATGGAATGTGCTCCAACTATTTCTGTGTGATGTGTCAACATGAATGGAAGTTGAAATGCAGGTGTCGGCCCTTCCACAGAAGCCCGATCCCGTGGCGCGAACGCGCCCATGCTCCTGCCGGCCAAGGTGAAGAAGCGGTGGCGTATTAAGCAAATGCCATTCCAATTCGGACATCGAACTACTGAACAAGACAATCACGCTTGAACACGACGTGAGGTCTTGGCATCCACTCCAAAAACGGCTCCGCATAACTGTTGCAAAATGCACAATCGACCGTTCGCCGCGTGAAATCAGCGCAAAGATGCTCACCATAATCAGGGAGTCACGGTGTTTCCCAGAGAATGGAACTCGGGTCTCCCCACGCATCAACTCATCCCGATACGGTGTGGAAGAGGAAAGCGCTACCTCGGCGAACACCGTAACACGAAGAGCGTTAACAGCCGTTAACACCCATTGCGTCCCGAAGGAAGCATCTCACGATGACGTCAAGGTTTCGATTTTTATTTTGTGACGTCACGTCTTCGCCGACCTGCACGCCGAGACGCACGGAACCAGGTCGCAGTGCGAAACACCTTGGAATCACAACATGAAATTCGCCGCCCCAGGCACCGTAAGGCCCGGAACCCCGCGATTTATCAGCCAAACACGACGTCTAGAACCTTGTAGCCACTCGCAAATACCGTGAGCGGAATGGCGCTAGCCACCGGTTCTGTTGTGTGACGCGCATCCCGGAAGAACCGGCGGCTAGCGCCGTGCCGCTCACGGGGCGGAACACAACGCTGGCAAACTGGGTCACCCACCGCGAGTCTCCCGCCAATTCTTGATTGCGGCGATTTTTCTCTGGACAGCGGTGGAGCGGAAATTGCAAGCTGTTATCCACTGGTGGAGTGCGGCATTCTGTATCGTGGGACGGGTCTCCAGGCCCGTCCGTCCAGCAGATATCGTGTTTTCCGGCAGGTTTGGGCAAAGCCAGAGTGTGAGAGTGCCAGAGTGTGAGGGTCTGAGAGTCGAAACAAGTCCCATCGAATTCCCGCGATATTTGGACTCCGAAACTTTCTCACCCTCATACTCTCACCCCCTTTCATTTGAACAACCATGCAGATAACTCGCTCCAACCAGACGCGGGACGGACGGGCCTGGAGACCCGTCCCACGACACCACACGACATACTGACAACCGATTCAGGAAGCTGATTCATGGCGTTGCTGACCAACAAACGCGCGATATTTGATTCGTACGACTCCATTCCCGACCACGTCGACCGGCGCGAGTTGCTGTTCCAGCGTATCAAGGTGGCCATTCACGAAGAACTGGTCGAGTCGCTGGAACTCACCATGCTCGCCCAGGTCAAAGAGGCGGAGCTGTCGAGTGAAGTCCGCGCGGTGGCTCAGGAACTGTTGCGGGAACATGCCGTCGAATTGAAGGGGCACGACCAGGATCGGTTCCTCAAGGATCTGCTCGAAGAAGTGTTCGGTCTGGGGCCGCTGGAAAAACTGGTCGACGACGACGCCATTTCTGATATTTTAGTGAACAGTCCCTATGAAGTGTATATCGAGCGTCGGGGCCGTCTGGAACAAACTGATGTCATCTTCGCCGACAACGCGCACTTGATGCGGATTATTCACCGCGTAGTCTCGCGCGTTGGTCGCCGCATCGACGAAGTCAGCCCGATGGTCGATGCCCGTCTGCCGGACGGTTCCCGCGTCAATGCCGTGATTCCGCCGCTGGCCCTCAACGGCCCGACCCTCTCCATTCGGCGTTTCGGCAAGCGCCCATTGACGCTCGACGACCTGACGCAGTTCCAGTCGATCGCTCCGGAAATGGTGCAGTTCTTAGCTGCCGCCATCGAATCTCGAGCGAGCTTCTTAATTGCCGGGGGAACAGGTGCCGGTAAGACGACCTTACTGAACGCTCTGACCAAATTCATTCCGGCTGAAGAACGCCTGATTACGATCGAAGATTCCGCAGAACTCAATCTGTTGCATCGCCATGTGATTCGACTGGAAACACGTCCACCGAACACGGAAGATTCGGGTGAAGTCACCCAGCGGGCGCTGGTGCGGAACAGCTTGAGAATGCGGCCCGACCGGATTATCGTGGGCGAAGTGCGTGGGGCCGAGGCCCTCGACATGCTGCAGGCGATGAATACGGGCCATGAAGGCTCACTGTCGACGATCCACGCCAATGATACGCGTGACGCGCTGGCTCGCCTGGAGATGATGGTCGCCATGACCGGCTATGAACTGCCGGTCCCGGTGGTCCGCGAATACATTGCGACCGGAATTCGGCTGGTGGTCCACCTGTCGCGTCTCAAGGGTGGTGCCCGTCGGGTGATGAAGATCTCGGAAGTGGTCGGAATTAAAGACGGAATGTACCAACTGGAAGACATTTTCGGCTACGAGCAAACCGGCGTGCAGAATGGCCAGGCCGTGGGCGAGTACTACGTTACGGGCTATCGTCCGGCGTGCCTGAAGCGATTTCTGGCAGCGGGAATCGAATTGCCTGATGCCTTGTTCGAGGCCCGAAAGCTGGAATGCGGGAAGATCCCGGATCCCACGAAGGCTGATACGATGGTGACGTTTTATAAACCGTAATAACAGCGGGGGTCGGGCGTTCAAACTTCAAAATTGGCCTGTCGGTGAGTCTTCAACTGACGGGTTGACGTGCGGCCAATTTTGAAATTTGAAGGCTCGACCCCAACCTGACAGACTTTCGCAAGGTTGTCCGGATAACAAAATCGGAACGAATCAAGTCAGGCACAGCCTGACCTACGAGAATACCAGGAGATTCTGGACGTGCCCCTAGAGCAGGTATCACTGATCGTTTTCTTTGCCGTCATTGCGGTCTGTGGTGCCGCCTGGATGGTGATGCGCGATTTATTCTGGGGTCCCGATGCCCAGGAACGGCTGCGTCCCCACACGTTGCGTCGCGTCCCGACCGTCCATGACGAAGCCCCCGCGACCAGCCTGACCGGGAGACTGGACCAGGGATTCGAGCATCTGGTGTTTGAATCGGGATTCGACGTCTCCTCTTTGTCTGCATTTTTGATGCTCGTCGCCTGCGGCCTGCTGGCGGGTGGAGCCATGTATGCTTATACCGCCAACGAGATGCTCGCCGGACTGGCTGGATCTGCAGGCATGCTGCTGCCGCTGTTCGCCATGATGATTCTGCGCAGCCGCCGCATGCGAGACATGCAAGAGGGCATGCCGTACGTCGTCGACCTGTTGGCACGAGCCGTGCGAGCAGGCGAAAGTGTCGATCAAGCGGTCGCACTGGTCGGGGCCGAGACCAAAGGGGTGATCGGCCGCGAGTTCACCCGCTGTGCCCGGCAACTCGATATGGGACTGGCGTTGGGGACGGTCATGCAGTCTCTGTCGCGACGGATCCGGCTAACCGAGCTGCGCATGCTGGCATCCACCCTGATGGTCCATCGCCAGACGGGTGGCAACCTGCCCGTGGCGTTGGACCGCATGGCCGGCGTGGTCCGTGATCGACTCAACGGAGCCCGCCAGATGCGAGCCACCACGGGTGCCGGACGCTCGTCGACGATCTTGATGGCGGTGGTCTCGCCGATTGCGTATATCCTGTGTTTTGTGTACTTCCCGGACCATGTTCGTCCGTTGCTGACCGACCCGATGGGCCGGATTTTGTTGATTACGGCAGTGTGCCTGGAAATCACTGGGATTTTCTGGGTCCTGGCATTGTTGAAGAGGCCGATTTAGTGGGATCCACCCCCAGGGTATGAATTTGTCTCCCCTCGCCCTGGCCGGAAAAACGAACCGGGCGGGGAGAGGGGTT
>JAKFVC010000334.1 GCA_021732415.1 Planctomycetaceae bacterium
CCCTCACCCCCAACCCCTCTCCCCGGGGTACCAGGGCGAGGGGAGCAGGACTTCCATCTCTTGGATTGTTCCTGACTCGTGGGCCGTTCTCAATCTGGCTCGTGCGTCTCATGGCATCGCCTCCAGCCACGGGTTGAGCAACACCACGCTGCCATCCAAACTCCCGACGAATACTTGCTCTTGGAGCATCAATGGGCCGAGCGCGATGGGCTGCCCGGTTGAGATCTTTCGAACTACGCTTCCATCGGTGAGCTTGCGGAGCGAGACCTCCCCTGACTGAGATGCGAACAACATCTGCTCGCCGCGCAATTGGGGGGGGCCGGCCAGACCGCCTGCTGAGAGCTGCTGCTTCCAGGCGACGGCCAGCGGTTCACTGTGAATGACGACCAACTGGCCTCGTCCACAAACCATCACTAACAGGTTCTGGACGACCCAGGGGCCTTGTGAGACCACCTCGGGCAAGGGGACGGATCCGCGGCTTTCGAGTGTGGCGACGTCGAGGCTGCGGAGTTGCTTGCCTGTGGCGAGGAAGACGCGGTTGCCGATCAGGACGGGGGGCTGCTCGACAGCGGTTTGCAAATCCAGCGAGCTCACTTCCGCCACATGGGGGACCGGCTCGGCCCGAACCTGGGCGCGGATGACTCGTCCTTTGTCGGTGACGGCGATCGCCTGCTTGTCGTCGAGGGAGACTACTCCCTTCCAACGGGCCGCTCCTTGAGGATCGACCGCCGGCATCAGGTCTTCGATCGTGCCCTTAAATCCGGGAGTCTCGATCAACCGCAACTTTCCCGGCAGAGGCAGCAGCAGCCCGCCGCTGAGTAAGATCGGCGGTGCTTCCAGAGTCTCCGGCAGTTGGGTTTCGCGGACCACAATTCCGTCTGTGTTCACGAGCCACAGTTTACCCTTGGCACCACCACACCACGCGGCCAGGCGTCCGTTGGAAAGGACGGTGCCTCCCAGTGATCCAATCAGTCCGGTGGGGACCGCCAGCGTGGTCACGGGCCGAACATCGACACCACCGGCTTTCACTTTGGCTGCGGTCAACGCGAAGATATCTCCGGCGTCGGTCAACAAGGGAAGGGCACCGTCAGCCGCGGGAATCGTTCCGGCCACGACAGCGCGGCTGGCGAGGACCGTTAGCCATTGAGAAACCATCTGCTGACGATCGGCCGCCAGAAAATACGTCGCCGAATTCCAGGCGACTCGCGACGTGGCGTAGAGGACCTGATCGAGTACCTGCACCGGCTGTGTGGAAATCCCCAGCCCGAGTTCGCCTTTTAGTGGCAATATGCTATCGGGGCCGATTTGCAAGCGTCGCAGAGTACTGCTGGTCATCCAGAGCTCATTATCGGGGCCCAGCGTCACGTAAATGGGCCCGCCTTGCGGATGCTCGGATTGATAGGTCCCCGCCGCGGCCAGTGCCTGTTCGCCCTTTTCATCGCTCACGGTGAAGGACGACAACTGCTCGGGACTGGATGGGACGATGAGTTGTTTGCCACGCAATACGGCGGGATCGCGGACTTGTCCCTTCACGCGGGCCGCGGCCAATCGGGACAATGGTTGATCGGCTTGAGAACCATCCCACACTCGTAGTTGCGCCGAGTCCTGGCGATCGTTTTCGGCCGTCAGGACAAAATCACCCATCTTCATCAGGGGCGATTGCAGCGATCCCGGGGCGTGACCGGTATAAGTCACCGAGACACATTCCAGCGGCCGGTAGTTGAGCGAATAGAGGACAGCTCGCGCACCAGCGACCAGTAACCGTTCGCCATGCGCCACCAGCAGGGGCGAGGACACCAGCGGCTGCGAGAATTTCAACTGCGTGGTCAGCATCCCGTTGACGAGGTCCAACTGAGACAACCGCCCGTCGCGCGTCGGAATAAAGATCTGACCTGCATGCACTAATGGAGCCGCGGCGGCCGGGGCTGGCAGGCCATGTCTCCAGATGAGAACTCCGTCGCGTTGCCGGACGAGAATCAATTCGTTGACCCGGGTGTCGAACAGCAAGAGTCCGAGAACATCGAGTGAAACCGGCTGCGGTGAAAAAGGCGTGTCAGGCCCGATGACTCGCCGCCACTGCAAGATGCCCGTCAGGCTGTCGGCTGCAAAACAACAGTCCTGCGCCACGGTGAAGACGTTGGTTCCACCGGGTACCGTGTCAGCTCGGGTTCGGGTCTGACGCATCAGGTTCAACGAGGGCAGGGTGACCGCCTGGGGCAACTCGGAAGTCTGAGCCGCCTGGTTGAGAGCCGATCGCACCGTCAGCTTACGTTCGGCTTCCAAGGCCTCTTTCAGGCGTGTCTGCAGAGCTTTGTCCGACTCCAAATCGGGATATTTCAGCAAGAGTTTGCGGCGCGTGTCGAACGCCGTGAACGGTGCGTTCTTCTTGAGACTGTCATCAATCTGTCCTAATGCCTTTTGGAAGGTTTCGTGCTTCCGAATGGCAGCCTCGGCCTTTTGAATCGCGGAATCGATTTCCTGCAGCGCCTGCTTCGGTGGTTTATCGAGCGGGCTGTATTGCTGCAACAGGCGCGACGCATTGTTGGAGACGGTCAGGAACTCGGCCTTCTTTTGCGTCCCGGCACTTTCTGCGGCCCCTTTGCCAATGCGTTCGGCCAGATCGAGAACCTTGGGCAGGATGTCAGAGAAATCCTTGTCTCGACGGTGCTGGGCAACATAGTCATCGAGCGCCTTCAAACCTTTGTCCCAGGCTGGTGCCGCGCCGGCGATCGGCTGTTCGATCAGGGCCAGTCCCAGGGCATGCCGGGCGGCCGAGGCATACCGATGGTTGGGATAGGTCTTGATGAACGTATCGAACTGCGCGATGGCCTGCGAGAACCGTTTCTGCTCCATTTCGGAGACGGCCAGTTGATAAGACTTCTGTGCGGAATCGCGGCCGATGACGAACCACAGGGCCAGCGACATCATGACCAGGATGATGGTCCCCACGCCGAGCGTCGTGACGAGCGGCGAGCGCATCAAATCCTGTTGACCGGGCCGGACGGGTGCCGGATTGAAGATTCCCCGGGCAGGCGCCGCTGCGGGGCGAGCCTTCCGCACGGGAACGGGAAGCTCCTCTAGATCATCTAATTCGGCGATATCATGGGGCTTGGGGATTGCCACGGGAACGGCTGGAGGCGGTTTTGCCACCCGCGGCCGGACGGGAGTCGAACCGAGTTCACCCTGCTTCGGTTTGCCTCGCTGAGCTTCCTGCTTCAATTCGAGAGCGACCCGTTTATCCTCGGGGAGGGGCGGAGGGGGCTCGGGTTCGATCGATTCGCCGCGTAATGCCGCCTCGGCTTGTTCGCTGCGTTCGTAATAAAATAAGGAGACGCTGCCGACCTGGATGCAGTCGCCGATGGTTAGAATGGCATTGGCCATCCGTCGCCCGTTGAATTCGATCCCCTTTTCGGTCCCCGCCACGACTTCGTAGCCACGGCTGTTCCAACTGACGCGGCAATGCAGTACGGCGACGCCATCTTCGTCGATGCGGACGTCGTTCGAGCTATGCCGGCCAATCGCCACCGGAATATGCTTCGACAGCTCCCGAATTTCGGACTCGCCGTTGGCATTCTGAATAAGCAGAACAGACATGAAGCTGTCGCTGGATCTAGGTCGAAGTGAACGGGACGCGTTGAAGACGCAGTTTCAGTTTTTCAAGAGATCCTATTTATTGTATCAAATCGGTGATTTCGAGAGCAGCGAGTGGGGCTGAATGTTGCGCGATCTTTAATTTCAGTTCCATTTCCGAGCATTTTGGCTTTGAGTTCGCGGCGGGGACTGGGGTCGCCCAGATTCAAGAATCTGCGCTGCTCTTTCGGCATTTTCGCAAGACATTATTGCCACGGCAGTTGCAGCCACAAGCGATGGCCCTGTCAGGCAACGCCGTGAAGGATATTTCGACGTCACGGGAGGGTGAGGCTGGGGTGATGCCTCTCGAATTACTATTTTCATGCGACTTTTGTAGCGCTGAGCCCGTAAGCGATTTTGCGTTTGCTAAAAAGAGTGGAACCGAGATGTTCTCGGCACCAGTTCATAACAGATTGTG
>JAKFVC010000322.1 GCA_021732415.1 Planctomycetaceae bacterium
TTGATCCCTTCGAACTTCTTTGATCCCTTCGAACTTCTTTGATCCCTTCGAACTTCTTTGATCCCTTCGAACTTCTTTGATCCCTTCGAACTTCTTTGATCCAAGGCGGGGTCGGGTGTTCAAATTTCAAAATTGGCCGCAAGTCAAACCCTGATTCGGAGTTCGGTTGACCGGGCCAATTTTGAAATTTGAACGCCCGACCCCAAACTGAAAACGTCCCGTTCCCAAAGACACGCCACCCAGTAAGGACCCGGCTCAGGGAGCCAGGCTACAGAAGACTTTGGATTGCGCTCTTTGATCTCTTTGAACTCTTCGATCCCTTTGAACTTCTTACCCAAGGCGCCAAACTGAAAACGTCCCGTTCCCAATGACACGCCACCCAATAAGAACCCGGCTCAGAGTGCCAGGCTACAGAAGACTTTGGATTGCGCTCTTTGATCCCTTCGAACTCTTCGATCCCTTTGAACTTCTTACCCAAGGCGCCAAACTGAAAACGTCCCGTTCCCAATGACACGCCACCCAATAAGAACCCGGCTCAGAGAGCCAGGCTACAGAAGACTTTGGATTGCGCTCTTTGATCCCTTCGACGGTCTCCAGGCTGGGGTCGAGCCTTCAAATTTCAAAATTGGCCGCAAGTCAACTACTACATTGAGGATCGGTCGACAGGCCAATTTTGAAGTTTGAACGCCCGACCCCACACTGATCGGGACTCTGTTATCGCACAGGTCCTCCGCGAGACCAAGTTGCCAATCGTCGCAGGAACCGGCCTTTTTTCGTTCCCGCAAGCATCCGAGTTTGGCGTCGCCAAGAGTTTTTCGCCATCGGCGAACAATCCGAGATTCGATGTGCGCCCTCGAACTCAACGCATCAGTCGATGAACGCAAACTCGTTCGTCATCAACAGCGCCTGGGCGAACATAGTCCAATTCTCGGGCGTTTCTTGGATCTTCTGATCGGGCCCGGTGAAAAATTCCTCGGCAAACTTGCGTTCTCCTGCGGATGGACCGCGTGAGAGAACCAGCTCATAGAGTTTCGTGACTTTCGTGGCAAAATCGGCGGCCCCGGTCACCTCGCGGCGCGCGATCAAATACTGTGCGCTTTCGAGAGCGAACGGATGGTTCATCATGAACAAGGCCTGCGGTGCCACCGTCGTATTGTCACGCTGGGGAGTTGTCGTATCGGGACTCGGAAAATCAAACGTGCGGAACAGGCTGGGCAATGCCAGACGATCGATCGAGGCGTAGACCGTACGACGCGGAACCGCCGGTACGGCAAGCATGTTGATGGACGGACCTCCGACTTTCGAATCCAACCGGCCGGATGTCGACAATAATGCGTCACGTAATGCTTCCAGGTCGAGTCGCTGACGATTGAACTTCCACAGGAGACGATTCTCGGGATCGACGGACTGGCACTCGGGACGGTCGGCTGAAGCCTGTTGATAGGTGTTCGACAACACAATCTGACGATGCAGATTCTTGATTGACCAGCCTTGCTCCATAAAGCTGGCGGCCAATGCGTCGAGCAATTCCGGATGCGACGGCGGATCGCTGCGTACGCCGAAATCGCTCGGTGTGCGGACCAAGCCAGCTCCGAAATGATGCTGCCAGATCCGGTTGACGAGCACACGTGCGGTCAATGGATTGTTGCGGTCGACAATCGCCTGGGCCAGGTCCAGACGTCCGCTCCCTTTCTGGAACGGTTGCCGCTCTGCGCTCGCCAGGATCTGTAGGTACCGGCGCGGAACGATGTCACCCAGGTTGATGGCGCTGCCCCGTTTGAAGATTTGTGGTTCGACTGGCACGGGGATATCGACCAGCGTCATGGCGCGCGGTGGCGCCCCGGGTCCGGTCGAGCGGTAAGTCTCCACCGCCTTCAATAGCCCGCGGAAAACTCCTTGAGCCGCACGATCAGGGAGCAGTTCCAGATCGCCAATGCCGTTGGCCGTCACGCTGGTCGGTGAATTGGGGGCGTGGAAAATCTGGCGCAATTCTTCCTTGTCAGCGTCCGGCAATGCCGTGGGAGGTTGCTGCCCGCCGCCGACCGGTTGTCGTCGTAAGTCTTGCCATTCCTTTTCCACCCCGTTCAGCAATTCGGAATAGGCCGCGGCAACATCGGCCAGCTTCTGCGGCGGCTTGGTTTGCAAGGCCTTGATGACCAGCGGATTCACGGTCGCCGCGGGATCTTGTTCGGCCGCCAGCTTGGCGATGACGGCCGCGGCTTGCGCTGCAAAGTCCGCTTCCGGTAGTTGGCCGCACGCAGTCCATAAAGCGAGAACTCGTCGCTGGGTTTTCTCACCTTGCTCCAGAAAACTCTGCCAGCGCCGCAGCATCTTGGGATTCAATTCGTTGGGATCGGCCAACAGCATGAAGTCGTCGGTGCGCGGTTGATTCCGAGTCGCGTGGGCCGTCAACATGTACTCGGAGACACGCGTCTTCGTACCGCTGATCACCTCACCCTGTTTAGCCTGCACGAACTCACGGAGCTTGGTTTCACGAGCCCTGAGTTCGGTATCAAACTTCCGATACTCTTCGGTGTCGGGGGCCGGGTCGTACTGCGGTGGAATGATCGGTTCGATGGAGCTGGCGAAGATCCCATAGAGCGAGTAATAGTCGGCCGTGGGGATGGGATCGAACTTGTGGTCATGGCAACGGGCACAACTGACGGTCAGCCCCTGCAAACCGCGAGTGACTGCATCAATCCGATCATCGATGATGTCGTGCAGATTTTGCATGAATCGACCGCCCACCGTCAGAAAACCCAACGCTCGCAGCGGACGATGCTGATCACCCAGGGGCAGTTGGTCGGCCGCCAGTTGTTCTAACAAGAACCGATCGTACGGCAGATCCTGATTGAAGGATTCAATGACGTAATCGCGATAAGTCCAGGCCCACGGGAAGTGACCTTCCTCGAAGAAGACATACCCCTTCGTGTCCGAATAGCGAGCGACATCCAACCAATGCCGGCCCCAGCGTTCGCCATACTGTGGCGATAACAACAGCCGGTCGACCACCCGCGCGTACGCATCAGGAGACGTATCGGCCTCGAAGGCTTGAACCTCTTCATACGTTGGAGGCAATCCGGTCAGATCGAATGTAATACGCCGCAGCAATGTCCGTTTATCCGCCGCGGGCGAAGGAGTCAGCCCCTGAGCCTCCAACTTCGCCAGGATGAAAGCATCCACTGGTGTGCTGGCCCAGGCGGCGTTTTTCAGCGTCGGTAATGGTGGCTGTCGGACGGGCTGAAATGCCCAGTGCTCGCGCCGCGCCTTTTCGAAACCGGCCGGCGATGTGGGCGTGACGAGGACTTCGGCCTTACCCGGCCAGACGGCGCCCTGCTTGACCCATGTCGTCAAGGCAGCAATCTGAGCCTCGGCGAGCGGCTTGTCGGGGGGCATCTCATAGTCGCCAGTCCGCAGCACGGCCGAAATCAGCAGGCTTTTTTCGGCATCACCCGGAATCAGCGCGGGGCCGTGTTCGCCTCCTTTGAGAGCTCCTTCCAGCGAATCCAGCCGCAGATCGGCTTGCTGCTTTTTCGTGCCATGACATCCCTGGCAGTGCTCGACCAGGATGGGCCGGACCTTCTCTTCGAAGAACTTGACGCGCGGATCATCGGCCGGAATGGTATCGGCAGCCTGTAAGGTCACCGCCATCGCAAACCAGAGACATCCGACAATCCAAGTTCGCAGCATCCGGAGACTCCTCGGGGGACAATTCCATCGTCAATATTAGCCGTTGGGCGCCAGTGCGTTGTCCAAGCTCAATTTGGGGGGCTATCTGGGAGGGCGAGGCTCCCGCCGAGCCTAAGCGAGCTTTAGCTCGGAGTCCGCCGGAGGCATTTATCCAGCCTCCGGCGGACGCCGACCTTTGGTCGTCTTAGGCTCGGCGGGAGCCTCGCCCTCCCATCTGTCACGGATGCCGATTGTCTATCACCTGTCCGAGTCGGGGTACCTTCTCGGACAGGGACCCGACTCAGAGAGTCGGGCTACAGGTTTGGCAGG
>JAKFVC010000294.1 GCA_021732415.1 Planctomycetaceae bacterium
CCTCACCCCCGGCCCCTCTCCCCGGAGTACCAGGGCGAGGGGAGCGAAATCTCTTGGGGGATCCGCAAGGCTAACGTTGCTCTCCAAGCTGCATACGAAACGTCTTCGACTTTAATTCCACATACGCCTTATAGCCTTCGGGATCGATAAACGGATTCTGCTTGGCCCCTTTGAGCTGTTCGTACTTGGCGTCCATGCCGTAATAGGCGCCGTGGGCACCGAGGAAAATATCGCACGGGAGCGACTTCAGAACCTCGAACGTCTGCTTATAATCGGCGGCGATCTCGGGATATTCTTTGTTATTGGTAAGGACATATCCCGGGTTGACGTTAGGGCTGCCGATGACAACGACGTCATAATTCTTGTCGCCATCTGCGACGCGCCAGGCCCAGGTCGTACAGCCTCGCGTGTGGCCAGGCGTCTTGCGAGCCACCAACGTTGTGCCCCCGAGTTTGACTTCTTCGCGGTCCTTCAGGACTCGATCGACGACACACGGAGCCCAGCGGCTGTCGTGATAGAGGTACTGTCCCTTCCCTCCCGAAGCGATCACTTCGTCGTCACCCGCCATCACATAGACCTTGGCGCCAGTCACCTCTTTGGCCAGAGCGTGTCCTGCCACATGATCGGAATGCGCGTGACTCGCCAGCAGGATCTTGACATCGGTCATCTTAAAGCCGAGCGATTCCACTGAGGCCTTAATCAACGGCACGGTCTGTTCGAAGCCGCTGTTGATCAGGATGTGACCTTCGGGGGTCGTAATCAGGTAGGTTGCCAGATCCTTCGAGCCCACGTAATAGACGTTTCCCACAACGCGATGTGCGGGAAAGGCTTGTTCATTCTCCCCTTCCGCAAATGCGGCAGAAGCCAGGAGCAGGAGCGGCAAACAGACCAGCAGTTTCAGCATGTGGCAGACTCCGAGGTGCTCGGGATGAGCAGTTTTTTGCGCGCAACCGGGCGCGAGGTCGAAGTCGCATTCTACGCAATCCATAGACAATCGCCAATGCGACGGAGGGATTGGTACGAAACTGTGGGATGTGTCTCCAGAACCGTCTGAGCCTGTAACTCTCAACGCGAAACAGATTCATCCCTCGCGAGCGTCGCGCAGCGCACGACTCCCTTAGGTGAATCGAGTCGCGTGTGCTTCAATAAGCCAGAATCCGGGTGCCACTGGCTCCGCCAGTGCGAGTTGTCATTCGATGCTCTATCCGGCAAAGCACTGGCACAGCCAGTGGCACCCGAATTCAGAGGTTTCAGGTGATTCTGGGCCGTATTGATTGATGCGAGTCGGCGCTCCGCGAAGATCGCGAGAGATGGATCTGTTTAGAGTCGAATGTTACGGGCTCAGACGGGCCTGGAGACCCGTCCCACGGATGCAGCCTACTGCCCCAGCGCCCGGAGTGCGGCCTGCAATTCGGTCGCGTTCAAGGCCCCGTCCTTATCGACATCGAACCGGACTGCCTGCTTCTCAACGTCGTCCTTGGCTCTGCCGCTGGCTTTGACCATTTCTTCGACGTTCAGGACGCCGTCCCCGTTGAGATCATGCTTCTTCACCAGTTCGGCGGCATTTAATCCGTTCGTCTTGGCGGCAATCATCTTCGGACCGGCGATCCCTGCAGTCAGTCCCTTGCGCTGTCCGCCTGGTAATTGAGCGAACTGAGCCTCGTCGACTGGAATCAATTGAATGAACGCCACCGTCATTTCGTTATTCGTCTGTTCGCCCCAGGTGATTCGTCGGGGTGGCTGGAACGGGTTGCGGATGTTGTCGGCGGAATTGTCGTGGACTCCCTCCAGCACGATCTTCGTGCCCGCAGTCAATCGCGTCGGACGCACGAACTGGTAGTAGCTTTGCCAGTTGAAGTCCCAATCTTCAATCCACAGCAGCGGCAGTGGCGAGCCTTCCGGGGACATCGCTGTGATCTTGATTTCGCGGCCGATCAAATGCATGTGGGGGAAGATCCCGTAGACTTCCATGTCTGTCGGCAGGGTGTATTCGGTGCGG
This sequence comes from Planctomycetaceae bacterium, assembly GCA_021732415.1. Taxonomy (GTDB): domain Bacteria; phylum Planctomycetota; class Planctomycetia; order Planctomycetales; family Planctomycetaceae; genus JAKFVC01. The sequence continues at coordinate 2,000 of JAKFVC010000294.1, forward strand.
GTTTTGAAGGAGCGTTCGCCGGGGGGGATATCGATCTTTTTATCGATCATGATCAAGTCGACCATCGTCCGTTCGGGTGCCTTGTCGGTCAGATGGATGCCGATCGACGAACTTTCGGTCTCCGGTTTTCCCGAGGGATGCAGGTGCAGTTGCATGATGAGATCGGCCCCCGGCACCCACGGGAAAGAAAAGCCATCTGGCAGCGGCAGGGCGTCGCGACCGGGGACCCAGACCGATAGACACCCAGGCAGCAGCCTTCCCGCGGCAGCCAGGTTGCCCTGGAATCCGGGCTGAGGATCGTCCGCGTCGGCCTTGCGGGATTTGTCAGTCACATCGGCCGAGAACACCGCGTGATGCACAACGAGCCGATTGCTGGGGCGGTACTCGACGGCGCGAATGAACTTGCCGTCAGGCAGCTTCAAAGGCAGAACGAAGTTGCGGTAGATGTCGGCACCTTCAGCGGGGATCTCGTAGGCCTCGGGCATCGTCAGGACGATGTCGGGAGTCCCCAGTTTCCAACCTTCAGTAAACTGCGGCGCGGGAGGGAGATCCTTGGCATCACCTTCCGCCATTCCTGTCGCGACCCATTTCTCAATGAGCGCAATCTGGTCGTCGCTGAGTCTGCGTTCTCCGATGAAGGGACCGTGATCGGCATGTCCCTTCCACGGTGGCATCTGCCGATCGTGCGTGACCGTGGCCATCAGACGACCCCGTTTCTTGGCATTCTCATAGGAGAGCAGCGGGAACGGAGCGACCTCACCCGGCCGGTGACAGCCAGCGCAATGCTTGAACATCAACGGAGCGATGTCCTGCGTAAAGGTGACCTGGCCCGGGCTGGGCTTGGAATCTGCCTTGGATTCCGCGGCGATGGTCTCCCGGCACCCGACCAGGGACAACAGACCCACTCCGATCAACAGACTTCGAACGGCGCGCGACATCGTATAATCCCTCGTATTGCTACTCATGGGCCAGGTGCGGAATATGACAACCAACAGCCTCGGTGAAGCGGTGCGCCACTGGCTTTCCCGCCAGAATGGCCTCGAGTGCCTTCCGTAAATCGTATGACGTGGCAACTGCACGAGCCTTGCCGACTTTGACATACCTGTCGTCGATGCGGCCGCGATACAGCAAGTTGCCATCCAAACTAAAAACTGCGGCTTCGGGCGTTTTGGTGGCCCCGGCCCGGTTGCCCCAAGTGAGCAGCGAATCCAAGAGCACCGGAGATTTTAACAGATACTGACGAGCATGCTCGTCCATTTTTGCCGGTGTCAGATCGGGGTCAACATAGACGACCACCACGGGGATCCCGCGCGGCGAAAACTCCGTGCTGAGGCGGCTGTATTCCGCAGCATACGAATTCGCGATCGGGCAATCTGGCAAAACAAAGATCATCGCCACAGCCCGGATTTCGTCCGGAAGCGATAACTCGCGACAGAGCTCATGGAGGGCCGATGCCGTCGCCGTAATTCGCTGTTGATCTTTAACAAGCTGAGACGGTGGGCCTGCTGGGGCCACGGTGGGAACGTTGGAAATCGGATTCGACTGTGGCGAAGGCAATACGTCTTGTCCTGGCGAGCCACAACCCCAGACGACGCACGCGAGGCCGCCGATTGCCAGAATTAAGCTGACTTTGGAGTGACTTTTTCGGAACATTCTCGCCAGCCTCAGAACGGGTCAGAATCCCAATGCCCTCATGCGGCACGCCGATCCAACTTTATGTACTGGCGATCTGACCTCTCAGTTTCAGTCGAACAGGAAAATCGTATTTCAAAGTGTTGTGAACGAGGAGCTGTCAATGCGTCTTAGGTGAGCCCCGTGCCGTGGGGTGTAGCCGTTATTTGGTGGGGGCGTTTGGAAACCGCCCCCGTTGGGCTTGCCCCAACGGAGCGCTGACTGGTCAGCTACCCAGCAGTAAATTCTGCAGAATTCTCAACCTTTATGTCTCCGATG
>JAKFVC010000235.1 GCA_021732415.1 Planctomycetaceae bacterium
CCCCCAGCCCCTCTCCCCGGGGTACCGAGGCGAGGGGAGCCAGATCAACATCAAGTTCGCGTCTCATCCGGTGAGTGTGAGCCATCAAACACCTATCGAATAATCGCCCGACTCTGGAGAGTCAGGCTACAAACAACTAGTCCACATACAAAAACTCATTAGAACTAAACAACGCCTGACAGAACGTCGTCCGAGCCCATACCAACGGATCAGGCTTCTTCGCGGGATCAACCTCGGTGGTCGGCACCGCGCTAAAATTGGCAATTTGCTCCGCGAAGAAATTCTGAGCCGCCTGCAATTCGTCAGCAGTCGCGGCTCGATTAAAGGCCAACTGCCACGCCAGTTGAATCTGCGCCGCTTGATCCGCGCCCGCTTCAACCACCAACCGAGCGGCCAGGAGTTTCGCGTTCTCCAGTACGAAGTCGCTATTCATCAGCATCAGCGACTGGGGTGTCGCCGTCGACACATTCCGCGACGTGCAATTTGGATCGAGAGTCGGCAAATCGAAGGTATCCAACATCGCCAGCGGACGGCTGCGGCGGACTTGCACGTAAACACTGCGGCGATACTCTTCGCCATGCAGTGGGATGATTGGCCCAGGGCGGTTTTCGCCGTTCTTGTTCTCGATACCCACGACAATCTGCCCGACGTCATCCTCCATGACGGGGATCGGAGAACCATACTGCCGCAAGTTGAGTTTCCCATTCACCGCGAGAATCGTATCGCGAACCGACTCGGCTTCCAGTCGCCGCACGGGCATCCGCGCGAGCAACCGATTATCGGGATCCGCCGTTTCTGCAGCGGGATTCCGTTGGGATGACTGTCGGTAGACGCTGGACTTCATGATCAGCTTCTGCAACCGCTTCAGCTTCCAGCCGTTGGCCATAAAGTCATCAGCCAACCAATCGAGCAATTCCGGATGAGTGGGACGTTCCCCCAGGAACCCGAAGTCGCCGGGCGTGGCCACAATCCCTTTGCCAAAATGCAGCATCCAGACGCGATTCACCAAGACGCGTGCGGTCAGCGGATGCTTGCCAGTCACCAGATGCCGAGCATAGGCCAGCCGTCGCCCAGTCGTCGGCAGCGAGGGATCCTTGGCCGGAATGGGGGCCGCCAACGCAGTCTCCAGAATCGTCAGTTCGCCGGGAGGCAGCGTCTGCTTCGGCTGGTCGGGATCGCCTCGATGGAAGAGTTGCGTCTCCGGAATCTGGCCGGGCACTTCAGTCAGCGGTCCGACAAAATCCTCGGCGAGTTTTTTTGCACGGACATCCGCCGCACGCTTGGCTTCCTGCTCCAAATCCTTCGCGGCAGCATTGTCATACAAGTACAACGTGCCCGCGTTCACATTCAGGCTGGGGAAATCCTTGAACAACTGCTGCTGCTCAGGAGTCCGCTTGTCGGCCGGCGTCTTATGAGCTTCCCGGCACGCGTCGCGTTTGTCTTCAGGCAGCTTGGCGATTTCCTTCTCGAGGGTCGCATTAATGTAGCCGTCCAGCTTCGTCTGTCGTTCCTTATCGATCACCACCGCTTCAGCTTCAATCGCCGCAGCCGTAGCCCGGTCCGCGTCCGTATAGAGCGATACCAACCGTGCTTGGGGACCGCGCCACGCCTTCATATCGAGTGCCGGTTCGAAGATCGCCCGCAGTCGATAGTAGTCGGTCTGCAGGATCGGATCGTAGCGGTGATTGTGGCACTCGGCACAACCGACGGTCAGCCCCAGCAACGACGTCGAAACCACCTTCAAAGTCTCAGAAATCACGGCATTGCGCGAGACCTTGCTGCCATTGGCCGCAGTGCCGTCCGGTGGCGTACGCAAAAAACCCGTGGCCGCCAATAAGTCGATCTGCTCGGCCGACAGATTCTTGTGGGGCAGGGGAACTAGTTCGTCACCGGCGAGTTGCTCGATGATAAATTGATCGAACGGCTTGTCGGCATTCATCGCCCGGATGACATAGTCGCGATACTTGTACGCGAACGGCCGGACGCGATCAGCCTCATCATAGCCATCGGAATCCGCATACCCCGCCACATCGAGCCAGTGCCGGCCCCAACGCTCACCATACTGCGGCGATTCCAGCAGTCGGTCGAGCAACCGGTCGTAGGCATCAGGCGAACTGTCCGCCAGAAACGCGTCCACATCCGCAGGACTCGGCGGCAGCCCGAGCAGATCGAAATACGCCCGCCGAATCAGAATCCGCTTGTCGGCCTCGGCAGAGAACGTGAGACCTCTTTCCTCCAGCTTCGCCAGCAGGAACGCATCGATCGGCGTCGCCACCCGCGAGGCATCTTTCACGACCGGCAGGGCAGGGCGTTGAATGGGCTGGAACGACCAGAACTTTTTCTCTTCAGCCGTAATATCCACACCGGCCAGATCGCCTTCCGGTTCCGGAGCCGCGGTCACGGCACCGTTGGCAATCCACTTCTCGAGAATAGCCACTTCCTTTTCCGGCACCAACTTGTTGTTGGGCGGCATCTGCTTATCTTTGACACGTTGCAGGAGGATGCTCTCGGCAGGATTGCCCGCCACCAAGCCTTCACCGGTATCGCCTCCCTTAACGATCAACCGGCGCAGACGCAGATCGAGGTTCCCTTTGAGTTCATCCCCTTCGCCATGACAGTGAAAACAATGCGCCTTCAAAATCGGACGGACATGCTTCTCATAGGTCAACGGTTCCTCAGCTGAGGCAGTCGCCTGAAATACGAATAGCAGGAGCAAAGCCGCAGGGAGGAACTTCATGGAAGGTCTCACGAAATCGGGCAGGGCGGGCATCAAGCAGGCAGGATCGAACCACTTGATCGAACTGGCGGAGGCGCAGCCAGTGGGTCAGGTGGATTGAGGGTTGACCCGATCACGCCACGTTTCATCCAGCGAGATCAGATCAATCAACACAGATATCTTCGTCAATTTGTTGGCGACACTCAAGAGGGCAAATGTGCGGAGGAGGGAATTTGTGGGATTTCGCGAGTCAGGATTGGAGTAACGTTTGTGATGATTTCAGCCGAGGTATTCATTCAAGCGACACAATTTGTACAATTGATGTTTACAATCAATCAGCCGCTGGGCGCTAACCCACGGTTCGAAACAACATTCGGTCGATCGCTGCCTGCAAACCGAACGTCAGTGCGTTCCTGCTAATTTCGCAGTCACAACATCCATGTGAGTCTTATTCCGATGAGCCCACAGATCACAGCAAACCGGAGGCCTCCCGTCGTCGAGCTTCTCGACCCGATGGTTGTCGAAATTCTGCAGAAGATGACGCCTCAGGAGCGAATAGCACGGGCCGCTGCAATGTGGCGAACGGCCGTCGTGATGACTCGCGGGTGTGTACGACAGGAAAATCCTGACTGGACTGAAGAGCAAGTCCTTCGAGAATCGGCACGCCGAATCAGTCGCGGAGCAACGGATTGTGTACCCTACTGACTTCGATCCACACGAATTGATGCAGAAAGCGGCCGATTTCTTCGAACGCGAAGGTGTCCCTTATCGTGTCGTTGGTTCGATGGCGAGCATCGCCTATGGCGAGTTCCGCCTCACGAATGACGTCGATATTCTCGTGGATTTGAACCCAGACTTGGCTGAAGCAATTAGCGCTGAGTTTCCGGCTCCAGATTTCTATGTTTCCATACCAGCAATTCGAGAGGCGGTGCGCCGTCGACGTCAATTCAATATCATCCATTCGATATCAGGACTGAAGTTAGACATCATCCAGCGCAAGGAGACACAGTTCAGTCAGCTTGATATTACGAACGGCAGGCGACTCATAAGTCCCGGCCTCTATGATGCCTGGT
>JAKFVC010000251.1 GCA_021732415.1 Planctomycetaceae bacterium
GGGGTGAGGGGCACGATCAACCATCGACTTGAAGTTCCATTTTTCCACGAAAATGGCCGCCAAGAGATAGAAAGTGGGAAGTCGCTCGCGATGCCCCTCACCCCCGGCCCCTCTCGCCGCCGTATTCGTTTTCCGGCCAGGGCGAGGGGAGCGAAGATCCGCACGCGTACTCTTTCGCCATGCGGACGCCGTACGAATATCGTCAAAACGTAGACCGCTCGCCGTTGTCCCAAACCCCTATCTGTTGCTAAGATTCCCCACGCGCCAGGACTATTCAGGAGACAATCGGTGGCCAACGAGATTCCGCATTTTGATATCGTCGTCATCGGCAGCGGGCCGGGGGGCGAAGGGGCATCGATGCAGGCTGCGAAAAGCGGCCGCAAGATCGCGACCGTCGAACGCTTTGCACGCATCGGCGGCGGGTGTACCCACTGGGGCACGATCCCCAGTAAAGCCCTGCGTTTTGCCATCTTTCGGATGACCGAAGTCAACAACAACCGGCTGGTTCGCGATGCCGGGATCGTGTTGAATTTCGACTTTCCCCAGTTGCTCAAAAGCTCGAAGTCGGTCATCGACGCCCAAGTCGATCTCCGGCACAGCTTTTACGATCGCAACCACGTGCCGATGTTCTGTGGACAGGCAAAATTTATTGACGCCAAGACGATCGAAGTCTCGGAAAGTCACGAAGGACGCCAGCGAGTCACCGCCGACTCCTTCGTTATTGCGACCGGCTCGCGACCTTATCGTCCGCACGATGTCGATTTCGATCATCCCCGCATTTTCGACAGCGATACGGTACTCAACCTCAGCCACACGCCCCATTCGATTACCGTTTATGGTGCGGGTGTCGTCGGTTGCGAATACGCATCAATGTTTCGCAATCTGGGGGTGAAGGTCAATCTGGTCAATACTCGCAGCAAGCTGCTGGAGTTTCTGGACGACGAAATTGTCGATGCGCTCGCCTATTCGATGCGGGAACGTGGCGTCGTGATTCGCCATTGCGAGGAATATGCCAAAGTCGAAGGCCGCGATGATGGCGTCGTCTTGTCATTGAAGTCCGGCAAGCAGATCAAGTCGGACATCCTGTTGTGGGCCAACGGCCGGACCGGTAATTCCGACGAAATGGGTTTGGAAGAACTGGGAATCGTCCCCAATAACCGGGGCCATATCCCGGTGAACGCCGATTTCCAGACGACGGCACCGCACATTTATGCGGTCGGCGACGTCATCGGCTGGCCGTCACTGGCGAGTGCCGCCTACGACCAGGGAAGGTACGCCGCCAGTCACTGCATGTTCGGCAAGTGCGAACGGGCGCTGATCGAAGACATCCCCACAGGCATCTACACCAGCCCCGAAATCAGTTCCCTGGGCAAAACCGAACGCCAGTTGACCGAAGCGCAGATTCCCTACGAAGTGGGACATTCTCAATTTAAGAGCCTCGCCCGAGCCCAGATCACCGGCCAGACCGTCGGTATGCTGAAGCTGTTGTTTCATCGTGAGACCCTGCAGATCCTGGGAATTCATTGCTTTGGTGCGAACTCAGCCGAGATCATCCACATCGGCCAGGCGATCATGTCGCAGCATGGTGAGGCGAATTCGGTGAAGTACTTTGTGAATACGACGTTCAACTATCCGACTATGGCGGAAGCGTATCGTGTGGCAGCGTTGAATGGTTTGAATAGACTATTTTGAGTACGGTCCATGGGAGGGCGAGGCTCCCGCCGAGCCTAAAGCGACCGCAGGTCGGCGTCCGCCGGAGGCATCGAACGGAGGCCTCCGGCGGACGCCGAGCTAAAGCTCGTGTTCGGCTCGGCGGGAGCCTCGCCCTCCGATCACGCGTACACGAAGTGACCACGAGATCGACAACATCCCCTCAGGAGACGGCGCAACAACGCCGTAATGATTCTCATGCAACTCTCCGGCGAACAACTCTGGCAACGGTATCGCGACTATCTCATCACCGATGAAGCCCTGGGCTTCGCCCTGGATGTCAGCCGCGTCCACTTCAAAGACGACTTCTTGAAGAAGATGACGCCCGCGATGGAAGCGGCCTTCAAGGCGATGGATGAGCTCGAACAGGGAGCCATCGCCAACCAGGATGAAAACCGGATGGTCGGCCACTATTGGCTGCGTAATCCTGAGCTCGTGAAACAGAGCCATCCCGAGATCGCCAGGGAAATTCAGGACACTAACGCCGCCATCCTATTGTTTGTCGAATCGATTCACTCCGGTGAGAAGGTCGGTTCGACCGGGAAGTTTAAGAACGTCCTGCATATCGGCATCGGCGGCTCGGCACTGGGTCCGCAGTTCTTGGAAGCGGCTCTCGGCAACCCCGACGACAAGCTGAAGATGTTCTTCTTCGACAATACCGATCCGGACGGCATCGACCGGACCATCGAAGAGATCGGCGACGAGCTCGGTCAAACGCTGATTACGGTGGTCTCCAAGTCGGGCGGCACGCAGGAAACTCGCAACGGCATGATTGAAGCCCGTCTGGCCTGTGAGCGGCGCGGCTTGAACTTCTATCAACAGGCCGTCGCGATCACTCAGGTTAACAGCAAGCTCGACAAACAGGCGAAAGCCGAGAACTGGCTGGCACGCTTTCCGCTGTGGGATTGGGTCGGCGGCCGGACGTCGATCACTTGCGCTGTCGGCTTGCTGCCCGCGGCCTTACAGGGGATTGACGTGAACGCCCTCTTACAGGGTGCCGCTGACATGGACACTCTGACGCGGAAACACGACCTGCGGACCAACCCCGCCGCCATGCTGGCCATGATGTGGTTCCATTGCACCGGCGGCCGCGGGGCTCGCGACATGGTCCTGCTGCCCTATAAGGATCGCCTCGCCCTGTTCAGTAAATATCTGCAGCAGTTGGTCATGGAATCGCTGGGCAAAGAGTATTCCCGCAGCAACCGCCTGGTGCGCCAGGGCATCGCAGTTTACGGCAACAAGGGCTCGACCGATCAACACGCTTACGTCCAGCAATTGCGTGAAGGGGTGCCGAACTTCTTCGTCACGTTTATCCAAGTCCTCAAGGACCGCGCCGGAGTATCGGCCGCTGTCGACACCGACGTCACCACGGGCGACTTCCTGCACGGCTTCTGGCAGGGAACACGCCGCGCGTTGTACGACAATGACACCGATCTGATCAGCATTATCCTCGACGAAGTCACGCCACACAGCGTGGGCGCGATGATCGCTCTCTATGAGCGAGCGGTCGGTCTCTATGCCGAACTCATCAATGTGAATGCCTATCATCAGCCAGGCGTCGAAGCCGGCAAGAAAGCGGCCCAGGAGGTCCTCGATCTGCAGTTGAAATTGCTGCAGCACCTGAGATCAGCACACGCCCCGCTAACCGCGGAAGACCTGGCGGCACTCACCGGCAGCCCCACCGAAACCGAGACCGCCTATCACATCCTGCGACATATGGCAGCGAACCCCGATCACGGCGTCCGCCGCTGGGCCGGGGAAACTCCCGCGGCGGATCGATTTGGGCCTCAATAGGCGGCAGCGAATCAAAAGAGGCAGCGAATAGTTGCAAAGAAAATAACTGGTGACTCCTTTGCGGAATGGCATTGGGTTGCCTTCGCTCAATTATCCCGGAGGGATTAAAGAGAGTAGCCGGTGGTTGAGCGCCTGTTGGTTATACACAAGTACGTCAAGTTTTCTGGGGAGCCGCCCCCCAGCGGCACGAGATTTGCGCCAGCATTTAAGACAGAAGTGTTCTGCCTTAAATGCATGGAGCAAGATGATGTGCGAAGG
>JAKFVC010000295.1 GCA_021732415.1 Planctomycetaceae bacterium
GCCCATTGCTGCCCACCCCTGACCGACCGACAATCCGATCCTCGACTCCCCTGGCCACCGCTGCGCCCTGGGGGTAGGGGGGAAGAAGTAATGAACCTCAATTCCGACAAAATAAATCAACAGGCCGGTAAGCCCCGGGATTCTTCAAGGTAATTTTTGAAACCCAGAGGCACAGAGAACACAGAGATGCGACAATTCCTCTGTGTTCTCTGTGCCTCTGGGTTTCAAAATCTGAATCGAAAAGAATCCAAGAATCATTTTTGCCAATTTCCCAATTTCCAATCACACAAAACTCGGGTTGACCCATCCGGCCAAATCGCGAGAATCCCCACCACTTCACAGCGATTTTCCTCGACAAAACCACTTGCAATAAAAAAACCTACCTGATCCTCGGGCCAGTTCTGGCCTGCTGCGATTCTTAAAAAACTTCCCACTTCCATCCCGAATTCCACGCTGGAACAGACTCCCCAGGGGTAGTGTGCCATGCTGCATGGACCGACATCACGATATGGCGGAACGACGCCTGCTCAGGTGCCGGTGCAATTGCGTCAAGTGTTTCCAGTAGCCAGTTTTGTCGGATGTGCCAACATTCGCGTCACCGGCGCTACAGCCAACAGCCGGGAATGCCAGCCAGGAATGCTGTTCGCGGCCATTCCAGGCACACATGTGGATGGCCATGACTTCGCGGCCGATGCGGTTGCTCGTGGAGCCACTTCGCTGCTGGTCTCGCGTCCTTTGCCGGAAATTACGGTCCCACAGTGTGTTGTGTCGGACCCCAGACGCGCGTTTGCTCTCCTTTGTTCGCAACTGTGGCGCAATCCCTCTAACAGTTTGAAAACGCTGGGGATCACCGGGACCAACGGTAAAACAACCACGACTTGGCTCTGCCGATCCATTCTGCAGAACGCCGGTCAGCAAACCGGGTTACTCGGAACCATCGAATATCACGATGGCTTGCTTGGTGAACGTTCCACATTGACTACGCCGGATGCCTCGACGATCTCCAACTGGCTGGGGCGGATGGTCCATCAGCGAACGACGCACGCGGCCCTGGAAGTCTCCAGCCATGCCCTCGATCAAGATCGTGTGGCGGGAACCAAATTCGACGTCGCGGCGATTACCAATATCACTCAAGACCATTTCGATTATCACCTCAACTTTGCGGCATACCGCCGCAGCAAATGGCGAATCATCGAACACGTGAAGCCCAATGGCTGTGTGATCCTGAATGCCGACGATCCCGCTAGCTGGCCACTGCCCGAGCTGTTGAAGAATCATTCTCAAATCACGTTTGGCATCGATTCGGATGCTGATGTCACGGCAAATATCATTGATCAGTCTCTGGCCGGAACGCTGTTTGAATTGCGGCTGCCGCACGGCACGCTGGAAGTTCAGACGCCGTTGCTCGGAAAACACAACGTCGCGAACTGCCTGACCGCGAGCGCCGCCGCTTGCCACCTGGGGCTGACCGTCGAGCAAATTGCTGCGGGCCTGCGATCCCTCCGAGCGGTACCAGGCCGGATGGAGGCGGTGGAGTGCGGTCAATTGTTCTCCGTCTTCGTGGATTACGCTCACACCGACGATGCCTTACGCCGGTGCGTTCGTGGTCTGCGCAAAGTGACCCCCGGCCGAGTCATCGTTGTCTACGGAGCCGGTGGAGACCGCGATCGCTTGAAGCGGCCGCTGCTCACGCAGGCCGCCAGCGACGCCGACATCGCCATCTTGACCAGCGATAATCCTCGCTCGGAAGATCCTCAACAGATCATTCGCGACTGCCTGGCGGGCACCGTTGCCGGACGTCCGCAACCAATAGCCATTGCAGATCGAGAATCCGCCATCCACGCCGCACTGGATCTGGCTCGCCCCGGTGACAGCGTGCTGATTGCCGGTAAGGGGCATGAAACCGAACAAATCATCGGTACCGAGCGTCATCATTTCGATGATCGCGAGGTCGTCCGCCAGTACCTGACATCAATCGAATTTCCCACCGCCGTATTTCGCCCACCGCAGTCTATTTACACCACGTCGTTATGAAGACTGCCTGATAACAATCGGTGAATTCCTATCCATTGCACTTCCGCCAGCCCCCTTCAAGGACATCTCCCGTTCTGAATTGCCATCAGCACAGAAATGTCCGCATCGGTGCCCGAATTTCCCGTAACGATCGCCATTCGGCACCGCCCTGAAATTGCATCATGGAATCCGTTTCCTTAGCACAACTTGTCGCCTCCACGCGGGGAAATCCGGTCCGGATCCCCGATCTGGGTGACATGTTCCTGGACGTCGTGACCGACTCGCGCGCCGTGACTGAGGGCTGCGTGTTCTGGGCCTTGTGCGGCGAAAACCAGGACGGTCATGACTTCGTCGCCGACGCCGAAGCACGCGGCGCGGCCTGCTGTGTCGTCAACCGCGGCCAGCCGATTGTGAGCACCGGCCCGCTGGTGGAAGTCGAACATACTCTGCAGGCGCTCGCTGATTTCGCAGGCTGGTATCGATTGCAGCGCGATGCGCTCATCGTCGGAGTCACCGGTAGTGTCGGTAAGACCACCACGCGGGAGATGATTTACTCGACATTGAACATGGGCTACGACGGCATCCGTAGCGAGAAGAATTTCAACAATGAAATCGGCCTGCCGCTGACCTTGCTGCAGATCTCACGGAATCACGAATTTGCCGTTCTGGAACTCGGTGCACGCCGGATCGGTGACATCCGCAAACTGGTCGAAATCGCGCAACCCGAGATCGGCGTCATCACGGCCATCTCGCCCTGCCACCTGGAAACGTTTGGCAGCATGGCTGGCATTTTACAAGGCAAAGGCGAGCTGTTCGAAGCTCTGCCCAAGTCCGGATTTGCGGTACTGGCGGGTGATGATGAAGTCACGCGGAGCCTCGCCAAGCGAGCCGCCTGCAAAGTCATTCTGGTCGGCCAGGGATCGCACAACCAAGTCCGGGCCACACAGGTCGAGATGGGCGTCAATCGCCTGAAATTCAAGGTGGGCGGGACGAACTTTGAGGTGCCCGTCACGGGCCGACACTATCTGGTCTCGGCCCTGGCAGCGATTGCCGTGGGACGTGAAATCGGCTTGGAGAACGAAGCTCTGGTCCGCGGACTGAAGTCGTTCGTGCCGGTCGACAGCCGTTGCGAAGTGGAACAGCTCGGGGCCTTGACTCTGATCAACGATACGTACAACGCCAGCCCGGCTTCGATGCAAGCGGCTTGCCAGTTGCTTGCCGATTGGAAGACCGGACAACGACGCGTGCTGGTCGCTGGAGACATGCTGGAACTGGGTACCGAGTCCGATGCCTATCACCAGCACGTCGGAACTTATGCGGCTCAGGCCAACATTGATTGTGTGATCGCCTTCGGACCGCATGCCGATCGGATTGCCGCCGGAGCGATTGCAGCAGGATTTCCGCGGCATGGGATCGCGACTTGCAGCGAGATGGACACGGTCTTTACCGTGCTGGATTGCTGGCTCGATGACGATGCCACGGTGCTCATTAAGGGCTCACGTGGGATGAGAATGGAACGCGTTGTCGAATGGGTCAGGCAGAAGGCTGGATTTGGACCGGAGGGAAAACGCAAATTGAAAGCGGTCGCTTGAGGGTCGGGATCTGCCCTTCGAAAACGTCTAGTCAACAACAACACAAGTAGTCACGCAACCCTAGATTCCTATCTCCCCTCGCCCTGGTACTCCGGGGAGAGGGGCC
>JAKFVC010000099.1 GCA_021732415.1 Planctomycetaceae bacterium
GGCCCCTCTCCCCGGAGTACCAGGGCGAGGGGAGCGGTTTCCTTTTTTTATTCAACGCTTCTTGAGAAAACTACGTTGTGTAGATACCAATGGGCTTGTCCCAACGGGGGCGACTACAAATCGCAATTCTGCGTTTCACTGTGACGCAGTCACTCAGAATCTCAAAAATCAGTCCTCACCAAATTCCGCTGCATCCGCCCGGTATTTCGATTTGGCGCTCCCCTTGTCAAAGTCCAAGTCGTCACGTCACAATGGGATATGGCGCAATTCATTGTTTTGGTGTTTCTCGTCCGGGCACCCGCGGGTGAAGAGACCGCTTGAATGATATTCAGAGATACATGGTTCTGCTGACAAACGATCCAATCGACTACACCGCTCTGACCGAGAGCGTACGCTCGCCCGCGGCCGGTGCGGCTGTGCTGTTTTTGGGCACCGTCCGCGAAATGACCGCCGGTCGTCAGACAATGGCGCTCGACTATGAAGCGTATCCCGAAATGGCCCACGCAAAAATGGCCGAGCTGGAAGCGACGGCTCGCCAGCGCTGGCCGGTGATCGAAATCGGTATCATTCATCGATTAGGTCATTTGGAACTCGGCGAAATCAGCGTGGCGATCGCGGTCAGTACGCCGCATCGCCAGCAGGCGTTTGAGGCCGGAAAGTTTTTGATCGATGAATTCAAACTCGTCGTTCCGATCTGGAAAAAAGAGAACTGGAGCGATGGCTCGACCGAATGGGTGCATCCCGGCAATCCGCAAATGGTGAAAACGTCTCCGTCCGCTGGATCGTGAGACGATCGAGAATTAAGAGCAATCTGGGTGCGACGCCCCGAACGGCAAATTGATATGGCAGAACAACTCATCGACCGGTTCGGCCGGGTTCATACGAACCTGCGAATCAGTGTCACAGACCGCTGCAACATCCGCTGCTTCTACTGCATGCCCGCAGAGAATGTGCAGTTCATGGATCGCAAGGATCTCCTCACGTTCGAAGAGATGGAACGGTTCGTCCGGATCGCGGTGCCGCTGGGGCTGACCAAAATCCGGCTGACAGGTGGTGAGCCCCTGGTCCGCCACGATCTGCATATCCTGGTTAGAAAATTGGCCGCGATCCCAGAGATTCACGATATCGGACTGACGACCAACGGCATTTTGTTGGCCGATCAGGCAGAAGATCTCTACGACGCCGGCTTACGTCGCATCAATGTCAGTCTTGATGCCCTGGATCCGGTGAAGTTTAAAGAGATCACTCGTCGCGACGGGTATGAAAAGGTCCTCGAAGGGATCCAGGCCGCTCAGCGAGTGGGCTTCGATCCGGTCAAGGTCAACGCGGTCTCGGTGCGGGGCATGACCGAAGACGAAATCGTGCGGTTCGGCCATTTTGCTCGTGAAACGGGTGTCGAAATCCGCTTCATCGAGTTCATGCCTTTAGACGCCGACAATGCCTGGGAGCGAGAGAAGGTCCTGTTCGCTCACGAGATCCTGGAAAAGCTGGCGGCGGAAATCATGCCGCTGGTCCCCTGCCCTAATCAGAACCCGCATGCTCCGGCGACGGAATTTCAATTCGCAGACGGAGTCGGCAAGATCGGGATCATCGCCTCGATCAGCCAGCCGTTCTGCATGAGCTGCGACCGTTTCCGAATTACGGCGGATGGCAAGCTCCGCAATTGCCTGTTCAGCCTCGAGGAAACCGACGTTAAAGGGATGCTGCGCGGAGGTGCCACCGAAGCAGAGATCGCCCAGGCGATCCGCGAGAGCATCGCCTCCAAGAAAGAAGGCCACGAGATCAACACGGCACGCTTCATTCAGCCTGATCGGCCGATGTATTCGATCGGCGGCTAAATAGTGCGAAGATTTTTAGCCACAGAATGACACAGAAGAAACACAGAAGTCAGGAAATGAAAGCAATCCATTTCTGTGTTTCTTCTGTGTCATTCTGTGGCTAATCCTCATGCTTTGTTCGCTTTAGCTCCGGAACGACGAAAGCTCGCACCTGCAATCCGTTAGAGTCATCAATTTCGAATCAGACTCCAACACACGCTGACCCAATCTGTGTTTCATCTGTGTCAATCTGTGGCTATAAATCTTCGTCGTCGAGCATCGCAATGCCTTAGGCATAGTATGCCTCAGTAGGCAGACCTGTCCGTCGCCGAACTAAGTCCGCGATCGCGTCCACTTCTTCATTGCTAAGTGACGCAACATAACTCTCTGCCGGTGTCCGCGAGACCGTGTAGACCTGAATCAGACTTAGCCGACCGCCCACTACGAGAATCTCGTTCAACCGATCACAATAGGCCTCTAACTCAGCGGGCGTTGGCGATTGACCGTTGACCTTCATGAAGAGGCTTTGGATTACCAGCGGCCGGAGTTTTGCGGCGGCGGCGATGTTGTCCAGGATCTGTTGAAACGGGATCTTGGTGCGGTCGATCAGGTGATAATAGTCGGCCGTGCCCGCATCGAGCTTGGCCCAGATCTCGCCCTGATGCTCATCGAGAATCGCCAGTCCGCGTTCGACAGCCGGTCGATGGAACATGCTGGCGTTGGTGATCAGCACCATCTTCGTGGCATCAAGCTGCAGATCATCCTTGAGTTGGGCCACCTGGGCAATGATCTCGTCGAAGTTGCGGTAGGTGGTGGGTTCGCCGTCGCCTGAGAACGCGATGTCGTTCAAACGACGCAGATGCTCCGGCACGTTGCAGAACGGTTCGTCCGCATACAGTTGGCCGTTCGACGCAATCTGCAGGAGATGACGCAATTCATCGAGAACCTGGTGCAGATCGACGAAATCCGTCTCGGCTTCACTGCGGCGATCGACTTGACAATAGATGCAATCGAAATTGCAGATCTTGTCGGGATTCAGGTTCACGCCCAGCGAAATTCCCTTGCTGCGCCGCGACAAGACCGGATAGACAAACCGATTGTCGCGGTAATGGCGGGAGTGCAGAGTATGAAGTGGGGGAGTTACGGCGGACATCGACTTGCGGTCTCAGGAAGGGGTTGGAAGTTGGTCACAATAATTATAGACGTCGTCGTATCGTGGGACGGGTCTCCAGGCCCGTCCGTCAACGCTGTGAGCGATATTTGTAGCCGCAATTCGCCAGAATGCGGGGGTTTGCCGGACACGCTCCCGCATTCTGGCAAAGGCGACAACCTGGATTTCTCCCCCGACATTGTAACGGGATGGTTCCGAGACGTCATTCGGCGTCTGGCGGCGGGACGGACGGGCCTGGAGACCCGTCCCACGGTACAGCTTGAAGGATCTTCTCGAACTCCTGCACGCAGGCGTCCATCGAAATCACCGCCTGTTGAAAATTCGTGTGTGTACTCGCGTGGGGAGCGTCGATCCGAAACGCCGCCGCGGCCGCTCGCAGCTTGCCAATTTTTTTGCGTAGCATGTGCAAGTAGCCCGCGGGATCCGTCACACGAGTTTCGAGGGCCCGGGCGGTATCGAAGACCGTCCGCACGATTCCCATCAGTTCCGGGAAATCCTCGACCTCCGGGCTGTGCTTGATGAAGGTGCGGACCATCCAGGCATGGGCCATCACTTGATCACAACGAATCACGGCTTCGGCTGGCGTCATCGGAGAGCTCTTTACTGCGCGGAAACAATGTCTCCCCTCGCCCTGGTACTCCGGGGAGAGGGGTTGGGGG
>JAKFVC010000212.1 GCA_021732415.1 Planctomycetaceae bacterium
GCACTATCAATTGGATCTACGGCAGCAATTCAACCGGGACCCTGCTGCGGGTCTCGTCCAAAAGGCCGAGCAAACTTCCGTTGCGAATGCCAAGCCTGATAGACGATCCCTGCTTCACCGCTCGCCAGCAGGAGCCAGGCAACGCAGTAGACCCAGCGTGACAATTTGAGGCGGCACTCACCGGCCCACCAGGCGTATCCCAATCCCAGTAGGCCGCCCCAGATCAAGGGGAACAGGCCCAATAGCTTCGCGCGATCGGGGAGTTGCACCGCGAGAATTGCGGCTAATGCAGTGCCAACGACGACACCTACAAACCAAGCTAGCGGGCGCGGTCGAGGAATGGTCGCAGGAGCGGGCACTGGGATGGGATCTGACATGCGGGTCCCGAAAGCTAACTAAGTTGCTGACCACAGCTTACCAATCAGCCGTTGGGCGTTAGCCCACGGTTCGGGCAACCAGCGACTCGAATTTCCAAAGGAACCGGACGCTAACGCGTGCCGGCTGATGGAAGCCATCGTGCCGAACAGCGACTACCCCGCGGCGCCCGCCAAACGGCCGAACGACATCAAGGTGATGTCGTCGTTCTGGTAACGTCCGCTGGCATGCCGTTTCACGTCTTTCAGAATCAGCTTCCCGAGCTCTGTCGGGTTCGATGTGTTTTGCGAGATGAAATCGCGCAGGTGATCTGTGCCATACAGGTCACTCGCTGGATTCATCGCCTCGCTGACACCGTCGGTATAAATCACGACGGTCTCGCCCGCTTCCAACGTCCGGCGGCCAACCTCGAACGGGATGCCCTCGACGACGCCAATCGGCATTCCCACCAGATCCTCGGCGAACTCTTCGACGCTGCCGTCGGCTTTGCGAATCATCGGGGACATGTGGCCGGCAATGCACAAGGCCATCTCGTGCGTCTCGACGTCCAGGATCACCAATGTAAACGTGACGAAACGCCCTTCGACGGCGTTCGCGCACATGTGGTTGTTGATCCGCTCGCAAGCCTCGCCGACATCATCGACGAACTCCAGTGTGGATTGAACAACGCTGGACAGTCGCGACATGACCAGCGACGCCGGCACGCCCTTACCCGCCACGTCACCGAATGCCAGGCAGACCTTCTTGCCGCCATCCTTGGTCGAGACACCGTAATAGTCGCCACCGACTGCCTGGGCCGATTCGTACGAGGCGAAGAATTCGTAGCCGTCGACGATCGGAAAACTTTCGGGCAGCAGCGCGTGTTGCACGCTGCGTGCGATGTTCATTTCGTTGTCCTGCTTCTGCTTCTCCATGAAGGAGACCAGCAGGCGGGCATTTTCATAAGTGACCGCGGCTTGCCCAGCGACAGCCATCAGCAGATCGAGATCTTCGTTCTGGAACTGCTTCAGCGGATTCTGCGTATCGATGTTGATCACACCCAGCGGATCGCCGTTCAATCCGAGGAGCGGCACGCACATCATCGAACGAATCGTGAAGTTCGAGATCGATTCGCTGGCGTTGAAACGTGTATCATTCGCAGCATCGGCTGACAGGATACCAGTTTTCTCGGTCAGCACCTTATTCAAAATCGTCCGGCTTAACTTGACCGAGTCGTCATCTCCCGAGCGGCGATGCTTGATCGCGCGGGGGATCATCTGCGACTTTCCTTCCTCTTTCAATAGGATACACCCGCGGTCGGCCTGCGGGAAGATGCCGAACAGTGTGTCGAGAATCTTCGGCAGAATGGTCTGCAGATCGACGGTTCCGGCGAGGCTGCGGGTGATTTCGAGCACGGCCTTCAGCTTGGCTTCTGGCCGGACCTGGATGCCGCCGAACGGATTGCTGCCGACCGAACCCATGATCATCGAGGCATCATCGGGGCCAGCGGCGACTTCGACTGCCAGACGAGTCCCCGGAATGGTGCCGTATTCGTCGTCGGACTTCGGCTTTCTGGTGGCGGGAGAGAGCAGATCTTCGAATCGCAGCAGGATGGGGCCCAGCTTGATGCGGTCTTCGTTCTTGAGTTCCAGCGCGCCTTCGACCTTTTCACCGTTAACGACGGTCCCGTTCCCGCTCCCCAGATCTTCAATGAAGTAGCGCGCTCCGGTCTTGTAGACACGGGCGTGGCGGCGGGAAACCATGTTCGATTCCAACTGAATCGCGCATTCGGGATGTCGTCCCATGACGGCTTCATCGCCGGTCAGTTCGTAGTTCTTCGCGTCGCCTCCCTGGAGTAACACGAGCTTCGCCATATCGCAGTCCTATGATTCCATTGCAAAAAACTGTGCAGCGACGAATTTCGTCACCAATAGATATTCTTCGGTTCGCGCTTACCTACGAGACTTGCTCAACTGATTCATCTTTATCGCATTCAGACGTCACCAGTGTGAACGTCGTTCCCCGCCCCGGTCGCAGGAGTTGCAAAGAAATACCAGGAATGAAACGAATGCGTGACTGATTGTAAATTTCCTATGATCTTCGTGCAACACGCCTTGTGCATACGGATCGACGTCTTAACGTTCAGGATTTCTGCAGTCGAATGGGAGGGCGAGGCTCCCGCCGAGCCTAACACGAGCTTTAGCTCGGCGTCCGCCGGAGGCATAGAACGGCGGCCTCCGGCGGACGCCGACCTGCGGTCGCCTCAGGCTCGGCGGGAGCCTCGCCCTCCCATCCGACTGCAACATCTCAAACAGAAGTTTACCTCGCAGCAAGTGTTTATTCCCAGTCTCTGGCCATAGGTTCAACGCCGGTCGGCCCGAGGCCGCTGCATCTCCGCCCGAAACTCGCGGATGATTACCTGGAAACCGATGTAATCGTACAAGGCATGAGCGATGATCGGAGCCCACAGATTCCCTCCATAGAGCTGCAGCACACCCAGCGCGCCGCCTAGTAGCGACGCCACGATCACGTAAGTCGGGGTGATCGAATGGACCAGACCAAACAACACGGTGGCGAGCAGCAAACCGATCCGCGGCTGCAATACACCTCGAAAGAGGACTTCTTCGCCGATTCCCGCAAATGCGGCCAAGGCGATCAATTCCCATGGCTGACAGCAACTCAATGTCGGAGCCAGTTGCTCCTGCACGAAGTCTTGAATGCGTTTAAATGGCTGAAAATCGCTGTTCCAACTGATGAAAAACCAACCGCTCATCAACAGTCCGGCCAGCGTTCCCACGAGAACGCCCCCCAGATTGGTCAAACCCGTGGTCGAGCGCAGCGGATTCTGTTCCAGAGGCAGAGGCCAGATCGCATTCAGGATGACGGCGATCACCAGCAGGACAACTTCAGTGCCAATTCCCAGACGCAAAAACTGATCGCGGTCCAACCGAATCCTCCATATTTCACGGGCACATTTGCGTCTTTGCTCCAGCACATTGCAGGTGCGTTTCACGATTAGTCACACACGATGTCAGTGCTCCCCTCTCCCTGGTACTCCGGGGAGAGGGGTTGGGGGTGAGGGTGAGGGGCACGATCAACCCTCGACGCGGAGTTCAGT
>JAKFVC010000237.1 GCA_021732415.1 Planctomycetaceae bacterium
GAATGACAATTCCGTGACAGACTGTAAACTCATAACTGGCCTCCGTGAGTGCGTACAAGTTTGTTGTGGTTATCAACTTATACGCGTCACGAGGCCATTTTTGTTGGACGACGCTGAATTATCAGGGCTAAACCACGCCGGTAAACCTCTCGCAGGTATCAGGGTGCACTTTGCGCCGGTGACGGGAGGGCGTCCTTCATCCGGCAAGGCAGATTCCAACGGTCGTTTTAGTTTGCGCTATACCGCTGACAAGAATGGCGTATTGCCCGGCGACTATAAAGTGTGGATCGAATTTGTACCGGAGACTCCGAAGGAAGAGATGGAATTCCGATCCGGGAAGCTGACCTTGTCGAAGGAGCTGCAGGAGGCTCTCAAGAAATATGGTTCGGCCAAGGTCTCTCCGCTGAAGCAGTCCATTCAGAAGGCCGAACCGAATCTGGTACTCAACCTGGATTAAGAGCGGTACCGACTAACTTTGTTCCAAGGGATACATCGGGTGCCGACGGTGTTTATGATTGAGGGCTCCGAAGTTGTGTGTGTGAACGGCTTTCGCGTCAATGTTGTAGATCGAACCGCCGAGTCGTTCGAAGCCCGACCGAAAATGGACCGCTGACTTAAGCGAGATGTACTTCATCTGCGAGCAATCAATGCCGAGGGATCTCGCGAAGGCCTGGTCGAGAGGCTGGGCTCGACCGCAGACGACGACCACGTTGACACCGTCGATCTTCAGCCAGGCTGATGTTCCGAGATCGCCCGTCAGCCCCGCGTACATCGGACCGTCATACGTGAACCGGCCATTGGAGAGACCTTTGACTTCCACTTCAGCAGTGACCGGTGGTCCTTGCATGGGATCTGACTTACCACCGACTGCAAGCCGCAGACGACTGCCGACGCCCGCCGCATGCGCCTGTTGAGCCACTTCGGGATCGACCATGTACAACAGCAGGGCGTCACTCAACTTCAGGTCAAGAAATGTCTGCAGGACTTGGGTCGAGTCGCCGGCAGCGCCGCCCCCGGTATTGTCAGCCATATCGGCCAACATGATGGGATAAAGCCCCGCAGCCTCGCCGGCATCGAGGGCCTGCCGCGTGGTCAGCGGTTGGCGGAACCAACGTTCGCGTCGGGCGTAGACCCAGTCGCTCAATTCGGTCGCGGTCTGTTCAGCGAGTTGCTGATCGCGATCGGCGACGACGATTACCGACGGCCCCATGTCGGGCACATCGGCCCAGGGGAAACCGGTCGCCAGGGTAATCGACAAGATCCCCGGTCGCTGTTCCGCAGCGTGAACCAGGCGAAACGCTTCGTCGATCGGGGGATGAGATGTGACCTGCGTCGAGGCACTCCAGAAGAATGGCATCTGGCGGAAGGCCATGACGGGCCGCACTTCACCACGCACGATCCGCACGATCAAATCAGCCGCCTCGCGTCCCCGTTCCGCCATGTCTACGTGCGGGTAGGTGTCAAACCCAATGATCGCGGTGGCCGCGGAAACTCGTTGTTGAGTGTGATTGCCATGCAGATCGAACGTGACGACGATCGGACAATCGGGGCCGACAGCTTGTCGCACGGCCGCGATGAAGTCGCCGTCACCATCGGGGATGCCTTCCGCGACCATCGCTCCGTGCAGATCGAGCAACACGCCATCGATCGGCCCTGCAGCCTGGGCTTGAGCCAGCCGTTCGAGAAACTCGCCCTTCAGAGCATCGTAGTCCGTACGCGGGATCAGTCCGCTGGGATAGGCGAAGGTCCACAGCAGCGGGACCAGTTCGAAGCCATGTTTCTCGGCCCCATCAATGAATCCTCCGGTGCAGATATTGGCCCCGCGAAACCGTTCGATCACCGCGGGGCCTCGAAAGAAACCAAACCCCGCGGCGAAGTCGGCGAGCGTCGTGGGGGTCTTAGCAAATGTGCTCGTTTCGTGTGAGACTCCGCCGGCTACGATGCGCATGGTTGGCTCCTGTATTCTGTAGCCCAACTCTCTGAGTCGGGTTTCTTCGTGTTTCGTTCTCAAGACACCCGACTCGGAGAGTCGGGCTACAGTTCGGCGAATGCCTCACGAACGCAGCATCTCAGCGATATTGGCCGGAACAGGGACTTCCATACTGAGGATCGCCACCCCTAGTGTCTTGCCCTGGCTGTCGACTCGGAGCGAACGGCTGGCTCCGCCTCCCAAGACGTCGCTGAGCATGAAATTATAAGCCCGGATTCCCGGCAGCTCATAGCGCTGCACCTGCTTCGGCCGCAACGGCAGGAAGAACTCGGCGACGCGAGATTCGGTCAATACTTTGCCGAGATATTCGTAGCCAGCATCGGTCCAGGCAATGACCCCGACGTTGGCGTGGTTGCCTTTATCGCCAGAACGAGCATGGGCGATTTCGCTAAGGGGAATGGTGTTTGCCATGTTTTCAGAACCTTTCCGTAGCCCGACTTTCTGAGTCGGGTGATCTTCGTCCATCAATGCTCCCGACTCAGAGAGTCGGGCTACGAAATCCATTCCCCTGCCGTTTTCACATCGACCACGGCTTGCATTCGGTCACGATGAATCGTCGTGGGCCAGTAGGCGAGCACCGGCCACGGTTTGGCTCGCGGACCGGTATAGCCTGTCACACCCGACAGGCCGGAAGTCACCAGCGGAGCAAACTCGCGAGTGAATCGTTCTACCGCGGCTTTCGACGAGTCGTGTACGGTGACTCGCAAGACCACTTCTGGGGCGTCGACGGGCGGAGCCACCCCTGGCACTACCTGACCACTTCCCAGGCATTCAATATTGGTGCGGGCGAGAATATGTCCCGCCCGACGCACTCGCTGCAGTAGCATCTCACCACATTGACGGGCGCGTTCGGTCGCGTGCGGACCATAGATGACCAGCGTTCCCGTGGCCATGTAGCCGTCACGATAAGCCATCGACACTTTATAGGTCGGCGGCGCCGGGTTTCCAGCGGCACCTGTGACGGCCACGCGATTCGGCCCTGATTGCGTCAGCCGAACCTGGGAGAAATCGACGTCGACATCCGGAGTGAGATAATGCTGGGGATCGCCGATTTCATAGATCAGTTGCTCGGCGACGGTATCGGGGGTCACTGCGCCGTCGGTGCCGTCGGGTTTGGTGATGGTGACCTGCCCCTCCGCGTCGATCTCGGCGATGGGATAGCCGACGTTAGCCAGAGGCTGGTTCGGATCCCAGGCCGAATACATCCCACCGGTCGCCTGGGCCCCGCATTCGATCAGATGCCCGGCCACCGAGGCGGCTGCCAACCGGGGCCAGTCGTCGTCGCTCCAGCCGAATTCATGCAGAGCCGGGCCCAGAGTCAGCGAGGCATCGGCGACTCGTCCTGTGACGACGATGCGAGCCCCTTGCCC
>JAKFVC010000128.1 GCA_021732415.1 Planctomycetaceae bacterium
TCGGGGCGGGGCGGGCAGCCGGGAACGTAAACATCCACCGGAACCACCAGATCGACACCCTTCACCACATGGTAGCCGTACTTGAAGTAGGGACCACCACCCACGGTGCAGGCACCCATGGCGATGACGTACTTCGGGTCGGGCATTTGTTCGTACAAGCGTCGCACGCGGCTGGCCATCTTGTAGGTGACCGTACCTGCAACAATCATCAAGTCAGCCTGACGCGGAGTCGCCCGGAAGGCACCGGCACCGAAGCGGTCCAAGTCGTAGCGGCTCGCACCGGCCGCCATCATTTCAATGGCACAGCAGGCCAGACCGAAGGTCATCGGCCAGATACTCGACTGACGAGCCCAGTTCATGGCCTGTTCGAGCGAGGTAGTGATGACGTTCTCTTCAAAACGGCCTTCAATCCAAGTCATGATCTTCCTTAGCTTAAGAGCAGAACAATTCAGTCTGCCCACTGTAGCAGCCGCCGACGGACAGATTCAACTGTGGTCGTTTTTCCGCAGGTGTTACCAAGCAAGTATGAGGGTGTCGGAGTAAGAGAGTTTGAGGGAGGTCACAGTTCGAGTTTTGAACTCCAACACCCCGTCACTCTCACACCCTCATACTCTCACACTATTATTAAATCAACTAGCCGATCTCGAACTCACAGCAGGTGTGTTCGTCCTGGCAGCACTTCTTTAATTTGACAGGCACCCCGAGCACCCGCTCGAAGACATCCTGTTCCAATTCGCAAATATCCCGATCCGTTTCCGCCAACTCGTGGAACGGACAACTATTTTCTCGCAAAATCGGCAATCCAGCGCCCTGTTCGACCTCGACACTATAGCCACGGTCAGACAATTCCGACTTGAGGTGCGTCAACCGATCCCAAACCGAGGGAATTTTCTCGACACTCCCAAACCGAGCCACCAAGGCATCCCGCACCCGGTGTCTCAATAACTGCCGAACTTCTGGATCATTAATCGAGCGAATCTCGCGCCACAGGATCATGGCAAGATCGCTATAATTGTCACCGAGTTGCCGCATCCCTTTATCAGTTATACGGTAACGGTGATGCGGACGACCTCGTCCGGCCCGTTCCAAGTCACGCGCGACATACCCCAGATCCTGCATGCGGGTCAAACGCTGCCGCACAGCCGTGGCCGTTACGCCAACAGCATCGCCAATCTCCTGAATCGTGCCCGCACCCATGCGGTGCAGTTGCTCCAAGAATTGGCGTTCCGAGTGATCCAGCTCAGTTTTCATAGTCCGAGCGATCCGATATAACGATTTTGCGAGCGATCATGTCCTTGATTCTACGCGTTTATCACACTTTTGACAACCAAATGTGTCAAAATGTTATCGGCACCTGGAATCAGACCGCCGCAGTGAGCACAAGGCCATTCCAGAAAGTAAGTTAAGTACGATGCCAGCCCCTCGATCATTACGCGGTGACGCCGAAGCTTTGACCATCGAATGGGATGACGGAGTGACGCATCGCTTGACCTGGCGCCGACTGCGTGACGCCTGCCCGTGTGCGACCTGCAAGGTGAAACGCGAAGAGCCGCCGGCATTGTTTCAAGTCCTCAAACCGGAAGAGACCCAGCCGCTGAAGTGCCTCAAGATGCAGGCACTCGGAAATTACGCCTATCACATCGATTTCAGCGACGGGCATAACACCGGGATCTATTCGCTGGAATTCCTGCGACGGCTGGGCGAAGAGGCGTAGCGCAGCTCGCCCAGGCGAGCGTCCGGCGTAAGCCGGATGGTTTTTGGCGACTCTCTAACACCGTGTGAGTTGATCTAAACAATCAGACTCACATCCAGGGCGATTTTCTTCGGAGCCCCGCGATGAGGATCGGTTCACCAAATGTTTAGATCAACTCGCTTAGTTAATCGGACGTCGCCAACAACCATCCGGCTTACGCCGGACGCTCGCCTGGGCTGCGCCAGACTACTTCATCGGCTCCGTTGGATAGCAGGGGCTTTCCATCACCGCAAAGGGCGACAGGCTGCGAATTGCGTTGGATGATGGCACGCGGCCGTGTAACTGCAGCCGGCGAAAGGCCCGGGTCGAGCGTTGGGCCTCCACCTTGACCCGGTGGGCTTCAGCGGGAGTCAGGAACAGCAATTCTCCCTCAGGCAGATTCGTGTAAATGAATTCTGGCGGGCAGACTGGCGTCTTCTTGTGTCGGGCACTCATCTTGCGCGAGGAAATTCGTTTTTCTGTCGGCAAGAGAGGCTTGATCCAGATCTTACGGAAGTGAATCTCCGAGCCCTCGCTCTGCAATCCCACACACCCCTTCTGCGGCATGCAACCAGTCACTTCGCCGATCTTGTGGCCGTTCATGGTCACCAAAATCTTCCCATCCAACGAAGTGATGACGCATTCGTTCCACTCGCCAATCGGCCGGGATAGGTCTTTGGCCGGCAAAGGATTGTCGAGCTTCGCACCGTTACTCGGGAAGACGCTGCCGGCGGTGGGCCGATGCAACTGGACCTGAATCGACTTGGGCCAGATCATGTCCTTTTCAATCGTGTGCAGCAGAATTCCGCTGTTGCCGTTGGGGTCGGTCGGATACTTCCATTCGAGTCCCAGTTCGAAATTCTCGTACTCTTTCTCGGTGCGAATGTAGCCATCCGGCTTGCCGAGGCAGATCAACACCGTGTCCTTGGGATCTTTGGAAGCGTCGACCTCGCGCGGAATCTGCCAGGTCGCATTCAGCAGACTGGCTGGCTCGGAAGAGAAATGGTTCCACCCCTTGGGAAAATCCTTGAGTAGGTATTCAGCGTCGTCAGCCTTGGCTTTGGCGACAGTTTCCTGAAAAAATGCAAAGACCGGTGCCGGAAGAACAACCAGCCACACGACCAATGCCCGCGCCACTGCGGAGAAGGCGAAGTCCCTGGTCAAGAGTGGCAAAGGTCGGCCCATTTCAGTCAGCACACAGCCCCACCCTGTTAGGCCTCAGCAGCCAGTAGCCAGGTCGGAAGAACCACCCGTTTCTCCTGTGGGTCGGTTACAAAAAACACACCGGTTGCAATCCTCGCATCTCTGACGAGGCAAGTGCCATCCGGAATATAACCAATTGGATAGTATGGTTTTTGGTCAAACGCTATTTTAGGCAAGATGCAGACAAGAAATCAATCAACGAATGCTTGCCGGTCGTCCTGAATGTCCGCTGCCCGACGGTTCAGAGCCGAATCGGGGCGTGACAGCGGTGTGCTCCGCAGAGGTTTCCGGGAGCGAAATCCAAATAGACACGAGAGCGCGGCGACATTCTCTCCCCTCGCCCTGGTACTCCGGGGAGAGGGGTTGGGG
>JAKFVC010000145.1 GCA_021732415.1 Planctomycetaceae bacterium
GAATCGATCGGCCACCAATGAAGCTACCTGTAAGGAGAAACCGTTATGTGGTGTCTGGCAAACAAAATGACCGAATCTCATCGCCCAATTAGTGGAGAACTCCACATAATTTTCGACTCTACATAACGCGTCTTATGCGATGCTCGCCATAAGACGCGTTTGGATTCATACGCATCCGGGGACCTCGGCCCAGCCGAGCCGCGTTGATGAAGAGACGTTCGCCCGGGTGTTCGGGCGGAGTGACTGGGCCGTCATGGCGATTCTCGCTCAGGGGGGCCAAACCTCTGCCCGGCTCCAGTTTCATACGGGGCCCGGTGGCGGTCTGCAAATCCCCGTCACGGTCGACTGGAGCCGGCCCTTTGCGGCCTCCGACTGGCCGGGCTGGGAGCAGGAATACGTGCAACACGTTCGGCACCGGGAGTTTCGCCCGAATGACTGGTTTGCCGGGCAGAACGGGCCAATTTCCGTGGCGGAGATGTGGGATGACCTGACCGACGACTCCCGGCAACTCTCTCAGGCGAAGGGGCCGGCGTGAAATCATCAAATACCCCGCGTACAGGAATTCCAGTTTCTGCAGAAAACGGGAAAACGACCGACAGTATTCACTTGCCGGGATCGGCAACGGGCTTGCCGGAGCACGCCTGGATCATCCTCGAACAGCAGTGGGAACATAACGATGAGTTCTTCGTTCCGGAAGGGGAGCACGCTCATTGCAATTTGTACTATTCCGAGTCTGCAGCGGCCGACGAATGTTGCCGCCTCAATGCTGAGTTTTTTACCACAGAACCTCCGGTCGATTACTGCTACGAAATGGAACGGTACCTCGACCCTGAAGTCTACGATCCCGAGACGGTCACCTGGGATCAGTTGCGAGCGGCCGGGTATCAGGGTCCGTATCGTGTCCTGGAACTACACACTCCTCTCAGAAAGTCCCCTGTATGAGCAACCCGTTGATTCATGCCGAACGCTCCGCCAAGACTTGGGGCGGCTCGGCTCACGATTACCTGGCCGTGCATCAATGGTTCGATGCCACCAAGGCCCACCTGCCCGACAACCGGCACCGGATGCTGTTACACAATAGCTTCGGGATGCTGCTCGCCGAGCAAGTCTTCGGCCTGGCGATTTTCAATTCCCAGGACCGGCGCGTGTTTGTGCGCGATCTCGCCGCACGGCACATCCTGGAGGATCTGGGGTTCATTCCCACAGTCCAGCAATGCCTGGAGGGATTGCCTTTGCAACCCTGGATGGCCGGAGCCCTCCGACTCGTGCCGAGTTCCCGAGAGCGATGCCCTGTCCTCGCGGATTCGCGAGCCTCGTAGGCCGACCGTCAAGTTTCTTTGGTTCCTTATACGGAGACATGCATGATCGATCGCTTTTCCCGACAACAAGACCTGGTTCCAACCACGCAGTTGCAGTCAGTGACGGCAACGGTGATCGGCGTGGGCGCCATTGGCCGGCAGGTGGCTTTACAGTTGGCGGCCTTGGGAATTCAACAATTGCACCTCATCGATTTCGACAGCGTAGAACTGACCAATGTCACCACGCAAGGTTACCGTCAGAGTGAGCTCGGACTCGCCAAGGTGCTGGCGACAGAACGTGCCGTCCGCGAGATCGATCCGACCATTGAGGTCACCACTGTCAATGATCGGTTTCGTCCCCGGCACGTGGCCGGTGACGCGTTTTTCTGTTGCGTCGATTCGATCTCAACCCGCGCGGCGGTGTGGCGTGCCGTCCATCGCAATGCGCGCTTCTGGTCCGACGGGCGGATGTTGGGCGAAGTGTTGCGGATCCTCACAGTTGCCGACGACGTGGGCCGGGAACACTATCCCGCAACTCTGTTTGAACAGTCCGAAGCCCTGGTGGGAAGCTGTACGGCCCGCAGCACGATCTACACGGCCAATATTGCGGCCGGTTTGATGCTGCATCAGTTCAGCCGGTGGCTGCGCGGCATCGAAGTTGAAGTGGATATTACTTTCAGCCTCTTGGCATCCGATTTGGCCGTCCTGGCCCCCGCCAAGTCTTGAGTGGGCCAGCGATAGGGTTGTTCCGTCCGATGGTTTGACTGACGTCATTCCATCGGGCGGGGCTCCAACTCGAGAAGCACGCGCGACAGGCGTGCCTGACTTTTTTTAGCTATCACCAGGCGTGTCAACAAACTCCAGAGCCAACTGATGGCCGGTGCGTGGAGATTCAACTTGATTGCAGCAAGTCGTTAAACTGCGGTTGCTTCGCCATCAGCCCCAGCCGAGATGCAAAGTCTTTACTGCGACCGTCCACAATAAAGGCACGAATCGTACTGATCGCTGAATGGGGGCGGGGCGTTGGAATTTCGTAGGTTCCGGGATAATAGAACACCAGGCCCTCAAATTCGTCAACGACCGCCAACCGGCCCGTACTCGTGTGAACGCGATGCCGCTCGCCATCCAGAGGACCGCCGACGAAGAGATATTCGGTCATCATGCTTCTGACTTTCCGGCTGGCCTCGAACAGAATGACATCCACTTTGCCGACCTTCGCGGACTCATTTCTTGGAAACCGGGAGCTACCTGTGTCCGCCCTGCGAGTTGCAGTCTCCATTTTATTGTGTACAGATAGGTGTCCGTTGGCAAGACCGCGGGAATCGGCGCGGAGCGATTCGACAGGCCGATCCGGAATGTTCCGGGCCGCCATGGCCACGAGTCGTGACCATTCGAAACACCAGAAGTTGAGCGAGCGATCATCACCGACTGCGCTGCGGAGTAACCAGTCGCCTGGGTGCGTAGGTGGACCAGCCCCAATGCAGTGTCAGTCCCATTAATAATCCCGCGACAAATGCGGCGAACAGTAAGCCGGCCTGTCCGCTTTCGAACTCCAACGAGCCGACAATGAACCGTCGCTGGTCGTTTCCCGCAGTCGCTTTCAAAACAGGAAACGCGGGTGCCGGATGGACTGGGGCATCGGGATTCAAGACCGTCGGTCGCGGATGGGGCTCCGTCGTCGAGAGCAGGCTCCAGGGCGAGGCGACGCTGATGAGTAAAACGCAAACGACCAATAGACCGACCATCAATTGCCAGTTCGACACCATCTTACGATTCCAGAATTCTCCGCGCCGCGGTCTAGCAGCCTGTTGAAAAATGTCACGAATTAGTGTTGATCGCGACTTTCAGCCGGCAGGTATTGAAGCCCGTGGAAAGTGAGTCATCGTTCTGCAGATGCGTCCTCATCCGCTGTAACCGTGTCGTAA
>JAKFVC010000180.1 GCA_021732415.1 Planctomycetaceae bacterium
CCGTTCGTAGTACGCCGTGATCGAACTGATGTCGAGTTCCCGCACAGCATCCATCAGGAAGTAGACCAGATGCCCCTCCGGCAACCAGTCCCGCGGCGACGGCGGCAACAACCACGCCTGCTCCGGCCGCCACGCCCGATACGTCTTTTCGCTCACGCCAACCTCCCTGCCCACCAAATCCAACCGTGCCGCGACGCTGAAAATGTCGAGACAATCTATATCAGCGCTGCTCGCGGATTACCAAGACAGACTCCTAGTGTCGTTTCGGAACTCGGGATCACTTTTCAAACACCATGTGGCCGTCATCTTCCAACCGACACCCGAACCGCCGTTCGCACTGCCGGCAGAGATACGAGGACGAGTACCCGCTGGTATTCCGTGTGTAGGCATGCTGGCAGCAGGGGCATGGCGGCGAGTCCCCAGCGTGCCGGAGCGGAATGCCGGTCGCCGTTGTCACCCCCTCGGAATCGGTCAGGGACGAGGACACGAATGCTCCCCCGGCGATGATTCCGACAATCACCGCGCCCGATGTCAGACCGCGGAGAACATTCATTGCCGTAACTCCCGCAACATCTGGTCGACCGGGAAGCCGCGACCGATGCCGATGGAAGGATCGGGGTCGATTAACACCAAGCCGAAGTGCTGCCGGTTCGCATGGATGATGTCTGCCAGTTCGGCCGGGGTTTCCACCGGGATGATGTTCGCGGCGATGCCCTCTTCCATCATCATCCGTTCCGCGCGTTCGCTCCCGGTGAACACCAGCAAGGCGGGCTGCCCGTCGGCATCCGTGATGGCAAACCACTGGCGTATGCTCGGATCGCTCGTCACCGCTTCGGCGGCATAGCGCCCGAGCAGGAACACCGGGTATCGCAGTAAGAACGGTCCGAAGTCCATGAAAAGCAGCTTACCAGACCGAACCGGGCAGCCGCGACCGCACCAAATCGCGTGTTCGGCACGATTGGACCCGACCGCGATGGAAACATCGTCCGGAAAATTGAAGCAGCAGAGGGTGAATGCGGGGCGGTGGGCGTGTCAGCAATGTTAACAGCAGGGATCAGATTCAGATCGACGTAAATGTTGATTCAACCCATTCTGCCTGAACCTCCAGGAGTTCAGACAAGGCGGGAACGAACGTGACCAAGATGCCAAGCGGCGCGTAAACGATCCCCATTCCGCCTTCTATCCATGTATCAAAGGCCCGAAGGGACGGACTGAAATCGATTAGGTGGTTCACGAGGGGAATAACGATCACCGGCGATTCGATGTACCCCACGAACAGCATGACTACGAGCACGGTCCACCGTTTCCACGGCTTCCAATGGGCGAACCATCGCCACGGCGCGAACCATGAGACAACCGGCGGCAGGGGGGCTTCGGTGGGTGGTGGGGCTTCCTCCATGCTATCTATGTCGCCTTCTGTGTTGGCGTAAACAGGTAGATCGTAAAGAGAGACAGCGAAAATCCAACGACTGTTCCCATCAATGGGCCGAATAAATAGCTCAATGTGATTAGTTCGTTGCGACTGGACCCACTGTTTTGGCTGTTGAAGATGATGGCTTGCACGTTCAACCAAGCGATAAACAAGCCAAGCCCTGCGAACAACAATGTTGAGACCATGACCACGATTGCGCGACCCATTGGGAGTTTTCCGAAGAGCTGAGACTGTCGGAGTGGACCGTCACCATATCGACAACAACAACACTGTGGCAAGAAAGTGTGTCACCTCGCGCGACCCCGGCGTTAGCAGTCCCCGCGGTGATGGCCGGGAGGACCCGCGGCAATCGCATTCTTGACTCACACCGCGTCCTCGGCGTAGCGTGCATTCAATATTTGCGTCTGCCTGCGAATCACTTGATAAGAGGCAGATTGTGTCCGGTCGCCACTCTGGGAGTTTGAAAATGAACGCAGAGATGAAAGCCACATGGCGGAAGATGGTCGGGATGGCATTCCTGTGGGTGGCATTGTCCGCTGTCGTCTTCGCGGTGTCGTCGGATGCGGGTAAGCCGGGGGTCGCTGTCGCCGTGCTGGGCTTTTTCGCGTTCTGTTCCGGGCTCGCACTGTTCACCGACGGCATGAAGCGCGAAATCGCTGCGGAGATTCGGCGAAAGAATGCACGCTGCGATTCCAACGCAGTGAGGGGTTAACAGGACTGCCTAATCGTGGAAGCCCCGCTCCCCCGCCGCATCGCCTGGTTCGCGCCGTGGACGTGGAGCCGACGCTATGCCATCGCGTTACTGACGTTGGCGATTCTGTCCTCCTACCCGCTCAGCGCCGGACCGGTTTACGGGATGGTGGATCGCGGCATCATACCGTACGAATACTACGAGACGATCTATCGTCCGCTTCTGTACTGTGCCATGCGGAACCGGACAGTTGCCGAAGCCTACTGGTTGTATACCGATCTGTTCGCGGCTCCATTGTCGTTGCCTCGCACCGTGCCGTACGATTGATGGGAGAAGCCACCGGAGTGTGGGAGATATGCGTGAAATCTTCATCACGGCGACCGTGCGGTTCGATATCCAGTTCTCGCCCGATGCCGACATTGCAGACAGTCAGCGTGCCGAATTCATGACGCGAGCCCAAAAGACCATCATCGCCGCCGGGATGCCACTGCTCGATGAGAACAGCCTGGAAGGCGTCAACGAAATCCTGACGTGTTTCGATCTCGAATACGCGGACACGGACGAAACCAGGTACGTTGTGCCCATCAAGAACCGCGATTGTGCGGAGCGTCTGTTGCTCGCCGGGTTGCTGGATCAGACCGCGGACGCCATCGTGGAACGCTGGGGACCGGTGCGACCGTCAACGCGGAGGCGATCCTGATGTGCGGCCGTTTCAACAATCGGACAACGCCAGTCAGTTGCAGGAATTCTTCGACCTCATCCGCGAACCGGGCCCATTCCCAATTCCAGTAGTTCCGCTTTCGCGACTGGTCTTCAAATGAACGCAGGGCTTTCCTACAGAACGACTTGTGGAACAGGTTCGTTCAGGGAGGGAGCCCATGCGTTCGTCGTCGAGTGTGGTCATCTCGGACCG
>JAKFVC010000344.1 GCA_021732415.1 Planctomycetaceae bacterium
CCCCGGGGTACCAGGGCGAGGGGAGCATCGATATTGCATAGATCATTCAATAATAGAGTTGTTCTTCCAAACTCGTGGGTTTGCTCCATGGACCAAGACCAATCCATTCCCGAAGTCATCGTCACGGAAGCGCCCCCGTCCCGATCCCCTGCTCCTCCCATTGAGCAAGGGACCCCTGCCCTTGAGTGTCGCAATCTCTACCGCTTTTTCGGGCGACTGCGGGCGGTCAACAACGTTTCGTTCAAGGCTTGGCCTGGTCAGGTTCTGGGATTCATCGGCCCCAACGGTGCCGGTAAAACGACCACCATGCGGATCCTGGCGACCCTGGATACACCAACCGCGGGAGATGCTTTCATCCACGGGCACTCGGTAATTGATGAGCCCGATATCATCCGCAAGAAATTGGGATTCATGCCCGACGCCTTCGGCAAATATCCCAACATGGACGTGGTCGAGTACCTCGATTTCTTCGCCCGGGCCTATGGCTTGAAAGGCGATAAGCGGCGTGATGCCGTCGAGCGCGTGCTGGTCTTCACCGAATTGCGGAAGCTGGCCCACAAGCCGATCGACGCGTTGTCCAAGGGCATGTCGCAACGGTTGGGATTGGGCCGCGTCCTCATCAGCGATCCCGACGTCTTGATCATGGACGAACCGGCCGCGGGTCTCGATCCACGGGCGCGCATCGAACTGCGAGAGTTGATCGACATCCTCGCGCGGCAGATGAAGAAGACGATTCTGATCAGCTCGCATATCCTGACCGAACTCTCCGAGATCTGTGATTCGGCGGCCATCATCGAAGCGGGCCGCGTCTTGGCGAGCGGTACTATCGAAGAACTGCGTGACACTCAGCGACTGACACAGGGACGAACGGCCGCCACCATCTTGGTCCGCGTGTTGGGCCGAGCGGAACAACTGGAACGCTGGCTGAGCGAGCAACCGTTCGTCAATCTGGTCAGCATCGCCGGTCAGAATATGGTGAGCTTTCAATTCGACGCCGACGAAGCTGCTCGCGCGTTATTGCTGCGGAATATGCTCAGCCAGGGATTCGAAGTCAGCGAATTCCAGGGCAAAGTCGAGAGCCTGGAAGACGCCTTCATGGCGATCACCAAGGGGATCACGCAGTAGCGGTGAGGTCTTCGTAGGCGAGCGTCCGGCGTAAGCCGGATGGTTTTTACACGGTTACTAAAACCCTGTCGCGGCATTCAAACGAGCGGGCAAAATCAATCAATATCCCTTCGATTGGGTGCCGCTGGCTAGGCCAGTGCGAGCGACATTCGACTCGCTGATTTTCGTCGTAGCGGAAGGTCGTCAGACTTCCGACGCATATGCACAAACGCAAGAATTCTTACGAATTCTTCTACAATAAATCACCTCATCGTAAGGTTTGAATCACGCGCCAGGGTTGCTACTAACCGTATAACAACCATCCGGCTTACGCCGGACGCTCGCCTGACGATTACTTCCCGATACAAAACTTGCTGAAAATCCGATCCAACAAATCGTCGGTGTAGAACGCCCCGGTGATCTTACCGAGTTCATCTAGCGCCTCGCGAACATCAGTCGCCAGGAACTCATCCCCGCCATCAGCCTCCGCCAGTTTCGCGGCACGTGATAAGGCCGCAATGGCATGTTCCAGGCTGTCTCGGCACCGAGCCGCGCTGCTACCCAGAATGTGAGTCTCTCCGTCACGCTCATCACTGAGCAATTCGGCGACCCTGGATTTCAGCGATAGCAGACCCTCACCAGTCAGTGCCGAGATTTTGATTCGAGACGGATTCTCAGCCAGATCCAACGTCTGGGCAGCATCCGATTTTGTGATCACGTGCAGCGCGTGCTGGGCATCAAAATTTGCCATCGCTTTCGGAAGTTGGACATCATCCGCGGCCGTGCATTGCAGGATGAGATCGGCTTGTTTGATCTGCCCTGCCCGCAGTTCTAACGCGACTTGCAGGATCGCATCGCTGGTTTCTTCCAGGCCGGCAGTGTCTACCAGTTCCAGTGGGACTCCGTGCCAGTCGACTTCGGCCGTTAGATAGTCACGCGTCGTCCCCGCAATGGGTGAGACCAATGCCGCGGAGCGTCCGACGAGGGCATTAAAGAGCGTGCTCTTGCCGGCATTGGGTGGACCTGCAATGACCACGCGCGAACGTGCCGCGTGCCGTGTGCGAGTCTCGGTGCTGGCGAGAAGTTTTTGGAGTTCGTCACGGGCTGAAATCACTCGTTCGACGAGAACCTCGCGCGAGACGAATTCCAAGCCCTCTTCGGTGAAATCGAGTCCCGCTTCCAGATCGGCGAGCAGATCGAGAAATTCCACACGCAGTTCGCTGAGCCGGTGTGAGATTCCCCCCGCGAGTTGGGCCAGCGCAGTTTGCAATTCGACATGATCTGCGGCGTCGATCACCCCCAGGACGGCTTCGGCCTGTAACAGATCGACTCGACCGGCGAGGAAGGCCCGGAGGGTGAACTCGCCGGCTTGGGCGGGCCGGACTCCGGCTTCGAACAAGTCGCCGAGGATGGCTTCCAAAATGGGAGGCGACCCGATGGTGTGCAGCTCGGCTTGGGGCTGCCCGGTATAGCTGCGGCGGTTGGGCCACAGATAGACGTCGATCGGGACTTGTCGTCCGGTGGATTGCAGACGCCACAGACCGGAATGGCGCGAGGCAATGGAACAGGTTGACCAGGCCGATGCATCACGCGGGACAAACCGGTGATCTAACCTGTTGACGACATCGGGCCCACTGCAACGAATGATGCCGCGCCCCGCCGGTCCGGCGGCGGAGGCGAGGGCGGCGATGGTGTCGTTGAGGAGGAACATCGGTGCCGTACGAGTTAGCCGGGAGCGCGATAATGAAATTCGCTCCCCTCGCCCTGGTACTCCGGGGAGAGGGGCC
>JAKFVC010000010.1 GCA_021732415.1 Planctomycetaceae bacterium
AGATTGAAAGAAATCGGCGCGCGTGATTGGCTTTGCTGCCGTGTCAATTGCCGGGATCGAGGGAGTGTCCCGCATCGCCACGGCAGCCAATCACTAGAGCTGGGGAAATGCTATAAGGGGTCGCAGATTAACGATTCTGCGACCCCTTCAGGGTCGGAATCGATCGTCTACCGTTTCCGGTGGTGTCGCTACGCTCAACCACCGGCTACCCTCTTTAATCCCTCCGGGATAAGTACGAAGAGTTAATCCCACGTTATCCCACTAACGCTTCACTGTGGCTTCTGTCTTTGCGACCCTTGTCTTACCCCCGCAGTTCCACAGCCTGCAGTAACTTATCCGTCTCCCGATAAGCCTCCTCCACCCAATCGCGAATCTTGTCCGGCTCGGGTGAGTACTCCAGCTCGATAGAGATCGCCCCGTCGATACCCAGAGCCTTGATTTCCTTCAAATAAGGGATGAAATCGACGACGCCACGCCCCGGCGGCAAATCTCCATGCACTTTGCCGTCGCAATCCGAGATGTGCACGTGAATGGCTTTTCCTCTCAGCTTCCGTAATTCTTCGGGGGCGATGTGCATCAGCCGCAAGTGTGAAATATCAATGTTGGCTTGCAGCGCGGGTTGATTCACGTCGTCAATGAACTGGCACATGCTGTCCACCGTATTGAGCAACGACTGGTGAAACGGTTCCAGTTCCATCGCGATCTGCAACCCGAGCGAATCGGCATAGTCGGCCAGGCGGCGGCAGTTTTCGACTCCGATCCGCCATTGCTCGGCGGGGGGAATGACTTCGCGATTCCAGATGTATTCGCCCAACACCAGCAGGACGTTGCGGGCTTCGTATTCATAGGCCAGGTCGAGATACGCCTTCACCCGATCGACGCTGAAACGCTGCACGCTGGGATTGAAATCAATCAGTCCGACAGCCACGCAGGCGATCGACACGATCGGCAATCCCTGTCGATCACATTCGCGCTTGATGAGACGCCGTTCGCGAACGTCGATATCGAGCGGATCGGCAAATATGTCGATCGAATCAAATCCCAGAGCCTTCGTCTGCTGAATGCCCCAGGCGGTCTCTTTGCCCGCTTGAGCCCATGCGGAATTGATTAAGCCGAGTTTCATGGTGCTGCCCGAGTGCGAGGGACAAGGGAACTGAGAATGACGAAGCAACATTCTAAGCACGTGAACCAGGCACCGTAAGGCACCGGCTCACCTGGTCAATGTTGTTTTGCGACTCGAGTTCGCACTGAGGCCAAAGAGAGCCTCAAGAAACAGCGGCTCAGTTCACGGCGATCGTCTTGGTCGCGACCGCACTCGATCCGCCCTTGCCATCGGTCAACTGGAAATTCACCGTGCGGGCCACCAGCGAGGTATTTGTCAGGGACGTTTCGAACGTGATGTCGCGAATCAGGGCCTGCACGGCCGCTTGCGAGGCCGTGGACTTGAACGTGATCACCAGCGCTCTGCCGTTCGTACCGCCCGACCACGAGCCAATCACAGTCTTCCCGAATTTGACCGTGCCATCAGTTGCGGCATCAATCTGACCAGAGCCTGTCCCCTGCCGGCGAATCCGCAGCGTATCCCCGACCACCGCGCCGGGTCCCATTGTGACCGTCAGCTTGCCACCCGTGAAGACCTGCGAATCCGGGTCGGTCAACGAGGCAGTCGGACTGATGAGCTGCGATCCCGATTTGTTCTTATAAGACAGCGTGCCGGATCCCAGATTGATCACAGGTGGCAGCGCACCCGTCGTCACATGAATCACCTTGCTCGCCGTATTACTCGTCGTGCCATTCGACGTCTTCAACTGGAACGTGACCGAACGATCCAGAGCCGATTTGTTCGCCGTACTGGTCTGGAATTGCAGGTTGCGAACCACTTCCTGAATCATGGCCATGGTGGCCTTGCTGTTGAACGTAATCGTCAACGGCGTCGTCCCGCTCCCGCCAGAACGAGCTCCAATGGTGACACCCCCATAGGTGATCGTACCAGTGGACGGAGCACCGATCTTGCCAGCCGCTTTACCTTCATCGAGCACCGACAGCTTGTCGTTCGAAGTTCCGTTGCTGCTGAGAGCAATCACCAGCCGGGCGCCGTTCAGATTCAAGAACGGCGAATCGAGGTCATACACTTGGGCATTCGTATCCAGCAGGATCGCATTTCCCTCGGACGACACCGACACAGATCCTCCCAACAGCACAATGGTAGGATTCAAGTCAGGAATCGACGTGTTGATCACTTTGACGTCCGCAGGATTGATTCCCGCATAAGCCGGATCAGTACTCAATGCCGGGTTGAGTACGATCGAATACGTCTTGTTCGAGTCCACCACATGATCGTCGACCCCCGTCACCGTGACGATCTGGGACACCATCCAGTTCGTCGGGGTAAACAGGAGTGTCGACAGCGAAACAGTCCCTTCCTTGGTATTCGAACTACTCAAGCTGATCGTCACATTTGATGACGGCTGGCTATTGAGATAGACGACGAACGAAGATGTTCCCCCCTGTTCGGTCGTGACTAACCCGTCCGTAGGGGTCACGGTGATTCCTGATTTGTCATTATCCAGATTGGTGATCGTGACGTCGGCGGGATTGAAACCACTGAAATGACCATCGCTACTGACCACCGGCGAGGTCACGATCTGATAAGACTTGTTGCCGTCCACAACCAGATCGTCGACACCCGTAACGGTCACGGTTTGGGGAATGTTCCAGTTCGAGGGAGTAAACACCAGAGACGATGCCGACAAGAAGGCTTCATCCAGGTTGCTATTCGTCAGATTGATCGACACATTGGTAGTCGGTTTCGTATTGAGCACCGCCGTGAAGGAGACCGCTGTCCCCGATTCACTCGTTTGGAGATTGCTGCCCGCCGTAATGA
>JAKFVC010000179.1 GCA_021732415.1 Planctomycetaceae bacterium
TACCAGGGCGAGGGGAGCCAGAGTCCTTTTTTTGAATGAATCAAACTGGCTGATCTTTACCTATTTCCGGCGTTCCAACACACCCACCGTGGACAGCAAAACCAGGGCGGCCACGCCCGCTCCCATCCCTAAGACATTGGCTCCTACGGGCAGTATTGTCCCCAGTAGCTTCGGGCCCATCAGAGCAGTCAGCGCCCCGGTCAGGAGCGCCAAGTTCAAGATATTGACGAGTCCCAGCGCGCCTGGGAAGAGCTGCCGTCGTCGACTGCCGCCTGCTCGCAATTGATTGAAGGCGACGGCGACCACGACCACGACGCCCACGATCAGGCCTTCGTAGACGTCAGCACCGGTCTTGATGATCTTGGCGACTCCGTCCACGACGACACGCAGGAAAAACGCACCGAGCACCGTGCCCGTGATCGTCCCCGCCCCACCTTGCAAGCTGCAGCCGCCGACAACCGCCGAGGCGATGCCGTTGAGTTCGTAGCCGCGTCCCAAGGTTTGGGGATCTGCGACCGCCTGATCGCCGATGTACAGGATCCCGGCCACCGCCGCCAACATGGAGCTCAAACAATAGGCGAGCCATTTCATGCGGTCGGTCCGGATGCCGCTCAGCTTGGCCGCCTGTTCGTTGCCTCCCAAGGCGTATAAATGCCGACCGGTGACGGTACGACTCATCAGCAGCCACATCAGGCCGGCCAGCACCAGGAAGATGACTGCGGGGATCCAGACCGATGTCGCCAGGTAGCGGAAGTCCTCATCATAGATCTGGATTTGAGTGCTGCGTTGCGTGACGTTTTCGACGATGGCGCGGCCGAAACTGCGCAGTCCAACCAGCGTTGCCAAGGTCGCAACAAACGGAGGCAGCCCGATCACCGTAATCAACCAGACGTGCAGGCTGCCGATCAAAAAGCCAACGAACATCGTTCCTAGAATCGCGATCGCAATCACACTTTTGCTGATCGGCTGGGCCGCGAGCATGTTCTCTTTGTCGAGAGCAAACATGATCGTGGCGCAGATCGTACCACCAAAAGCGATCACCGAACCGCTCGAGAGGTCGATGCCGCCGGCGATGATGACGATTGCTGCCCCCAGCGCGAAGATTCCCAGCAACGAGGTCTGCCGGACGATATCGATCGCGCTGGAGCGGGGGTTGTTCCAATAGTTGTGCTGAGAATCCAGCAGGGCAGTCACGATCACGCAAATCGCAATGGCAACCAGCAACCCTAACTCATGACGCTGTCGCAACATTGCTTGGTAATACCTGGGGACGAACTAAGGCTAACTCAGGCGAGCGTCCGGCGTAAGCCGGATGGTTGTTAGCGACATTGCTCTACCAACTCGCCGAATTTAAATCCTGGATCGTAACCAGGACCATTTTGTTTGGGCGTTGAACGATTTATCAAGCGTATAACAACCATCCGGCTTACGCCGGACGCTCGCCTACGAAGAAACTACGATCCCGCCAGTTTGTATTTCTTCAACCACGTCTGGAAGACATCCAGCGTCAGGAATTCCGTCTTCGGACCGAATCCGTCGTTCTTGATCGGACTTTCGGCATTCGGCACGACGACCTTCAATCCAGTGTCGAAGATATCTCCCTCGGGTTCGCCCAGCTTGGGGAACATTTCCTTCTCGGTGGCGTGATCGTCGGTGATCAATGCCTTCAGAAATTTGACCGACTGATATCCCATCTGATAGGGATTCTGCACAATCATCGCATCGATCTGCCCCTGCCCCATCTGCTGAATGGCAATCGGTTCGGCATCAAAGCACAAAACTTTGATTTCGTCGCGTTTTCCGAGCTCTTTCACGACATCTACGATCGCCGGAGCATTGTAGGAATAGATACCAGCGAGGATCTTCGCAGTGGGGTGATTGCTGATGGCGTTACGTACGTTTTCTTTCGCCTTGGTGCGATCAAAATCGTCGGACATGGCATCGGCCGATTTGAATTTGTCGCCGGCGCCCGCCGCAAATCCGGCGATGCGTTCCTTGGCATTACCGGCACTCGACAGACCGACAAAAGTGACATATTCGCCACCCGCGGGAACGAGTTGCTGCACACACCGGCCGAGTTCTTTCCCCGCCAGCGTATTATCAGTGCCGATGAACGCGGTGCGGGCATCACGGAATTTCTCGCGGTCCAGGTCCGAATCGAACGCGATGACGGCAATCCCCTTTTTCTTCAGGGCCCGCATCTCTTCGGCGAGATTCACGTTCTGAGAATCGATCGCGGTCACCGCGATCCCGGCGATATCAGTCTGGCTATTGTACTGACGCAGTTTCGAAATCTGGCCGCCGATGGTGCCGTCGTTGACTTCCAGGCTGGCCTTGAGCCCCACATCGTCCAGTTTCAGTTCGACTTGAGCGTCTTCCAATCCGGCTCGACCGGCGTCCCAGAACGGAGAGTTGCCGTTGGTCATCAAAATGATGCGCCGGACTCCGCCGGCCGCTTTGGGAGCAGGCGTGGGAGTGGCCGAGGTCGTCCCGCCACCGGCAGGAGCACCGCCCGTGCCGGCGGGCTTTTGATCCGCACAGCCGACGATGGTCAGCAGGGTCCAGAGACTGCACAGTCCGAGCATACGCGCGGATCTACAAGAACGAACCATGAGCGCTCCTCGATTCGAGTCTGAAAGATCTATGGAAAATGTCTGGAAATGTTTGCCGTGGCTGTGTTTGCTGAATGTCGCTTAACAATTCGCGTCGGTACTTCATTGATTTCGCTCCCCTCGCCCTGGTACCCCGGGGAGA